>NZ_CP108101.1:0-306456 GCF_036195325.1 Streptomyces sp. NBC_00234 | reverse complement strand
ACGGCGGGGTCGCGTTCACTGCCGCCGAGACAGCCGATGAGGATGGACTGCCCGTCCAGGTCACGCAGGACGACGGCCGCCTCGGTCACCCCGGGCAGCTCGCACAGGGCCGTCTCGACCTCACCGGCCTCGATCCGGAAGCCCCGGACCTTCAGTTGGTCGTCGAGCCGGCCGAGGAACTCCAGCCGGCCGTCGCGCAGCAGGCGGGCACGGTCGCCGGTGCGGTAGAGCCGCGCCCCCGGGACGGCGGAGTGCGGATCGGGGACGAAGCGCTCCGCGGTGGCCCGCGGGTCACCGAGATAGCCGCGCCCCACGGCGAGGCCGCCGATGGCCAGCTCGCCGGGCACACCGAACGGCACGGACCGGCCTTCCGCGTCCACGACATGGCTGGTGACACCCGCGACGGGGCGGCCGATCGTGACGGCCCGGTCGGCGGGCTGCGGCGTCAGGACGACGAGGTGGGTGTCGTCCGAACACTCCGCGGGACCGTAGGCGTTCACGAGCGGGATACCGGGGAAACGGTGCAGCCATCGGGCGCACAGGTCCGGCGGCAGGGCCTCACCGGTCGCGATCAGGAACCGCAGCCCGCGCAGGTCCTCCTCCGCGGCCTGGTCGAGAAGGGCCCTGATCATGCCGGGCACGAGTTGCAGCACACTGACGTTCCGCTCCCGCACCAGCGTGATCAGCGCTCCGGCGTCGCGGCTGGTGTCGTCACGGCTGACGACCGTCGTCGCTCCGCGCATCACGGCGACGAGCATCTGCCAGACCGAGATGTCGAACGACTGGGAGGCGGTCTGCGCGACGACGTCGCCCTGCGACAGTTCCAGCTCGTGGGCCATCAGCTCCAAGTGGTTCAGCAGACCGGCCTGTTCGACCTCCACGCCCTTGGGCTCACCGGTCGTTCCCGAGGTGAAGATGACGTAGGCGCGCTGACGAGGGTGGAGCTTCCGCAGTCCCAGTGTCCGCGACCCGGCCGTGGCCGGGCCCTCGTCGAGGATCAGGTGGGAGCCGTCGCGTGCGCCGGTGCCGAGCAGAGCGGCCACCCGGGCCGACTGCTCGTCGTCCGTCACGGCGACGACCTCACCCAGCCGCTCCAGCACCGAAGCGATCCGCCGGTCGGGGACGGCCGGGCTGACCGGGACGTACGTCGCCCCGATCTCACCGCAGGCGAGGGCGGCCACGATGTACTGCGCGGACCGTTCCGCGCACACCACGACGGCCGGCTCGGCCGTGGTGGCCGCCCCGGACAGCCGCTCGGCCAGCGCCGCCACGCGGTCGCGCAGCTCGCGGTAGCTCCAGACGCGGTCGCCGTCGATGACGGCCGGTGCGTCCGGGGTCACCCGCGCCCAGTGCTCCAGCGCCTCGGCCGTGGCCGGCGGCGTGAAGGCATCCGGCCCCGTGGCCAGCGCGTTCTGCGACCTGGCCTCGTCCGCCGGCCGGATCTCCAGCCCGGCCACGGTGTTCCGCGGATCGTCGACGATGCTGGTCAGCAGGGCCTCGAAGTGGTCGAGGAGCTGCTCGCCCGCCTCCGGCTCGAACAGGTCGGCGTTGAGTTCCAGCATCGCGTGCAGGCCGTCCGCGTCCTCCGCGAGGTCGAGACTGACGTCGAACTTGGCGGTACTGGTCGGCGCGTGCAGCCGTTCCAGCACGAGGTCGCCGAGGTCGATCTCCGAGTACGGAGCGTTGTGCAGCGTGAACATGACCTGGAACAGCGGGCTCATGCTCAGGTCGCGGTTGGGCTGCAGCGCGTCCACGACCCGGTCGAAGGGCACGTCCTGGTTGGCGTAGGCGGCCAGCGTCGTGGCGCGCACGCGGTCCAGCAGGTCCGTGAAGGGGTCCTGTCCCGACAGCCGGTTGCGGAACACGATCGTGTTCACGAAGAACCCGACCACGTCCTCGATCTCGACGGAACGCGTCGACACCGGAGTGGCTACGGCGATGTCCTGCGCCCCGCTGTAGCGGTGCAGCTGGCAGTTGAACGCGGCGAGCAGCGTCATGAACAGCGTCGCGTTGTGCTCGCGCCCGATCCGGCGGACCCCGTCGACCAGCTCGCCGGAGATGACGCGGCGCACCGTCCGGCCCCGGTTCGTCATCGTCGCGGGCCGCGGCAGCTGCGCCGGGAACTCCAGCAGCGACGGAGCCTCCGCGAGCGTCTCGCGCCAGAAGTCGAGCTGCGCGTCGTAGTCGCCCTGTTCGACGCGGGCCCGCTGCCAGCTCGACCAGTCGGCGTACTGCACGTCCAGCACGGGAAGCGGGGAATCCGTGCCGTGGCACCGCGCCCGGTAGAGCGCCGCGAAGTCGCGTACGACGATCTGGAGCCCCCAGCCGTCGGCCACCACGTGGTGGACGGTGAGGACGACCACGTGGTCCTCGGCGGAGACGCGGATGAGGGTCGCCCTCTCCAGCGGTGCCCGGCCGAGGTCGAAGCGGGTCTTCGCCGCTTCCTCGACGCAGGTCTGCCAGCGCTGCTCGACCGTCTCCGCGGGCTCGGCGCTCAGGTCGACGAAGTCGAGCGGCATGGTCATGCCCGCGCCGTCCTCGACGATCTGCTGCACCGTCCCCTCGTTCATGACCAGGCGCGTCCGCAGCACCTCGTGGCGCTGGACGAGCTCGTCCAGCGTCGCGGACAGCGCCTCCCGGTCGAGCGGACCGCGCATCCGCACGACCGTGGGGCTGTTGTAGGCCCCGGTCTCGCCTTCGAGCTGGTCCAGGATCCACAGCCGCTCCTGCCCGTACGAGGAGGGGAGCGGACCGGTGCGGGGCAGGGCGACGATCGGAGCGGACGGTGTCGTGCCACCGGCTATGGAGTCGATGTGCGCGGCGAGCTGCCGGACCGTCTGCTTCTCGAACAGGGTGCGCAGCGCGATCTCGCAGCCGAACACCCGGCGGACGCGGGAGACGACCTGTGTCGCCATCAGCGAATGCCCGCCCAGGTTGAAGAAGTTGTCGTCGGGCAGCACGCGGGGAGCACCCAGCACGTCCTGCCACACGCCGGCGACCAGCTCCTCGGTGGGGGACACCACCGCCTGCTGCCCGTCCTCGTGCGTTCCCGGCAGGCTGGACGGCTCGGGGAGCGCCGCCCGGTCGATCTTGCGGTTGGGCGTCAGCGGGAACGCGTCCAGCGGCACGACGAACGCGGGCACCATGTACGACGGGAGGCGCGCGCCCACGGCGGCCTTCACCTCGTGACCGGCCACCTTCGCGCCGGGCTTCGTCACCATGTAGCCGATCAGGGAGGTCTCCCCGCTCGCGTCCTCCCGGGCGACGACGAGGGCGTCCTGTACGCCGGGCACGGCGCGCATCGCCCGCTGCACCTCGTCCATCTCGACGCGGTAGCCGCGGATCTTGACCTGGTTGTCGGCCCGTCCGAGCGAGGTGACGGACCCGTCGGGCAGATAGCGGCCCAGGTCGCCCGTGCGGTACACACGGTCGTCCTCCAGGTCGGTGAACGGCCCGCGCAGGAACTTGGCGGCGCTGAGCTCCGGGTCGTGGGCGTATCCGAGGGCGAGGTGCGGCGAGCGGATGACGATCTCACCGGCTTCGCCGATGCCCGCCTGGTTCCCCGCTGCGTTGAGGACGAGGAGCTGGACGTCCTTCATGCCCCGCCCGAGCGGATAGGTCACCCCGGGGTCCTCGTCGGCGACTCCGTCGGCCGCCGGGACGACGAAGTATCCGACAGCCCGCTGCGACTCGGTGGAGCCGTACAGGTTGACGCAGGTGGCCGAGCCCGCCATGCGGGTGATGGCCCGTACGTCGCGGCTGGTGAGCGCGTCGCCGAGGAAGAAGACCCGCTCCAGCCACGGCATGGTGCCCGGCGCGATCGTCAGCTGGTCGAAGAGGCGCGCCATGGGCGGGGTGAGGTGGCTGACCGAGATCTGCTGGGTGCGGAACCACTGCGCCAGCCGTCCCGGCGTCTCGACGTCCACCTGAGCGGGGACGCAGATCGTCGCCCCCGTCACCAGCGGTGTGAACACCTCGCGGTGCAGCGGGTCGTGGCTGATCCCGGACAGCATGCTGTAGCGGTCGGTGTCGCGCAGCCCGAAGGTCTCGGCCATCCACGGCACGAAGTGCGTGAGGGAGCCGTGGGAGCCGCGGATGCCCTTGGGCTTTCCGGTGGATCCGGAGGTGAAGGCGATGTACGCGCAGTCCCGCGGCCCCACCGCTACGGCTTCCGGCGGTTCCAGGCCCTGCGGGAGCAGGTGCCGGGCGTCGTCGAGGTTCGTCGGAAGCTCGAAGCGGCATCGCAGCCCGTGCTCCTGGAGGGCACTCTCCACGGCGAGCGGAACGGTCCCCGCGCTCTCCAGCTGCAGGAAGGCGGTCGGCCTGGCCACGGCCAGACAGTCGGCGATGCGGTGGGCGGGATAGCTGGGGTCGAGAACGGCGAACGAGGCACCGGTCCGCATGACGGAGAGGATCGCCCACACGAGCGAGGCGCACCGCTCGCCGTAGATGGCGACCACGTCACCCTTGGCGACGCCGTTCTGCGACAGGATGCCGGCCAGGGCCGACGTACCCCACGCGAGGTCACCGTAGTTGAGGTCCTGTCCCGGTTCGCTGATGGCGACGCGCCGCGGCTCGCGCGCCGCCCAGCTCTCGAACTGCTCGACGACGGAACCGAACCAGGTCCCGTCCAGGGGCTCCGCCGGGTCGGGCAGCTGCTGCCGCGCCGTCGGGGTGTCCAGCCGCAGCGAGTCGATGGCCTGTCCGCTGTCGGCGACGGCCTGTTCCAGGACGCGGACCCACTGGGCGAGCAGCTCGTCCATGACCGGCTCGTCGAACCGGTCGGCGGCGTACACCAGGTCGAGCGAGAGCTGCTCGCCGGCGGGCTCCACGTAGAAGGTCAGATCGAACTTGGCGCCCAGGTCGGGCACGGAGAACGCACTGACCTCCAGGCCCGGCAGCCCGGCCTTCTGCTGCGGGATGTTGAGCATGTTGAGGTAGACCTGGAACAGCGGGGTCGTGGTCAGATCGCGTTCCGGAGCGAGTTTCCCGACCAGCGTCTCGAACGGCACGTCCTGGTGCTCGTAGGCATCGAGCGTCGACGCCCGGACCCGTCCGAGCAGTTCGGCGAAGGACGGGTTCTCGGAGAGATCGGCGCGCAGCACCACCGAGTTGATGAAGAAGCCGATGAGGTCCTCCACCTCGCGGTGGCGCCGGCCGGCGATGGGCACACCGATCGCGAAGTCGCGCTGGCCGGCGAGACGGCCCAGCGTGACCTGGAGCGCGGCGGCCAGAACCATGAAGGTCGTCGCACCGGAACCCGTGGCCAGCCGCTCGATCTCCGAGCGCAGGCCGGCCGGGATCTCCGCCCGCACCCGGTTGCCCCGCGCGGTCGCGGGCTCCGACGTCTTGCGGGCCATCGGCAGGCTGAGCCGGGGCAGACCGTCGAGCTGCTCGCACCAGTACGCGACGGACCCGTCGAGCGCACCCGAGTCCAGCTGGTGGCGCTGCCACCGGGCGAACTGCTCGTACGTCACCTCCAGCGGAGGCAGTGGATCGATCACCTCCCGGCTCACCTCGTCGGTGTAGAAGTGCGTGAGATCCCGCTTGAGGATCTCCATCGACCAGCCGTCGCCCACGATGTGATGGAGCGTCAGAACGAGAACGGCGTCGTCGGGCTCGATCTCCAGCAGGCGCACGCGCAGCAGCGGTCCGGTCGCCAGGTCCATCGGGGTCGTCGCCTCGCGCGCCACGAAGTCCATCGCCTCGGCCGCGCGTTGTTCGGCGGTGGCCGCCGTCAGCGCCGACCGGGACAGGCTGACCTCGACGTGGTCGTGCGTGCGCTGGGTCAGCGCCTCGCCGTCGTCCGACAGCGTCGTGCGCAGCGTCGTGTGGCGTTCCACCAGGCGGGTGACCGCCCGTTGCAGCGCGCTCTCGTCGAGGACGCCGGTGAGCCGGATCGCGCCGGCCAGGTGGTACAGGCCGCTGGACGCGTCGGGCTGTCCGGAGCCCCGTTCGAGCTCCTCCAGAATCCACAGGCGTTCCTGCATGAGTGACAGCGGTGCGTCGTCACCACAGGCGTGGGCCGCGATGGCACCCGCCGTGGCGCCGGGCAGCGCGCTCTCGCAGAGGGCGGCGTACTCGCGCAGCACGGGGGCCTCGAACAGCGCCCGCAGCGGGATGTCGCGGCCCAGGTCCTCGCTCACCCGGGAGGTGATCACCGTCGCGAGCAGGGAATGCCCGCCGATCGCGAAGAAGTCGTCGCTGCTGCCGATCGTCCCGATCTCCAGGACCTCGGACCAGATGCGGCCGATCGTGCGCTCGGTGTCCGATGCGAGGCGGGTGAAGCCGCCGCTGACGTAGTCGTCGCGCTGCGGGCGTCCGAACCGGCCGGTGTCGGCCTTGCCGCCCGGCAGACGCGGCAGTTCCGGGCGTACGACGAAGGCGGCCGGCACCATGTGGGCGGGCAGCGCGGCCGTGCAGCGCTCCGCGAACACGGCCGGCGTGAGGGCAGGGTCGGCGGTCTCGACGTAGGCGACCAGCACCCCGTCCATCGGCCTCACCACCGCCTCGGACACCGCGGAGTCCGCGAGCAGCACCGACTCGATCTCCGTCGGCTCGATCCGGTAGCCGCGCAGCTTGACCTGGCTGTCGGAACGGCCGCAGTAGTCAAGCGTTCCGTCGGCGCGCAGACGGACGAGGTCGCCCGTCCGGTACATACGCGCACCGGGGGCGTCCGAGAACGGGTCAGGGAGGAAGTGCGCCGCGGTCAGCTCGGGCCGGTTGTGGTAGCCGAGTGCCAACCCGGCTCCACCGATGTGGAGTTCACCGATCGCACCCGTCACCACCGGACGCCGGGCGGCGTCGAGGACGTAGGTGGTGGCGCCCGGCAGCACCGATCCCAGCGATACGGGACGGTTCGGCAGGCACTCGGACGCGGTGACCGCGACGGTGCCCTCGGTCGGCCCGTACGCGTTGACGAAGCGGCGGCCCGGCTGCCAGCGCGCGATCAGCTCGCTGCGGGCCGCCTCCCCGCCCGAGACGAGCGTCTCGAGCCGGGGCAGCGCGCGGACGGGGAGCGAGGCGATCACCGAAGGCGGCAGCAGGCAGACCGTGACGGCGCGGTCCTCCAGGACCTGCGCCAGGGTCTCGCCGACCAGTGCGTGGTCCCGTGCGACGACGCACAGGGTGCCTCCGGAGGCGAGCGTCGGGAAGATCTCCCAGACCGAGGCGTCGAAGCTCATGCTGGCGAACTGCAGCATCCGCGAATCCGCGGTGATGCCGAAGCAACCGGCCTGGGCGAGGGCCAGGTTGGCGAGGCTGCGGTGCGAGATCAGGACGCCCTTGGGCCGGCCCGTGGAGCCGGAGGTGTACATGAGGTACGCGGCCGAATCGGGCCGGACGTCCGGCAGCGGATGCGCCACCTCGGGCGCGCTGAGCGCCTCTTCGACGAGCTCTCGGGTCACGGTGCCGAGCGCCCCCGAGTCGGCGAGCATGAACGCCTTGCGCTCCGCCGGGTACGCGGGGTCGATCGGCAGGTACGCCGCACCGCACCGCTGGACGGCGAGGACGGCGAGCACGGCTTCGACGGACGGCTCCACCGCCACGGCGACCACATCGCCCGGAGCGACCGCGAACCGTCGTGCGACGACACCGGCGATCCGCTCGACCAGGGTCCGTACGTCCCCGTACGTCAGCGTGCGGTCGTCGCTCTCCAGCGCGACCGCGCCGGAACGGGCGTCGGCCACCCGGTCGAACCGCGCCCAGAACGTCTCGTCCGGCTCGCCCGCGGCAGCCGCCCAGGGAACGTCCGCGCTCTCCGTGACCGCCGGCCAGTGCGCGAGAACCGCGGTCGCGGCCGGGGTCGAGATGCCGCGGTCCGGCTCGTGCGCCATCGCCCGCGCCGTCTCGGTGAAGAGCCGCGCGATCTGCTGGGCGGACTCCGGCAGGAACAGGTCCGCGTTGTACTCGAGCCAGCCCGTCAGCGCGGCCCCGTCGTCCGTGATCTCGAAGGTCAGGTCGGTCTTCGCCGTGCCGGTGTACAACGGCGCGGTCTCCACGCGCAGACCGGGAATGGCCGGCGTGGGCAGTGCCCCGCTGCGGACGTCGAGGATCGCCTGGAAGACCGGACTCCGGCTCGGATCACGGTCGTGGCCGACCGCCTCGACAATGGCGGAGAACGGAACCCAGTTCCACGCCATCGCCTCCAGCGTCGTCGAGCGCGCCCGGTCGACGAGCTTCCTGGCGCTGTCGCCGGCCGCTGCCTCGAAGCACAGCGGAACGGTGTTCACGAAGAAGCCGACGACGTCGTCGTACGCCCCGTCGTCCGGACGGTTCGCGTCCGGCACACCAATGACCACACGCTCCTGGCCGGACAGCCGCGCCAGGGTCGAGGCCATGCACGCCGAGAGTGCCATGAACACGGTCGCCCGCTGCTCCCGCGCGAGGCCGCGCAGCAGAGCGGAGTCCTCCGGGCTCAGGACCAGCGGGACCCGGTCACCGGTGAAGGTCTGCAGCGCCGGCCGGGGGCGGTCGACGGGCAGGTCGAGCGCGCGCGGAGCGCCGCTCAGGTGCCGCGTCCAGAACTCCAGGCCGCGCTGCCCGTCGGCGGACTCCAGCCGGGCGCTCTCGTCGGCCGCCCACTGTGCGCAGTCGTAGGTGAGCGCGGGCGGCACCTCGTCGTCGCCCCGTGTGCGACGGCCGTACAGCTCGGCCAGCTCACCCGCGATGATCTCCATCGAGCGGCCGTCGGAGACGATGTGGTGGAAGGCGAGCAGCAGCGCCGACTCGTCGTCCGCGAACTCCACGAGGGCCGCCCGCACGAGCGGCGGCTCGTCGAGCGCGAAGGCGCTGCGCGCGTATGCGGAGGCCAGCGAGGTCAGTTCGGACTCGCGCAGCACCGGGGCGATCGCCGTCCGGTCGACGATCTCGAACGGGCAGGCGAGGTCCTCGCGGACGAAGGCCACCGGTGTGCCGCCCTCGTCACGGAAACCGGTACGCAGCGCGGAGTGGCGGGACACGATCGTGTCCAGGGCGCTCCGGAGGACGTCGCGGTCGAGGGCCCCGTACAGCCGCAGGACGCCGGGTACCACGTAGGCACTGGAACCGGGGGCGAACTTCTCCAGGAACCACAGCCGCCGCTGGCCGAGCGACAGACGCGGCTCGGCCGCGACGACTGGCGCCGGCAGCTCCCGGCCGGAGACCGCGTCGGCGGGAGCGAGCTCGGCCAGCCGCGCGGCCTGGGCGCGCACGGTGACCGACTCGAAGAACATCCGCAGGGGCGGCTTGACGCCGAACTCCTTGCGCACCCGCGTGTTGAGGTCCGCCGCGCGCAGCGAGTGCCCGCCCAGGGCGAAGAAGTCGTCGTCGAGTCCCACGCCGGCGACATCGAGCACCTCGCGCCAGACGGCCGCGAGCCTCGTCTCCACCGGGGTCATGGCCGCCGATTCGACCGAGTGGGCCGCCGCGTGCGCGTGCTCGCGGACCGCGTCGGCGTCGACCTTGCCGTTCGAGGTCAGCGGGATGTGGCCGAGGACGAACAGCCGGGTCGGGACCATGTAGCCGGGGAGCTCCTGGTGCAGCCAGTCGCGCAGTCCCTCGACGTCGATGCCGTCGCCCGTGACGGCCGCGATCAGCTCCGTCTCGCCCGAGGCCCGCGAGGCCACGACCGCTGCCTCGGCGACCTCGGGGTGGCGGCGCAGCGCCACGTCGACCTCGCCGAGCTCGATGCGGTAGCCGCGGACCTTGACCTGCTGGTCGGCCCGGCCGATGTAGCGGAGCTCGCCGTCGGCGGAGCGGCGTACGAGGTCGCCCGTCGCGTACAGCCGGCGGCCGGGAGCCGAGGAGAAGGGGTCCGGGACGAATCGTTCCGCCGTCTTGCGGGGAGCCGAGGCGTATCCACGTCCGACGCCCACGCCACCGATGTACGCCTCGCCCACCACGCCGTCGGCCACGGGTTCGAGGGAGGAGTCGAGCACATGGATGACCGCGTCGGTCATGTCGGCGCCCACGGAGATGTCCCGGGCGCGGGCGACGCGGCCCGACTCCGGACCCAGCAGCGCGATGGTGGAGCAGACCGTGGTCTCGGTCGTGCCCCAGCGGTTGTACAGGGAGACGTGCGCGCGATCGGCGGCGAACCACTGGGCGAGCTTGTCGGGGTGCGCGGCCTCACCGCCGATGAGGATCGAGCGGAGGGCCTTCGGCACCTCGACGCCGCTGTCGAGCGCGGTGACCAGGACATGGAAGAAGGCCGTGGGAATGTCGACCAGGGTGAGCTGCTGCTCCTCGCACCAGGTCCAGAAGTGCTCGGGCGAGTCCAGCACCGCCTCGTCGCGCAGGACGAGCGTCGCCCCCTGGATCCAGGTGGAGAAGATCTCCTCCAGGCACGGGTCGAAGGTCAGGGGCGCGAACTGGAGCACGCGGTCACCGGCGACGACGTCGAACGTGTCGAGGAAGGACCGCAGATAGCTCAGCAGCGAGCGGTGCTCGATCTGCACACCCTTGGGCCGACCGGTCGAGCCGGAGGTGAAGATGACGTAGGCGAGGCTGGAGTCGCCGACGGTGAGTGCGGGCCGGTCGTCGGGCAGGAGCGCTCCGGAGCCGTCCTCCTCGTCGACACGCATCGTGGCGCCCAGCGCACCGGCGAGCTCGGCGGTCGCCTCGTGGCAGAGGATGCGCGCACACCGTGCGTCGCTGACCATGTCCGCGAGGCGGGCCTGCGGCAGACCGGGGTCGAGGGGGACGAACGCGGCCCCCGACTTCATGACGGCCAGCATCGCGACGACGAGCTCGGGGGAGCGCCGCAGACACAGACCCACCGTGTCCTCGGGGCGCAGCCCCTCCCGCCGCAACGCGTGGGCGAGGCGGTTGGCCGCGCTCTCCACCTGCGCGTAGGAGAGTTCGAGGTCCCCGGAGACCAGCGCGAGGGCCTCGGGCGTGCGCTCGGCCGTCGCCTCGAAGAGCTCGTGGACCGACGTCACCCCCGGCACGGTCCGGGCCGCGACATCGGCGCGGGCGAGCGACTGCGCCGCACCGGCGAGACGCAGCGCTCCGACCGGCGCCTCGCGCCGGGACGCGATCTGACCGAGCAGATCGAGGTACTGCTGCGCCAACTGCTCGGCGAAGGCCGGGTCGAACCGGTCGGCGCGCACCAGCAGATGGGCGAGCAGCGCGTCGTCGACCGGGACGGCGTGCAGGGTGATGTCGAACTGGGAGGCGAGCACACCGACCGGGAAGGGCTCCAGCGTCAGGTCACCCAGCTCCGCCGACCGCGTACCGGCCCCGAACATCACCGAAGTGACGTCGTTCCCGACCGCGTTGTGCGGGCGCTCGAAGACGACCGCCGCGTTGACCACCGCGGACGCGTTGCCGCGTGCCCGCAGCAGTTCGACCAGACGGCTGTACGGGAAGTGCTGGTGGCTCAGGGACTCGCGCAACTGCTGCCCGGTCCCCCGGATCAGCTCGGCCACGGACGCGTGGGCGGAGGGCTCCGCACGTACCGGGATCGTGTTGACGAAGTAGCCGAGCGTGTTGCGGAAGCGTGCCTCGGGACGGCCGGTCGTCGTCGCTCCGACGATGAACTCGCCGTCTCCGCTGTGGGCGTCGACGAGGACCTCGAACGCGGCCAGCAGGACCGAGAACAGCGTCGTCTCGCACTCCCTGGCGATCGCTTCCAGCTGGGCGAGCAGCTGCGGAGCGACGGTGACGCGGTGCTGCGCGACGCCCTGGTCGTCCTGCGGGCGTTCCTGGTAGGGCAGCGTCGGGGCGTGCACCTCACCGGCCAGCAGGTCGAGCCAGTACCGCTCGTCGTCCTGCCACTGGGGCGAACGCTCGTAGTCCTGCTGCCAGCGGACGAACTCCTCGTAGCCGACGGCCGGCGGCAGCTGCGGAGTCCGCCCGGCCAGCAGGCTGCCGTAGACGCTCGACAGTTCGTCGAGCAGCGTCACCACGGACCAGAAGTCGGTGATCGCGTGATGCTGCGCCAGTACCAGGACGGGTGCGCCGACGCCGGTGAACAGCCGGGCCCGGGCGACGTCGCCGCCCTCGATGTCGAAGGGTTCGAGGGCACACGCGTCCGCCCGCGCGTGGAGCGCGGACTCCGGCAGTCCGGTGAGGTCGGTGACCTCCAGCGCGAACACCCCGCCGGAGCCGATCGCCTGGCGGCGACGGCTGCCGTCGGTGCCGAAGCGCGAGGTCAGGATCGGATGCCGCTCACCGAGCCGACGTACCGCTGCCGCGAGGACGTCCAGGTCGGCGGGGCCCGCCAGCCTGACCGCGACGGATACGTTCTGCTGGCAGTCCGGGCCTTCCAGCTCACGGATGAAGAGCAGCGATTCCTGTCCGGCCGACAGCGGGCCGGTGTGCGCGACGCCCCCGGCCGCCGCGGGCAGCGCCGAAGGGCGGGGTGCGAGGGCCAGTTGGGCGTCGATCGCGACCGCCACCTCGCGCAGCGCCGTCGGCCGCAGCAGCAGGGTCGGGTCGACGACGGTACCCAGGTGCTCCTCGATGCGGAAGGCGAGCTCCACCGCGGCGAGGGAGTCGAGGTTCAGCTCGGCGACGGTGGTGGCCCGGGGCATGTCACCGGGCCGCCCGGCGGTGCGGCTCAGGCTCCGCTCGATCTCCTCGATCCGCTCGTCCTGCGGGAGTTCCAACAGCTCCGCGCGCGACGGGAACACGAAGGTGACGTCCCCGGCCGCAGGACCGCCGGCCGAGGCCCTGCGGTACAACTCGCCCTCGACCAGACCGTCGACGTACGACGCCCGGCCTGCCAGGCGCTGGATCTTTCCGCTCGACGTCTTCGCCAGACTGCGCGGGCTCAGCAGGACGACGTCGGCCACCGCCACGCCGTACTCGTCCAGGACCGCCGCGGCGATCGCGTCGGCGGCCTGCGCAAGCTGCTCGGCGGGTGTGTCCGCCTTGACCTCGTGGAGTACGACGCACTGCTCGCCGTCCTCCACCTCGACGGAGAACACCGCACCGCAGCCGGGACGTGCCCACGGCGTGGCGAGAAGAGCGGTCTCCTCGATGTCGTGGGCGTAGAGGTTACGGCCCCGGATCACCATCATTTCCTTGAGGCGGCCCGTGACGAAGAGCTGCTCGTCCCGGGTGAACCCGAGGTCGCCCGTACGGAGGAAGGGGCGCTGCTCGCCGTCGATACGCGCCGCGAAGGTGCCGGCCGTCGCGGTGTCGTCGCCCCAGTACCCGGTGGCGACGGACGGGCCGCTGACCCAGAGCTCTCCCACACCGCCCGGTGCGACGCGCTTGCGCGTCTCGGGATCCACCACCGCGATCTCGTGACCGGTGGCGACACGGCCGGAGGACACCACGTGGTCGCCGTCCGCGCGCGTGACGGCGCTGCCCTTCTCCAGGGCCTGCCGGTCGATCCGGGCGCGCTCCGCGCCGTTCCCGCGAGCGCTGCCCGAGACGAAGAGGGTGGCCTCGGCGAGCCCGTAGCACGGCAGCAGCGCGGACGCGTCGAAGCCGCTGCCGGCGAAGGCGTCGGAGAAACGCTGCAGCGTGTGGTGCCGGACGGGCTCCGCCCCGCAGAACGCCACCCGCCAGTTCGACAGGTCCAGTCCCGCCCGCTCGGCCTCGGTGCTCTTGTTGACACAGAGATCGAAGGCGAAGTTGGGACCACCGCTGACCGTCGCCCCGCGCTCGGCGATCGTCTCCAGCCAGCGCATGGGACGGCGCATGAAGTCGAGCGGCGACATCAGGACGTTCGATATGCCGGAGAGCATCGGCTGAAGGACGCCGCCGAGCAGCCCCATGTCGTGGTAGAAGGGCAGCCAGGACACGGTGACGTCGTCCGGGGTCAGACCGAAACTCTCGGCGATCGCGCCGCCGTTGGACAGCAGGTTCGCGTGCGTCACGACGACGCCGCGCGGCGAGCCCGTGGATCCGGACGTGTACTGCAGGAGGGCGACGGAGTCGGGAGCGAGCACCGGCTGACGCCAGTCGTCGGCCCCGCTCAGCATCACCTGCTCCGTGACCAGCCAGGGCAGACGCGCCAACTCGGGTGCCTGGCCGAATAGTTCGGCAGTGAATGCCTGGACCAGCTCCGTGGAGACCACGATCTGCGCATCGGAATTCTGCACGACCGCGCGGAGCCGCGGCAGTGTGCGGGCGATACGCATCGGGTCGGGCGGATAGACCGGAACAGCGACCATTCCGGCATAGAGCGTCGCCAGGAACCCGACCACGAACAGTTCGCCGGGCGGATAGAGCAGCATGACCCGGGAACCCGGTGCGGCTTCCCTGAGCAGGGCCGCAGCAACGGCCCGCGCACGCGCGTCGATT
The DNA here is from genome assembly GCF_036195325.1 of Streptomyces sp. NBC_00234. Lineage (NCBI taxonomy): Bacteria > Bacillati > Actinomycetota > Actinomycetes > Kitasatosporales > Streptomycetaceae > Streptomyces > Streptomyces sp. NBC_00234. The sequence continues at coordinate 292,218 of NZ_CP108101.1, read as the reverse complement.
TCGAGAATGCTGAGCTTGGAGTCGGTTCCCCCGCTTTCCGCGAGGAACTCGTAGGTTACGTCGGCGCCCCGCTCCCGAACATTGCGGCGAATTACGTCAACGACAGAGTTGTGTGTGTCCATGAACCGTTCTCGCATCGACGTGGGCTCGGGAGCCGGGCTGGGGTGGGGGAGCGGGGAGCGTGACCCGACGTATTCCGTGGTCACGGCTCAGTGCGGTGCCGGAATGATCGCCGGCCCCGGACCACTGGGCTCCCTCTGCTGATTGCTGACTGCTGAAGAAAGCGGCTGGCAGGAAATGCGGCGGGTGTCTCGGCACCCGCCGGCGGCCTCAGTACCCGATGATGGGACGGCGGCGGCAGATCTCCTGGACTTCCTCCTGTGCACGATCGCGGACCGACGGATCGAGTGCGTACGTCGTGGGGGACGTGCTTTTCGTGGCCGCCAGAATCTCGACCACGAGGCCGGCGATCTGCGTGACGTCCTCGCTGTCGAAAGCGCGCGCTGCCATGCTGTTGCTCCCGAAACGCACACCCGACGTCACCCGAGCGGAATGGGTGTCACCGACGATCCGGTTCTTGTTGACGAGGATGCCGCACTCCTCGAGCGCCTTCTCGGCATTGACGCCCGTGATGTCGAACGAGGTGAGGACGTCGGCCACCACGATGTGGTTGTCGGTGCCGCCGGAAATGACGCGGATACCTCGCCGAATCATTTCGTCCGCGAGCTCGGAGGCGAGCGTGCGCACCCGGTGCATCGTCTCGGTGAAGGCGGGTGTGCCGGCCGCACCCAGCGCGTACGCCTTGGCCGCGATGCTGTTCACCACGGGGGCGCCCTGGATGAGGGGGAACACCCCGGCCTGCATGGTCTGTTCCAGCGTCCGGCCGCTCGGGAGCGTCATGTCCGCGGACTCGCCGAGGAGGATCAGGCCGCCGCGAGGGCCGTAGAGCTGCTTGTGCGTGCACGTCGTCACGATGTGCGCGTGCTCCATCGGCGACGGGTGCAGGCCCGCGACCACCAGGCCGGCTATGTGGGTGATGTCGGCGAGCAGGTACGCCCCGACCTCGTCGGCGATCGCCCGGAAGGCCGCCCAGTCGATCGTACGGGGATAGGCCGTGGTGCCCGCGATGAGTAGCCGGGGCCGGTGCTCCAGGGCGGCGGCCCGCACCTCGTCGTAGTCGATGAGCCCGTCGGGCCCGAGCCCGTAGCTGTGTGCCGCGAAGACGCGCCCGGAGGCATTGACGGACGCGCCGTGGCTGAGGTGGCCGCCGGCGTCGAGGTCGAGTCCCAGGATCGGGTCCCCGGGGCGCAGCAGCGAGGTCATGACCACCTGGTTGGCGGTGCTCGCGGAGTGCGGCTGGACATTGGCGTAGCGGGCCCCGAAGGCGCTCTTCGCCCGGTCGATCGCAAGCTGTTCGACCTTGTCGACGTTCACGCACCCCGCGTGGAACCTCCGGCCCGGATACCCCTCCGCCGTGACGTTCGCGAAGAAGCTCCCCTCGGCGACCAGTGCAGCCGGCGTCACCGGGCTGCAGGAGGCGACGAGCGCCAGGGTCTCCCGCTGCCGGTCGAGCTCGTCCCCGAGCAGGCCGTGCAGAACCGGGTCCGAGAGCTCCAGGGAGTCGAGAGCCTGTCCGTAGAAGGAGGACAGTGATGTGGGGGGAGCCGACGCTTCGGTCAGACCTGCGACGTGTTGGGGCACAGGGAAGATCCAAACTGTGAGGGTGGCAAGCGGACGGCTGCTCAGAAGTTCGGTCGCGACAACATCGCGGCGACCTTCCGGTTCGGGTCTTCGAAACCGCGCCGGCCGTGCATGACGCGCCTGTTGTCGATCATGACGATGTCGCCGGCCTGCCACTCGATATCGACCGCCACCTGCTCGGTGGCGTCCAGCGCGTCCCAGCGGCAGTGCTGCGGTATGGGGGAGCCGTCCTCGAAGGCGACGATCGCGCCGGAGCCCAGGTAGCTGTTGCACAGTGTGCGGGCGTCGACATAGGGGGCCTGTGGCACCGCCGACACCGTGTAATTCCAGTTCAGGTTCCCGGATTCGTCGAACTCGTACGTGAAGTCCTCGTAGTCGGCGAACATCGCTTCGAGTTCCCCGCGGTCGGACGTCCCGAACACACGCTCCTGATGTTCCGGCCCCGTCGGGAACGGCAGCCGCCACGTCAGCCGGTGCTCGTCGAACAGGTCGCGCGTTTCCTTCGCGAGCCGGTTGTACGCCTCGACGCCGTCGTAGACCGTCGTCGCACCGCCCGAACCGGCGGGCTGCACGCAAAAGAACCATTGCAGACCGGGGTGCAGCGGACAATAACTCATTTCGGCGTGCGCGGGTATGGGGTTGCGGTGCGCATCGACGAGGAGAACGGCGCCGTCGTCGGACAGCGTTTCGCGATTGGGATTCTGATGGAAGTACAGAGTCGATGAGAACCTCTGCACCAGCCCGCGGAAATCCTCGGCGCTCGCTTCGAATCCCCGGAAGAGCAGAGTTCCGTGAATCTTGAACAAGTCCGCGATGTCGGCGTGCGGGAGTTCTGTGAGGGGCAGGTGGCCCCTCTCGATGACCATGCCGTGGTGCGCGGAAAGAGCGGAAGTCGAGAATGGTGCAGTAGTCATGTTGGTCCCACGTGTCCGATGGCTCTGACGTTCGATCACCACCGCCGGAGAGTATCGGCAGGGTGAGCCGGAGGGCAAGGTTTTCAGAAAGCTGTTTCACGCCGCCGTTGGTGAGCAGTTGAGACCGTGTCGCCCCATTCTCCGGAGCGCCGGTATGGTCCGATTTCGTCGGAACGGGTCATGTTTTTTCTGGGTGTTGAAGAGTTGGTCTTGTGCGGTGATGTCGGGTTAATTCCTGTCTGGGTGCGCGTCCGTGGTGCGCTGTGGGGGTCACTGCTGCCCGGTGGTGCGGGGGCCGATGCGGGAGCGTCGAGGGGGCAGTCACCGAGCTCGGATCGGTAAAGCTCAACGGTGTCTGACGCACCGTCACCAAGGCTGCTCGGAAAGGCATTTCATGAACATCCTCGGGTCGTGCGTAAAGGGTTCGCAAACCTTCGCCCGGGAGAGCTCGCTTGATCCGGCGAGCGTCGTCCTGCAGCACGTGAAACGTTCTTGACCGCAGAGTCGGCTGCCCGGTTTCGCGTCCGCATTTTCGTCGTGGAGCGTTGTGAACTGCGGCCGACGGGGGTTCCGAGGCATGATCTGCTCATGGAGCGTGTCGTCGATCCGGACCAGGCGGCGGTCGTGATGGCCGAACGGACTACGCGATGGGTGGCCGCGGGCCTCACAGTGGGTCGGCTGACGTGGCGGGACGGAGAAGTCCCATGGCCCTGTCGGATCGAGACGGACCGGGCGCTCGTGAACGACCCCGACTCGGTCGGCGTACACATCTCGCGACCGGACGGCGCCGAGTTGTCGGTGGTGTTGTTCCGGGGCGGCTGGGCCGACGTGGACTACTACGACGGCCTCGACGACGGCGGATCGCTTCCGGCGGCCGGCATCGACGGGGCCGCGGAGTTCGGCGCCCGGCTCGACGCGTGGGTGGTGCGGGTCTTCGGGGCCCTTCGCGAGAAGTAGAGGGCGACCGCCGGGGGCCGCCAACTGACCGGAGCCGCGTGGGCCGAGCCCCTGGCGGGGCGCGTGCGTGTGCGTAGACTCCGGAGCCATGAGGGTGCTGATCTCCGTCGACATGGAAGGCATCTCGGGCGTCGTCCATCCGACCGAGACGAACCCGAGCGGCTACGACTACGAGCGCGGCCGGGCGTTGATGACGGCCGAGGCGAACGCCGTCATCGCCGGTGTCCTGGACGCCGAGCCGGATGCCGTGGTGTGGGTGGCCGACGCCCACGGCCCCTTCCGCAACGTGCTGCCGGAGCAACTCGACCGACGGGCCGGATTGGTTCGCGGCAAGCCGCGCCCGCTGGGCATGCTCGGCGGGCTCGACGAACACACCGACGCACTCATGCTCGTCGGCTACCACGCCCGGGCGGGCGGTGGGCCGGCCGTCCTCTCGCACACCATGAACGGCGAGATCCTCGACGTGCGCGTCGCGGGGCGGTCCATGGGGGAGATCGGCCTCAACGCCGCCATGGCCGGACACCTGGGTGTGCCGGTGGTGCTGCTCAGCGGTGACGACGCCGCCTGCGCCGAGCTGCACGACCTGGTCCCCTCCGCGGTCACCGTCGAAGTCAAACAGGCACTCGGCCAGGCCGCGGCCGTCGCACTGCACCCCGAAGAGGCCCGGGACCGCCTCCGTCGGTCCGCGGCCGAGGCCCTTGTGCGGCGGGGACGGATGTCGCCGCTCACCGTGGCTGGCCCGGTCGACATCGAGGTCGACGTCCACAGCCCGTCCACGGTGGACCTGGCCACCCTCGTACCAGGCGTCTCACGCGCCGAGGGCGGCCGTACGATCACCTTCACCGCCGCCGACTTCGCCGAGGCGTACCGGCTGATCCTGCTGCTCGGTCAGCTCGCCACCATCAAGCCTGCCTAGTAGTCCCGTTGTAGTCAGTGCCGCGCGCTCGCCCGCCGTTCTGTGTCAGGAGGAGAACTGTGCAACGTGGCGAAGTCTGGTGGGTCGAGTTCGACGAGCGGCGGCCGGTCGTCCTGCTGTCGGCCGACGACGGGCCCGGGATCCAGGTGGTGCAGGTCGTCGCTCCGGCCGGCGTCGACATCAGCGGTCTGGGCGTCGAGGTGGCCGTGGGCGCCGGCGAAGGACTGCCCTTCGAGGGCGTGCTGCGGATCGCCTTCCCGCGTCCGGGATTCACCCCCTGCACATGGCTGACCACCGTGTCCCGGGACGACCTGATCGAGCAGGCAGGCACCTTGTCCTCGGCGAAACTCGGTGAGATCGAGGAGGCCCTCCGTCTGGGTGGACAGGCGCATGAGCCGACCCCGGCGACAAGCGCGAAGCTCAGCCGGATTGCGGACGCCCTGCGTTCCGGTGGCCTCGGGTAGACGGAGAAGGAACCGAGGCGACGGCGCCCGCAGCGCTCAAGGCGTCGACCGGCCGATGTCAGAGCCGTCCGACATGATCTGCCGTATGGACGACGACACCTTCTGGCAGCTCATCGACCGCTGTACACCCGACGTGCCGGACCCGGACGCCGAGCTTCTCGCCGCTGCCCTGACCGCCCACCTCTCTGCCGGACCGCGCTCGGCGGTCGTCGGTTTTGCCGAGCAGTTGTCGCGCGCGCTCTACCGACTGGACCGCCGGGAGTACGGGAAGGACCTCTCCGGCGACAGCTTTCTCTACACGCGCGCAGCGGTGGTGGCCGCCGGTCGCGCCATGTACGAGCGGGTGCTCCAGGACCCCGTGCACTTCGCCCCGTACGCCGATGACCTCGTCTGGGCCGAAGGGCTGCTCTACGTCCCGGACACGGCGTACGAGCGCGTCACCGGTGAGGAGTGGGACCGTACGACGCGCTACTCCTACGAGTCGTACGCGAATGCCGACGGCTGGACCGTCGCGTAACCGATGATGGGCGTGACCTTCGAAGTCCGGTGGCGGACAGCGGTGTTCGGGGGCGGACACACATCACCTGGGGCAGGGAGGAAGCATGGCAGTGCTCGCAGGCAAGGCAGCGGTCGTCACGGGAGGCTCGCGGGGCATCGGCCGGGCCATCGTGCTGCGGCTTGCGCGGGACGGCGCGCAGGTGGTCTTCAACTACGCGCGGAGCCGGGACGCGGCGGACGAGGTCGTGCGGCAGGCGGAGAAGGAGGGCGGGAACGTCACCGCCGTCCAGCTGGATCTGGCCGAACCCGGAGCCGCCGAGGAGTTGATGGCAGCGGCCGAACGCCGCCTCGGCGGCCTGGACATCCTCGTCAACAACGCCGCGACCAACATCGACGTGCGGCCCCTGGCCGAGACGACGGAGGCCGAGTTCGACAGAGTCATGGCCGTGAACGCGAAGTCGGTGTTCCTCACCGTGCGTCACGCGGCCCGGCACATGCGCGACGGCGGGCGCATCGTGAACATCTCCACGCTCAACACCGTCCGTCCCGCACCCGGCAACGCCCCCTACGTGGCCAGCAAGGGCGCCCTGGAGCAGCTGACGTTGGTCGCCTCACGCGAGCTGGGCCCACGCGGGATCACGGTCAACGCCGTATCGCCGGGCGCGACCGACACCGACCTCCTGAGAGCGGCCAATACGCCGGAGGGGCTGGCGAGGGCCGTCGCCGTGACTCCGCTCGGACGGCTCGGCAGGCCCGAGGACGTGGCCGACGTCGTGGCGTTCCTGGCGGGACCGGACGGACGCTGGCTGACAGGTCAGATCGTCCGCGCGAACGGCGGGATTATCTAGTTCGCTCGTTCGGATCACGCCGTAACCGGCTTGTCGGAAGCGTGGCGTGGGCGGTGCGTCGCCGCCCGCACCCGGGCCCTGTCCATCCGGTTGTCCCCCGTCGTTCCGGGGGGTGGCCCGGATCGTCCGGTCACGCGTGCTGTTCCTAGCCTCGGGGCATGAGACTTCGTCGCTTATGGGTGTCCGCAGCCGTCCTGACGTTGACCGTCTCGGCGCCGTCAGCCGTCGCGACCTCGGCGGTTCCACCACGTCCCCCGGCAGGGGACCGTGCTGTGCAGCACGACGCCGACCGGCTGCGGGATACGGGCATCACCGGGGTATCGGTCCGTCTGACGACGCCCGACGGGACCGTGACGGCACGTTCCGGTGTCAGGGAGCTGGGGAGCAGCCGTCCGGTCCCCGAGAACGGCTATCTGCGTCTGGGGAGCATCACCAAGACGTATGTCGCCACCGTCGTCCTGCAACTCGTGGACGAGGGGCAGCTGACACTCGACCGGACCGTGGAGCAGGTGCTGCCGGGCGTCGTGTCCGGCGCCGGCAACGACGGACGCACCGTCACCGTCCGCGATCTGCTCCAGCACACGAGTGGCCTGTACGACTACACGGCCGACGTGTTCCCCGATCCCACCGCCCACACGTACTACACCAACCGATGGCACGCCTACCTACCCGCGCAGCTCGTCGCCATGGCCATGAGGCATGAACCCGACTTCCCACCGGGGACGGACTGGGCGTACTCCAACACCAACTACGTGCTCGCCGGAATGATCATCGAGAAGCTCACCGGGCGCACCTGGGAGCAGGAGGTCCAGGACCGCATCCTGCGCCCGCTCGGACTGCGGCGCACCGCGACGCCCGGCACCTCGCCCCACCTTCCGGACCCGCACGCGGCCAACTACCAGCAGTTCACCGGGGACGGCCCACTGATCGACACGACCATCCCCTACCGCCCCTTCGACAGCGGTGCCGACGGCTCCATGACCGGCACCGCCGCCGAGGCCAACGCATTCTTCGCCGCGCTCGTCGGCGGACGGCTCCTCTCGCCCGCCGCGCTCGCCGCCATGCGCACAGCGGTCCCCGTGCCGGAGGGCAGCGGCCATCCCGTAGGCACGCGGGACGGTCTGGGGCTGTTCCTCACCCCGCTGAGCTGCGGCGGTGGGTACCTCGGGCACGGAGGGAGCGGCTTCGGCTACGTCGTCCGGGCTGCCACCACGACGGACGGCCGACGCACCGTCACCGTCTCCACGCACAGCCGGCCGGCGGATCCGGACACGGCGGCCCGCCAGGAGGACGCCCTTCGTGACCTGATCGACAACGCCCTCTGCCGCGGGGCATGACCATGCGTCGTCGCGCACTCGGGCTGCCTGCCCCGTGATCCGGCATCCCTCCTGGCATCGTCCCGTCCTATTCGATGTCCCACCTACGCCGGCGACACACGGGACTCGATCTTGTAGACGTCGCCGACCCGGAGATGCCCCGGCGTGCTGTATTCGCCGTGCATACCGATGAAGGAGACGGCCACCTGGGAGCGGGGCTGCCAGAAGGTCCGGTAGTACGGCGCGTTCGCCGGAATCTCCGGGATCTCCTGGAGGGAGACGCCGCGCCGCTGCAACAGGCGTTGCAGTTTCTCGAACCGCAGCCGGGGAGTGAACCGCCCGTACCGGGCGCGGAGTGCCTCGCCGGGGATCGTTCGGTCGCGGCGGGCGAGCCGGTGCACCTGGAGGCTGAAGTGATGGCCCGACCAGGGTTCCCCGGCGGAATCCCTGTGCCAGTAGAACTCCGCCAGGCCGTAGTCGCGGTGCAGGGCGACACCGCCGAAGTCGTTCTCGGCGAACTTCTCCCCGAGGACGGCGCCGACGCGGGCGGGGGAGTCGGTGGGGCTCAGGCCGAGCACCGTGCCGTGGGTGACGACGTCCATGTAGAACGCCAGGGAGTGCGGGGTCAACTGTCGGTCCTCGATGTGGTGGTGAACGGGTGCCGTCGTCGGGAGACGTGCTCAGTCGCCGGGCGTGGAGCGGTGACAGGCGTCTCCTCGCCAGGCAGGTACATCGTCTCGTCCCGATGCCTTCCGTGCGAGAGCGGCCGCGACGGCGTGACGCAGGATGACGTCGGCCTCTTCCGGGTTGTTGTCCAGCCAGTCCGTCAGATGTGCGCGTACGGCCTTCTCCACGTAGGTGTACACGTCGGCGTTGGCGAGCCGGGTCCGGGTGGCGCCCTCGAACCGCAGATCGTGGTGCATGACGGAGACGATGGCGGTCAGGCCCGCGCGTACGTCGTGCCCGGACAGGGCCTCACCGTGTTCCGGCAGCAGCCGCCTCTCCCGGGCGCGGGTGTCGACCAGTGCCGCGAGTGCGGTCAGGAAGCCCTGCTCGTGCGTGCCGCCCTCGTAGGTGCGATGGGTGTTCGCGTAGGAGCGGAGACGGTCCTGGGCGGAGGTGGTCCACTGCAGGGCGACCTCGACGGAGACCGTCCTCCCCGGGTCCTCCTCCTTGAAGCCGATCACGCCGGCGTGGGCCGGATTCCCTGCCTGGGCCGATTCCCCCTCCTGGGAGTTGAGAAGGGAGACGAAGTCCCGGAGGCCGCCCCGGCACACCCTGCGCACCGTTCCCTGTCCGGCCTCGTCGTCGCCTGTCCGCTCGTCCGTGAACGAGATACTCAGGCCCGGGATGAGGTGGGCCAGCTCCTGGAAGCGCTGCCACAGGGTGGAGCCCGAGTGGTGAGTGGTCTCGAAGAACACGTCTCGGGCCGCGCCGCCGCCACCGACCGTGAACGCGACCTTCGTGACCGGCACGGCGAGAACAAGCGCGATCAGGACCGTATGCCCGGGGCCGCCCTTGCGGTCGGCCTCCTTGGTCTGTTCCCCGACGTGGCCGGGCTCGGATCGGCTTCCGCCGGTCGGTGCGTCCTGCATGGCGCTTACTGAAGCACGGCCCTCGCGCGCCCGGCGGCCCGCGACACGCTCCTCGGTGGTGCGGAGCCGAGCTCAACGGGCGCCCTTGCCGCCCCGGCTCACTCGGGCTGCGGTGTGAGGCGGCGCAGTCCCCGGCGGTCGTAGTAATGGGTCATCGCGAACCCGAACACGAAGGCGACGACGAACCCGACCGCGATCATGATCCAGGCGCGCTCCAGTCCGGCGTCGGCGCGGGCGTCGAAGTACAGGATGGAGCGTACGCCGGCGCTGAGTTGATGCATCGGCTCGAAGATGCCGAGGAAGCGGTAGAAGCCGGGGGTGGCCTCCAGCGGAACGGTCGCACCGGAGGAGGGCAGGGCCAGGGCGATGAAGACGAACATGGACACGAGCTGTCCGATCCCGCCGAAGGCGGCGTTGATGGCTTGGACGCCCAGGCCGATGGCGACCGTCGCGCAGTAGGAGAAGACCCACAGCAGGGGCAGGTGCGTGGCGTCCATCCCCAGGATCGTGATCGTCGCCAGCATGACGAGTGTGGTGGTCAGGACCGAGATCCCGGCCGTCATGAGCATCTTCAGCACCAGCGTCTGGGTGCGGCTGATGGGAACGGTCGGCCGGCGCGCGTGCCAGGGGCCGATCTCGCTGTCGGTATAGCCGAGCGCGGTGTCGACGCCGGTGTGAATGAGGTTGCCTCCGATGAAACCGCTCAGGACCAGCAGCAGGGTGTAGTAGAAGGCGGTGAGCCCGAGACCGCTGTGCCGGCCGATGGGATGGCCGACGCGGGTGGTCACGGCCACGGGGTCCGTGAGGAGCAGACGGGTCGTCGGGACGGCGCCGGCCGCGGAGAGTTGCTTGCCGATGGTCAGCGACGCCTGGTGGGCGGCGTTCTGGTTGATCTGGGCCGCCATGGACGAGCCCAGGCTGCCGACTCCGGGATTGGTGAGCACGGTGAGCGTTGGGCGGACCGTTGCCCGGTCGGTGGCGAGCGCCGCCACGGACGCGGTGAAGTTCTCGGGGACGACGAGTGCGCCGAAGACCTTGCCGGAGGCCAGCGCGTCCTGCGCCTCAGCGCTTCCCAGTCGGCGCCACTGGACGGTGTCCGCGGAACCGGCCGACGCGATCGAGTCGGTGATCTGTTTCCCGAGGTTCTCCTGCTGTCCTGGCAGTGGGCTGCCCCGGTCCTCGTCGACGAGGGCGACGGGCAGCCGGTGCAGGTTGTCGCTCGGGCTGAGAATGCCGCCCATGTAGAGGAGCGAGAGCAGCAGTGCGACCAGTGCGCTGAGGACGGCCGGTACGAGCCACAGCTTGGCGTTTCGCACCAGGGTGCCGGCACGGACCTGCGGGGGGCGGGTGCTCGGGGGGATCGCGGAGGGCATGCGGCCATCGTCGACCGGCGGGCCCCCGAGCCGGGCTCAGTGGCCGTATATGTGCATTACGGGCGTGTCGGCCGCCACGCCGACCCGGCCGGGGCCCTGGCGTTTTCCCGGCTGTCGGCCGCCACCACTCCGTTTGCGGAGCGGTGGACATGGCGTTTCAGTGGGGAGAACCCCCTTCGCGCACCTGGAGCCGGCATGTCGATGGCGTTCGATTCACCCTTCGGTTCGTCCGATCCGTTCAGTGACATGTTGAACAGGTTCTTCGGAATGTCACCCGCGTCCTCGCCCCCGGCGGTGCAGCGTGTGCCGATCGGGCGGCTGCTGACCGAGTCGTCGCAGGAACTGCTCAATCTCGCCGCGCGCAGGGCCGTCGAGGACGGGACGTCCGACCTCGACACCGAACACCTCCTCTGGGCGGCCACGCAGGTCGAGCCCGCGCGGAGGCTGGTGGCACAGGCCGGTGTGGACCCCGACACGCTGGCGGCCCAGATCGCCGAGGTGCTGCCCCGGGAGTCCGGCGAGCCGTCCTCGGAACCCGGACTGACCCCGGCCGCGAAGCGGACCCTCGCCACCGCCTACGGCCATTCGCAGGCGGCAGGAGTGTCCTACATCGGCCCCGAACACATCCTCGGGGCGCTCCTCGACGACGCCGACTCCGGTGCCACACGGTTCATGCGCGCGGAAGACGTCGACGTGAAGAAGATGCGGGGCGCCGCGGACCAGGCGGCCCGCACGGATGGCGGCGCCGCTGCCGGCAAGCAGCCGTCCACGACCCTGGACGAGTTCGGCAGGGACCTGACCGAGGAGGCGAAGGCGGGGAAGCTCGACCCGGTGGTCGGCCGTTCCGAGGAGATCGAGCAGACCGTCGAGATCCTCTCGCGGCGCTCCAAGAACAACCCCGTGCTCATCGGCGAGCCCGGCGTCGGCAAGACCGCCATCGTGGAGGGACTGGCCCAGCGCATCGTGGCGGGCGAGGTGCCCGACACCCTGAAGGACAAGCGGGTCGTCTCCCTGGACCTGTCCGGCATGGTGGCGGGCGCCCAGTACCGGGGACAGTTCGAGGAACGGCTGAAGAAGGTCATCGAGGACGTCCAGGCGGCCGGCGGCGACATCATTCTCTTCATCGACGAGCTGCACACCGTCGTCGGCGCGGGTGCGACGGGTGAGGGCTCGATGGACGCGGGCAACATGCTCAAGCCCGCACTCGCACGCGGCGAGCTCCACGTGGTGGGGGCGACGACGATCGATGAATACCGCAAGCACGTCGAGAAGGACGCCGCCCTGGAGCGCCGCTTCCAGCCCGTGCTGATCCCGGAGCCGACGGTCGAGGAGACGGTACTGATCCTGGAGGGGCTGCGGGACGCGTACGAGGCCCACCACCAGGTCCGCTTCGCCGACGGAGCCCTGGCGGCAGCGGCGGAACTGTCCGACCGCTACATCAGCGACCGGTATCTGCCCGACAAGGCCATCGACCTGATGGACCAGGCCGGCGCCCGCGTACGGCTGCGCAGTGCCGGACGTTCCACGGAGGTCGTCAGCCGGGAGGACCGTCTCGCGAAGCTGCGACGCGAGAAGGACCAGGCCGTCGCCGGCGAGGAGTTCGAGCAGGCTTCGGACCTGAAGCGGCAGATCGCCGAGGTGGAGGGCGAACTCGCGGGCATCGAGGAGCGGCGCGAGGGCGTCGTCTCGGTCACGGCCGCCGACATCGCCGACATCGTCTCCCGGCGTACGGGAATTCCGGTCTCCCAGCTCACGGCCAGCGAGAAGGAGAAACTCCTCAACCTCGAAGAGGAGATGCACTCCCGGATCGTTGGCCAGGACGAGGCGGTCACCGCGGTCTCGCAAGCCGTACGCCGTAACCGCGCGGGCATGGGGGACCCCAACCGCCCTGTCGGCTCGTTCCTCTTCCTCGGACCCACGGGGGTGGGCAAGACCGAACTCGCCAAGACGCTCGCCGAGCTGCTGTTCGGCGAGGAGGACCGCATGGTCCGGTTCGACATGAGCGAGTTCCAGGAGAAGCACACGGTCGCCCGGCTCGTCGGCGCGCCTCCCGGATATGTCGGCTACGAAGAAGCCGGCCAGCTCACGGAGAAGGTCCGGCGCCACCCGTACAGCGTGGTGCTGTTCGACGAGGTGGAGAAGGCGCACCCCGACGTCTTCAACACGCTGCTCCAGATCCTCGACGACGGTCGCCTCACCGACGGGCAGGGCCGCACCGTCGACTTCCGGCACTGCGTCGTCATCATGACGTCCAACATCGGCGCCCACCGCATCCTCGCGCACGAGGGCGACGCGGCCGAACTCAAGGACGAACTGATGGGAGACCTGCGGGGACGCTTCCTGCCCGAGTTCCTCAACCGCATCGACGACATCATCGTCTTCCACAGTCTCACCGAGGGAGACCTGTCGGAGATCATCGAGCACCTCCTGAACCGCAGCAAGCATCGTGTCCATGCCCAGGGCATGAAGCTGGAGGTCACCGAGGCGGCGAAGAAGCTGCTGGTCGCTCATGGGTACCAGCCGGAGTTCGGCGCCCGGCCCCTGCGCCGCACGATCCAGACGGAGCTCGACAACCGCGTCGCCTCGCTCCTCCTCGGCGGCGAGGCCGAGCCCGGAGACACGATCGTCGCCGACGTGAAGGACGACTCCCTCCACTGCACCATCCGCAGCGAAGCCGCGGAGAAGGAACACGCAGCCTGACGGACGCCGCGGCACACGCGCCGACCGCACCGGCAACGCAAGGAGAGAACGATGGCCCACCACCACAAGTCCAACAAGGAAGTCGAAGGCGACCCGGACGAAGGACACGGACGCGGTCTGCCCAGGCGCCCGGACGAGAAGGAGGTCGACGAACGCGTCGAGGAGGACCGCGAAGAGGTGGGCCTGCCGCCCGAGGAAGGCGCCTAGGGCCTCCCGTGCGATGAACCGCGGCCCTGCGCCGGATGTCGGCCACGAGCCGGCATCCGGCGCATCGCCGTGATGGCGGGAATGGTCCGGACCGGCGGCCTCACGCCCTCGGCGACGTCACTGCGGCCCGGGGTCTCCGGGGAGGCGCTCCAGGGCGGCGGCGACATCGGTGTGGCGGGCGATCTCTGTCAGGGCGCGGGCGATGACCGGGCCCGGCTCCCGGGCCGTGACGACCAGCCCCATCGGCACCGTCCGGGCCGGTTCGGCCATCGGTACCGCCCGCATCCCGTGCGGGACACCGAAGACGTGCAGCCAGGTGTGCGGCACGATGCTGGCCCACCGGCCCGCCCTGACATGGGCGAACAGAGCTGCCACGGAATCCGTCTCGACCCGCGGCGTGGGCAGCACCCCGGCTTCGGCGAACAGGTCGTCCAGGACCTGGCGTCCCTGCATGGCCTCGGTGAGCAGGCACAGCGGCAGCCGCGACGCCTCCGCCCAGGTCGCCGTCGTCCGGTGCACGAGGCCGTCGGCGGCGTCGGTCAGCAACACGTACCGCTCCTCGTACAGCGGGACGGCCTGCAGCCCCTCCGAAACTCCCTTGTGCAGATAGGTGATTCCGGCGTCGATCTCGAAGTTCCGCAGCTGCCGGAGGATGTCCGCCGACTGGAGGTTCGCTATGACCTCGACGGTGACCAGGGGGTGCGCCGCACAGAACGGGCCCGTCAGCTGCGCGACGGCGCCGGAAGCGGTCGGGACCGCACCGATCCGCAGCCTGCCGCTCAGCCCACCGCGCAGGGCACCGACCTCGCTCGTGAGGGCGTCACGGTCGGCAAGGATCCGCTGCGCCCACACCACGATGCGTTCACCCTCGGGCGTGAGGCCCTCGTACTTCCGGCCGCGCAGGACCAGCGGTACGTCCAGCTCGTCCTCCAGCTTGCGGATCGCCTCCGAGAGAGCGGGCTGCGAGACGTGACAGGACTGGGCGGCACGGGCGAAGTGACGCTCCCGGGAGAGGGCCACCAGGTACTCGAGTTGACGGAACAGCACCCCACGGGTTTACCGGACCGCCCGACGGAACGCCAGTCGGCGCCACCGGGACCGGAGACACGTCAGGCCACCGGCAGTGGCTCCAGGCGCTCGGCGCCGGTGTAGACGTTCATCGAGGCGCCGCGCAGGAAGCCGACGAGGGTCAGCCCGCTCTCCGCGGCGAGGTCCACGGCGAGCGAGGACGGCGCGGAGACGGCCGCCAGGATGGGGATACCGGCCATCACCGCCTTCTGCACCAGCTCGAACGAGGCCCGGCCACTCACCATCAGCACGGTTCCGCGCAGCGGCAGCAGCCCCGCCCGCAGGGCGTGTCCGACGACCTTGTCCACGGCGTTGTGCCGGCCGACGTCCTCCCGCAGACACAGCAGCTCGCCGTCGGCCGTGAACAGGCCGGCGGCGTGCAGGCCACCGGTGCTGTCGAACACCCGCTGTGCCTCCCGGAGCCGGTCGGGGAGAGCCGTCAGGACGTCCGGTCCGATACGCAGTCCGTCGTCGCCGACGGACCACGCCGCCGTGGTGCGTACCGCGTCCAGGCTGGCCTTGCCGCACAGCCCGCACGAGGACGTGGTGTAGAAGTTCCTCTCCAGCGAGGCGTCGGGAGCGGCCACTCCGCGGGCCAGGGCGACGTCCACCACGTTGTACGTGTTGCCGTCGTCCGTGGCGCCCGCGCAGTAGCGGATCCCGGCCACGTCCTCGGTGGCGTGCACCACGCCCTCGCTGACCAGGAACCCGGCCGCGAGATCGAAGTCGTCCCCCGGCGTACGCATCGTCACGGTCAGCGGGCGCCCGCCGACGCGGATCTCCATCGGCTCCTCGGCGGCCAGGGTGTCGGGGCGGTGCGAGGGCACCCCCTCCCGGATGCGCAGTACGCGCCGCCGCACGGTCGTGCGTCCCATGGTTCGTTCCTCTCCTCGGAGCCCTGCTCCGACGGGGTCGGGGGATGGAGCCGGTTCGTCGACGGGGCGGCCGGGCCGCGGGCCGGTGGTCCGGCCGGTGCCGCGCGGCTGCCGACGGCCGACGGTATGACCTGCGGCGATTCCCGCGGAGCTCCCACGCCGTCACGGCGCTCCCGTGACCGGCGCGCGGTCGCGGGCCACGGGTCCGTCTATGGGGTGTCGCGGCGCGGCTCCAGGCGGATCACGACGCCCTTGGAAGTGGGGCAGTTGCTGATGTCGGCGACGCTGTCCAGCGGCACGAGGACGTTGGTCTCGGGGTAGTAGGCCGCCGCGGAGCCGCGGCTTGCGGGGTAGGAGACGACCCGGAAGTTCTCCGCCCGGCGTTCCTTCGCGTCGTGCCAGACGCTCACCAGGTCCACCGTGTCTCCGTCGGCGATGCCGAGGGCGTCGAGGTCGGCGGGGTTGACGAGCACCACGCGGCGGGCGTCGTGGATACCGCGGTAGCGGTCGTTCGGGGCGTACCAGACGGTGTTCCACTGGTCGTGCGAGCGCAGGGTCTGCAGCAGCAGATGTCCCTCGGGGACATGCGGCATGGTGAACTCGTTGCAGGTGAAGACGGCCTTGCCGCTCGGGGTGGGGAAGACCCCCTGGTTCACCGGGTTGGGCAGCGTGAACCCGCCGGGCACGGCCACCCGGGCGTTGAAGTCCTCGAACCCCGGCACCACGCGGGATATCCGGTCCCGGACGGTGCCGTAGTCACGCTCGAACTGTTCCCAGGGGATGCTCGGCTCGTCCCCCAGGGTGCGCCGCGCCAGCCGGCTGATGATGGCGACCTCGCTGAGCAGGTGGGGGGAGGCGGGAGGGAGCTTCCCCCGCGAGGCGTGGACCTCGCTCATGGAGTCCTCGACGGTGACGAACTGCTCGCCCGCGGCCTGGATGTCCCGGTCGCTGCGGCCCAGGGTGGGCAGGATGAGAGCCGTGTCGCCGCAGACGGTGTGGGAGCGGTTGAGCTTGGTGGAGATGTGCGCGGTGAGCCGGCACTTCCGCATCGCCTCCTCGGTGACGTCGCTGTCGGGGGTGGCCCGTACGAAGTTCCCTGCGACGCCGAGGAAGACGGTGGCCCGGCCCTCGTGCATGGCCCGGATGCCGTTCACCGCGTCCAGACCGTGACGGTCGGGCGGAGTGAAGCCGAACTCGCGCCCCAGGGCGTCGAGGAACGTCTGCGACATCTGCTCCCACACGCCCATGGTGCGGTCGCCCTGGACGTTGCTGTGGCCGCGCACCGGGCACACACCCGCCCCCGGCCTGCCGATATTGCCGCGCACCATCAGGAAGTTGATGACTTCGCGGATCGTGGGCACCCCGTGCTTGTGCTGGGTGAGCCCCATCGCCCAGCACACGATGATCTTCTTGCTGCCCAGGACCCGTTCGTACACCTGCTGGATCTCCTCGCGGGACAGCGCGGTCGCCCTGAGGACGTCCTCCCAGGAGACCTTCCGCGCGTGTGCGGAGAAGTCGGCGAATCCGGCGGTGTTGTCGCGGATGAAGTCGTGGTCGAGCACGGTGCCCGGTGCCGCGTCCTCGGCCTCCAGCAGCATCTTGTTCAGGGCCTGGAAGAGGGCGAGGTCGCCGCCGGCGCGGATGTGCAGGAACTGGTCGGCGATCGGCGTACCGCTGCCGATGATGCCCCGGGCCTTCTGCGGGTTCTTGAAGCGCATCAGGCCGGCCTCGGGAAGCGTGTTGACCGCCACGACCTGCCCGCCGTTGCGCTTGGTCTCCTCCAGTGCGGAGAGCATCCGCGGATGGTTGGTGCCGGGGTTCTGCCCCACGACGAAGACCAGGTCGGCGTTGTGGATGTCGTCCAGCGACACGCTGCCCTTGCCGGTGCCCAGCGTCTCCTGCATCGCGAACCCGCTGGACTCGTGGCACATGTTGGAACAGTCCGGCAGGTTGTTCGTGCCGTACGCGCGGGCGAAGAGCTGGAGGAGGAAGGCGGCCTCGTTGTTCAGCCGGCCGGAGACGTAGAAGAGGGCCTCGTCAGGGGAGTCCAGCCGCCGGAGTTCCCCCGCGAGCAGGGCGAACGCCTCGTCCCAGCCGATCGGCTCGTAGTGCGTGGCGCCCGGCCGCTTGACCATGGGCTCGGTCAGCCGGCCCTGCTGGTTGAGCCAGTAGTCGGACATGGAGTCGAGCTCGGCGATCGAGTGCTCGCGGAAGAAGTCCCGGGTGACGCGCCGTGAGGTGGCCTCGTCGTTGATGTGCTTGGCGCCGTTCTCGCAGTACTCGTTCCTGTGCCGCTTGCCCGGCGCGGGCTCGGGCCAGGCGCAGCCCGGGCAGTCGATGCCCTTGGGCTGGTTGATGTTCAGCAGCGTCAGCGCGGTGCGCCGCGGAGACGTCTGGCCGAGCGAGTACGTGAGCGCGTGCGTCACCGCGGGAAGACCCGTCGCCCAGGTCTTGGGCGGGGTGACCCTCAGGTCGTCGGTCGGGTCCTCGATGCTGCTCATGATCCGGTCTTCCCCTTTTTCCTGTGTACGAGCCGGGGTCGTGCACCGCGTATTCGCGCATGGAAGCGCGCCGTCCGGGAATGCCGGCTCCCGCTGCGGGAGCAGCTTCCGTCCGGCCCCGACGGAATGTCAAAGAGGGAACTCCGATGAGCTGAAAGGCGCGGCTTATTACCGCACCGCGCCGCGCTCACCAGGCATCCGTACGGCCATAACCACCGCCGATCACGTCATCGAAGGGCCCTCTTTGACTTCTTCGGGAAATGCGCCGATGGTGACCGATGAGCAATGAATTCGGTATCGGAAGTCGAGAGGAAGAGTTCCGAATTCCGGCCGATGTATCCGCTCGGAATTGCCCCTGGGGCCGCGAACGCTCTTTCCGTCCGGAAGACGGCATCGCACCGGCGTCCCCGATCGCGTACCGCAGGACTGCCCACGGGCAGAGGAAGAAGGCGGCCCCGTGCCCCGATCGCAGCCCGCCCCCCTCGACGGCCCCGTCAGGACGGAGACGCCCCGGCTCCACGCCGGCGGGCGGCCTTCCGTGGCCCCGCCTCCGCTGGTGGACCGATTCGGGCGGGTCCACACGGACTTGAGGGTGTCGCTCACCGACCGGTGCAACCTGCGGTGCACGTACTGCATGCCGGCCGAGGGCCTGGACTGGCTGCCCCGTGCCGACGTGGTCACCGACGACGAGGTCGTGCGACTGGTGGGCGTCGCCACGCAGCGCCTGGGGATCACGGAGGTCAGGCTGACCGGCGGCGAACCGTTGCTGCGCCGCGGCCTGCCCGGCCTCGTGGCCCGCCTTTCCGCCCTGGACTCCGCCCCGGACCTCTCCCTCACCACCAACGGCATCGGCCTGGTACGCAGCGCCGCAGCCCTGCGCGAGGCCGGTCTGAACCGGGTCAACGTCAGTCTCGACACGCTGCGCCCCGAACGCTTCGCCACCCTCACCCGGCGCGACCGCCTCACCGACGTGCTCGACGGACTGCGCGCCGCCCGCGCCGCGGGCCTCGCCCCCGTCAAGGTCAACGCGGTGCCGGTACGCGGAGTCAACGACGACGAGATCGCCGACCTGGCCGCATTCGCCGTCGAGAACGGCTACCTGATGCGGTTCATCGAGTCGATGCCGCTGGACGCGCAGGGCGCCTGGGACCGCGACCGGATGGTCACCGCCGAGGAGATCCTCGACCGCCTCGGTGAGCGCTTCGACCTCGTTCCGGCGGCGCGTCGGGGCAACGCGCCCGCCGAGGAGTGGCGGATCGCCGGCACGGACGCCGTGGTGGGGGTCATCGCCAGTGTCACCCGCCCGTTCTGCGGCGGTTGCGACCGGGTGCGGCTCACCGCCGACGGGCAACTCCGCAACTGCCTCTTCGCCTCCGAGGAGTCCGACCTGCGGGCTCTGCTCCGCGGCGGCGCCGACGACGCTGCACTGGAAGCCGCCTGGCGGTCCTCGGTCGCGGGCAAGGGCCCCGGCCACGCGATCAACAGTCCCGGGTTCCGCCAACCGGAACGCCCCATGTCGGCCATCGGAGGCTGACGAAGGAGGCGAGAGCCCTTATGGGGGCGCGGGGGAGGCGGCGGGGCCGGTCCGAGGTACGGACGTACCTCGGACCGGCCCCGTGGCTCCCGCCCTCGGCAGCCACGCGCACGCACCACAGGAGGTACACCCATGGAGACACCCACGACCCCGGCCGGCACCATCCGCTACTGGGCGGCGGCGAAGGCGGCGGCCGGTACGTCGGAGGAGCCCTGTCACGCGGCCACCCTCGAGGAGGCACTGGACCAGGCCCGGTCCCGCCACGCCGACCGGCCGCGCTTCGCGCAGGTGCTCGGCTGCTGCTCGTTCCTGGTGGACGGTCGTGCGGTCGGCAGCCGGGACCGTGCCCAGGTCCGTCTGGCCGCAGGGGGAACGGTCGAGGTACTGCCCCCGTTCGCGGGCGGCTGAGGCCCCGAACCCACCGCGTCCCCTGTCCCTCTCACTCAGGAACCGCCTCATGACCACCGCTCCGGCGCCCTCCGGCCCTCCGATCCGCCTGCTCGCTCTGCGCGACACCCCGCTCTCCCTCGACGAGGTGTACGCCGCGGTGGGTGACGATGCCGCGGGCGGCACCGCCGCATTCGTCGGCACCGTGCGCGACCACGACGGCGGCAAGGCGGTGACGGCCCTGGAGTACAGCGCCCACCCCGCCGCCGGGCACGAGCTGCGCCGGGTGGCCGAGAAGGTCGCTGCCGACTTCCCGGTCCGCGCTCTCGCCGCCGTTCACCGGACGGGCCGTCTCGCCGTCGGCGACATCGCGGTGATCGTGGCCGTTTCCTGTCCGCACCGCGCGGAGGCGTTCGCCGCCTGCAGCCGCCTGGTCGAGGACCTGAAGCACGAGGTGCCGGTCTGGAAGCACCAGATCTTCTCGGACGGCGCCGAGGAGTGGGTCGGCGCGTGCTGAGCGACGGCGTGCCCACCGCATGCCCGGTGCCCGGGCGGATCGAGCGCTCCATGCCCCGATCCGCAGCGGAACCAGGTGATATACACCGCGTATGCCCCGTTTTCGTCTTCCGCTCCCCGCTGTGACCGGGAGTGGCCGGCGGCGCTCGGCAGGCCACGTGGGGAGGGCTCTCTCGCCGCGTGGCGCCCTCGCTCTGCAGCGTGTGGACGGAGCCCTGTCCTTCGCTCTGCGTGCCGCACTCGCCATGGCTCTGCCCGCGTTGCCGCTGGCGCTGGCGGGGCGGGCCGACCTGGCCGTCTACGCCATGCTGGGCTCCTTCACGACCACGTTCGGCCGCAACCTGCCCTATGCGCGCCGTGCCCGCGTGCTCGCCGTGGTCGCAGTGGCCATGACCGCGTGTGTGGGCGGCGGTTCGGCACTTGCCGCGTGGGCCGGGCCACGTGACGGGGCAGCCGACGCCGTGGTGGTCGTGGCCATGGCCGCGGTCGCCGGGATCGCCAAACTCGCCTGCGACGCGGCACGTCTGAGCGGGCTGGGCGCGGTGCTGCTGCTGTTCTCCTTCGCCGTGGCGGCCAACGGCTCGCCGACGCAGGGCGACATCCTGCCCCAGACCGCCCTGGCCGCATCCGGTGTGGCAGTGGCCTGGGCGCTGGCGGTGTCGGGCTGGTTCGTCCACCCGGACCGCCCCCGGCGTCTCGCCGTGGCCACGGCTCTGCGCGAGCTCGCCGACCTGCTGGACGCCGTCGCGGCGGGGGACGGAAGCGGCCTCGTCAGGCACCGGGCCACCGCCGCCGTTCTGGAGGCGTACCGGACCCTGGGTCTCATGCCTCCCACCGCCGCCGAACGGGGCGGCCGGGGCGACACCTGCGTGCGCCTGACCGACCTCGCGTGGTCGCTGCTGATCGGTTCCGCCCGCCGGCCGCCGGAGGACCCCACCGGCCTGGCGCGGCACGTGCGCCGCCAGGTCCGCCTGCTCGTGAGCCGTCGCCGCGGGGCCCCGCGCGTGTTGCCCGAACTGGCGCTCCCCGCCGAGGTCGCCCGGACCGGCACGGTCTCCGTGGCCGGCCCCCAGCCGTCTCCCGATGGCCCCACCACCCGGCGGGGTACGGAACTGCGCGCCGCGGAACTGCTGACGGGGCGGCTCCACGGCCGCCCCGATCGCGTGCCGGTCCTGCTCGTACCCGCCCTGCGCATGGTCTTCGGCACCGGACTGGCCGGCGGGACGGCCCTTCTGCTGGGCCTCGGTCACGGCTACTGGGCGGCCATCTCCGCTGCCGCGGTTCTGCACTCGATCAATGTCCGTACGGCCGCCCAGCGCGCCGTCCAGCGGACCCTGGGCACGGTCGCCGGGCTGATGCTCGCCCTCGGAGTGCTGGCGGTGCGCCCCGATCCGGTCGTGCTCGTCCTCGTGATCATTCTTCTGGAGTTCCTGCTGGAGTACGTCGTGGCCCGCAACTACGGTCTCGGCGTCGTCTTCCTCACGCCGCTCGCGCTGCTGCTGACCGACCTGGCCGCTCCGTCACCCGCCGGAGCCCTCGTCCAGGACCGGGCGCTGAGCAGCGTCCTCGGGATCGTCGTCGCACTGGGCTGTGCGCTGGTGGTGGTCCATGACCATGCCGCGCTGCGGGCGGAGCGTGCCCTGGCCGCGTGCACGGAGGTGTCCGGCCGTGCCGAGCGTGTCCTGGTCACGCGTACCGAATCGTCCTTCCCGCGTGTCCAGGCCCAACTGGCCGAAGCCGTCGTGGAGTTGCGCGATGCCGACGACGCCGCGGCGGGCGAGCTCTGGCCCGCGGAGATCGATCCCGCCGAACTCGCCGCCGCCGAGCAGCGCGCCTACCAGCTCCTGGAGCGCCTCGTCAGGTGGCGATGACGCGACGCTCCGCCCGTGCGCTCCCCGCTCAGGCGGCGGGGCCGATGGTGACCTTGACGTGCTTCATGATCGGCTGGTCGCTCTGGGTGCTGTAGTCGCTGAGCGCGCACAGCACGTTCATCTCGGGCATGTAGCCGGCCGCGCAGCCGCGGGGGATGTCGTAGGGGACGGCGAGGTAGCCGTTGAGGGAGCGCTGACTGCCGTCCCTCGCCGTGCTGGTGATGTCGACGGGGCCCATGTCGTCGATACCGCGCTCGCGCATGTCGGCCCGGTTCATGAAGACGAGCGTGCGCAGGTTCTTGATCCCGCGGTAGCGGTCGTTGTCGGAGTAGATGGTGGTGTTCCACTGGTCGTGGGACCGCATCGTGCCCAGGGCCAGGGTGCCGGCGGCCGGAACGACGTCGGGCAGGGCGGCTGCGGAGAACTCGGCGCGCCCGGACGGGGTGAGGAAGACCAGTTCACGGGCCGGCTGCTTGATGCGGAAGCCGAGGGGCAGGCGAACCCGCCGGTTGAAGTCCTCGAAGCCGTCGAGGGCCTTGGCCATGGTGTCCCGGATACGGTCGTAGTCCTCGATGTACCACTCCCAGGGCGTCGCACTGCCGGGCAGGGCCGCGCGGGCCATCCCGGCGACGATCGCCGGCTCGGACAGCAGGTGCGGTGAGGCGGGGCGCTTCATGCCGATCGACAGGTGCACCATGCTCATCGAGTCCTCGACGGAGGTGCTCTGGACGCCCTTGCGCTGGTGGTCCTTCTCGGTACGGCCGAGGCAGGGGAGGATCAGGGCCTGACGGCCGTGGACGATATGACTGCGGTTCAGCTTGGTGCTCACCTGGACGGTCAGCTCGCAGGCACGCAGGGCCGCGTAGGTGTACGGGGTGTCGGGCGCCGCGAGGGCGAAGTTGCCGCCCATGCCGACGAACACCTTCACCTCGCCGCGGTGCATCGCCGGGATCGTACGGACGGTGTCCAGGCCGTGCTCACGGGGCGGGTCGATGGCGCAGGCCTCGGCCAGCCGGTCGAGGAACGCGTCGGTGGGACGGTGATCGATGCCGCAGGTGCGGTTTCCCTGGACGTTGCTGTGCCCCCGCACGGGGGAGGGGCCCGCCCCTTCCCGTCCCAGATTGCCGCGGAGCAGAAGGAGGTTGACGATCTCCCGGACGGTGTCCACGCCGTGTTCGTGCTGGGTGAGCCCCAGGCACCAGCTGACGATGCTGCGGTCGGCCTCGCCGTACACGCGCGCCGCCTTGAGAATGTCGTCGCGGCTCAGCCCCGACTGGCTCTGGATCTCCTCCCAGGGCGTGGCCTCGCACAGCGCGCGGTACTCCTCGAAGCCGGCGGTGTGGCGGTCGATGAACTCCTGGTCCAGAGCCTTGGGATCCGTTGCGGACTGCTCCAGGATCGCCTTGGCCATACCGCGCAGCAGGGCCATGTCGCCGCCGATGCGGGGCTGCAGGTTCAGCGTGCTGGTCCGGGTCGTCTTGAACACGGCCATGTCCACGAAGTCGTGGGGGACGATCGTGCGGGTGGCGGCGGCCTCGACCAGCGGGTTGACGTGCACGATCTGGGCGCCACGGTGGTATGCCTCGGCCAGGGCGGTGAGCATCCGGGGCGCGTTGGACGCGGCGTTGACTCCCAGGATGAAGAGCGCGTCCGCGCTCTCCCAGTCCTTGAGGTCGACGGTCCCCTTTCCGGTGCCCAGGGATGCCTGAAGGGCGCGACCGCTGGCCTCGTGACACATGTTGGAGCAGTCCGGCAGGTTGTTCGTGCCCAGTTCACGCGCCATCAACTGGTAGAGGAACGTGGCCTCGTTGCCGAGACGGCCGGAGGTGTAGAACGACGCCTGATTGGGGTTGTCGAGCTCACGCAGGGCGCGGCCGACGACCTCGAACGCGTCCTTCCAGCTGATCGGGACGTAGTGGTCCGAATCGGGGTCGTAGACCATCGGTTCGGTCAGCCGGCCCTGGTTCTCCAGGTCGTAGTCGCTCCACCCGGACAGCTCGGTCACCGAGTGGGCGGCGAAGAACTCGCGCCCGACCCGCCTGCGGGTCATCTCCCAGGTGACGTGTTTGATGCCGTTCTCGCAGATGTCGAGATGCAGCCCCTTGGTGTCGTCGGGCCAGGCGCATCCGGGGCAGTCGAACCCCTTGTTCTCGTGATTCATCCGCATGATCGCCCGTGGGCCGTCCACCAGCGCGCCCTCGCGCACCAGGAAGCGGCTCACGCTCTTGGCCGCGCCCCAGCCCGCGGCGGGGTGGTGGTACGGGTGAAACTCCGGATCCCCTGCGGGCGTGGGGCCGACGCGGGGCTCCATCTGTTCCTGGTCGTCACTGTTGGTGCTCACGACTCTCGACCTTCCACCATTCGGGCACAGGGTGATGAAACGGCACTTTCGGGCAAGGTATGTCCGTCGACCCCGGCGCGCCACCCGACGCTCGCGGCCGAGGCCGGACCTGCCGGGCTGCCGCCCGATTGATGCGCGGATACCCTGAAGCTGTCCTCTTCGCCGGGTTTCCGTGTCCGGGTTCGGCGGCGTGCGTACCTGTTCGGGGCCGTGGCCGTACCGGAATCCCGAAGCCCCCTTCCGCACTGTCGCGGCAAGACTCCCGAGGTCCCCATGATCCGCAGGCTGGTGCTCTCCGCCGTTCCCCGACTCGTCGCCTCGGCGGTCCTCGGAGCGGCCGTCGGTGTGGTCGTCGGTGCGCTGACCAACACACCGCTCGGCGTCCTCGCCGGTATCGCCTCGGTGGAGACGTTCTTCGTCGTGGCGGGGTGGCTCGTCCTGTGGCCCATGGATGCCACCACCACCCATCGCGACGCCGGGCGGGAGGAGTTCCGGCCCGTCACCGAGGAACTCGCCGTGGTGGGGTCCGCCCTGTGCGGACTGGTCGGCATCGTGGTGCTGCTGCTGGTCAGCGATTCGGATCTGAGTCACGCCGCTGCCGCGACGGCGCTCTGCGGTGTGTTCATGGCCTGGGCGGCGCTCCACCTGATGTACGCCACGCGCTACGCGTCCATCTACTACGGCTCACCCGGGGGTGGGATCGATTTCAACAGCGACGACCGGCCGCGGTACATCGACTTCCTCTATTTCAGCTACAACCTCGGAATGACCTACCAGGTCTCCGACACCAATGTCTCCACGTCGACGATCCGCGCGGTCGCTCTCCGCCACTGCCTGCTGTCCTATGTCTTCGGCGCCAGCATCCTCGCCACGACCATCAACCTCGTCGCCGGGATCGTCACGCGCTGACAGGGGCCTATGGGGGACCGGCCCTGCGGTCGGACGGGACGTCCGCAGGGCCGGCGTCGCGAACGGCTCGAACGGTGCGGCTACGCCTGCGCGTCGCCGAGGGACAGGACGACCGCGCTCGCGGGCCCGTCGGGTGTCTCGTAGGTGACGGTGTCCCCGGCGCGACGGCCGAGCAGCGCGCTGCCGAGCGGGCTGTCCGCGGTGACCATGCTCCGGTCCAGTTCCTCCGTGACCGTGCCGATCTGGACGGTGGTCTCGGTGGCGTCATCGAACCGCACCGTCACGGTGCTGCCCACGCCGACCTCGTCCGTGCGCGGCGGCCCTGCCGCGGCGGCCTCGTGAAGCCGCCCCTCGATCTCCCTGATGCGGGTGTCCAGGTGTTCGAGCTGGTTGGCGCGTTCGAGTTCGTCGGCCTCGTCCCCCCGGTCGCCCACCTCCTGCCCGCCCCGCAAGGTTGCGGCGACCTTCTCGCGCTCGGCGCGCAGATCGGTCAGGTCCCGCTCGAACGCTTCGCGGGCGACGGCGCTGATGGGGTCGGGTCCACCGGTCATTCCAGATCCCGTTCGTGCAGGGGCGTCACGAGTGAGTGCCGCAGGTTAATAGGGTGCATTCGCAAGATAACAGTCTAAACGGGACATTGTGCTGCCGGGTCGGGGCCTTTCGGACGCAGGACGGGGCCCTGGACGGGCCCCGTGGAGCGGTCAGGAGAGGGCGGACGTCAGCAGGTCGTGGGACTGCTGGTCGAAGGCTACGAGCCTGACCAGTTCCACGTGTGCCGGCGAGGACCGGAGTGTCCTGACGGCGATCCGGGCTGCCCGTTCCGCCGGGAACCCGTAGATGCCGGTGGAGATCGCCGGGAAGGCGATGCTCGTGGCGCCCAGTTCGTCGGCGACCTCCAGGCAGCGCCGGTAGCAGGAGGCGAGGGTCTCGTCCTCGCCGTGCGCGCCGCCCTTCCACACCGGGCCGACGGTATGGATGACGTGCTTGACCGGCGGGTCGAGGTCGAAGGCCGGAGTCGCCACGGCCTCGCCGGGTGGACAGGGAGCCAGCGCGGCGCCCGCGCTCGCGAGACGTCGGCCTGCCGCCCGGTGAATGGCGCCGTCCACACCGCCTCCGCCCATCAGCGACTCGTTCGCCGCGTTGACGATGGCGTCCGTGTCCTGAAGTGTGATGTCACCCTGCACGATCTCGATCGCAGCCATGCCGCGATGATGCCACCGGCGGGGCGGCTGCCGTCGACGGCGCAGGACATTGGAGTGAACGCGCGGGCGCCGTACCCGTCCCGGTCAGGCGGGTTCCTTGCTGCGGAACGAGCGCCGATAGCTGTCGGGCGGCACCCCGACGACCCTTTTGAACTGGCGCCGAAGTGTCGTGGCGGTGCCCATGCCGGTCGCGACCGCCACCGACTCGATGCTCTTGTCGGTGGCCTCCAGCAGTTCCTGGGCGCGACGCACGCGCTGGGTCAGGAGCCACTGGATCGGAGTCTGGCCCATCACCGAGCGGAACTGCCGTCCGAGATTGCGCGGGCTCGTGTTCGCCTTCCGCGCCATGTCGGTCACCGTCAGCGGCTGGTCCAGTCGCTGCTGGACCCAGGCGAGCACGTGGGCGAGCACGTGGTCGCCCGAAACCTGCACGGGCGTGGATACGAACTGGGCCTGACCGCCCGGGCGATGGGGCGGCATGACGAGCCGGCGCGCGACGGAGTTGGCTATCGCGGCGCCGTGGTCCAGATGGACCAGGTGGAGGCAGAGGTCCACGGCGGCGGCCTTGCCCGCGGCGGTGAGCACACTGCCGTTGTCCGTGTACAGCACGTCCGGATCGACCAGGGCCTTCGGGTGACGTGCGCTCAACTCCGCCGCATGGGCCCAGTGGGTGGTGGCCCGGCGCCCGTCCAGCAGGCCCGCGGCACCGAGTACGAACGCTCCGGTGCACAGCGAGGCCACTCGGGCCCCCGACTCGTGGGCCGCACGCACGGCTTCGATCAGCTCGGGCGGCGGCGGGTCGTCGATGTCGACGCACGCGGGAACGATCACCGTGTCGGCGCCTGCCACCTGGTCGAGCCCGTGGTCGGGCTCGACCACGAACGGGCCCACCCGGACCGGACCTGGCCCGCAGAGCTGGACGTCGTACCAGCCCTGCGTGGCCTCGCGCGGCGGGTTGCCGAAGATCTCGTAGGCCACCGCCAGTTCGAAGTGCAGCAGGTGACCGGCCGTCAGCAGTGCGACAGTTGGCATGTCCGAAAGTGTACGGGTGCTGTCCTTCCGGACCATCACGGTCTGATCCTTTCGCGCCCAGACTGGACTCATCGGAACAACGAGAACGGGGAACACGATGAGCACGACGGCTGCAGTAGTGGTTTACGGGGCGACAGGTCACACCGGTCGATTCGTCGTCGCCGAACTTCGGAGGCGTGGGCTCGCCACTGTCGTCTCCGGCCGCAACGCCGCCCAGTTGGAGGAGCTGGCAGCCGAGTATCCCGGCGTGGAGGTACGGCCGGCCACCGTGGACGACGAGGGCGCGCTGGACCGTGCCCTCGCCGGTGCGGCGGCTGTCATCAACTGCGCCGGGCCGTTCGCGGTGACCGGAGGCCCGGTCATCGAGGCAGCCCTGCGCGCGGGGATCCCGTACGTCGACGTCGCCGCGGAGATCGAGGCGAACGCCGCGGTGTTCGCCGACTACGCGGAAGCGGCCGGGAAGGCGGAGACCGCCGTGGTGCCGGCGATGGCCTTCTACGGCGGTCTGGGCGACCTGCTCGTGACGGCGGCGATGGGGGAGTGGACCGCCGCCGACTCGGTGGATGTCGCGTACGGGCTGACCAGTTGGCACCCCACGGCGGGGACCCGGGCCGCCGGTCAGGTGTCCCACGAGCGTCGGGCGGGCCGCCGGGTGCGCTTCGCGGACGGCGTGCTGCAGTACCACGACGACGAGGCATCGCAGCAGGACTGGGAGTTCCCGGAGCCGCTGGGCCGGCGCGCGGTGTTCTCGGAGTTCACCATGGCCGACGTCGTCACCGTCCCCAGTCACCTGGCGGTGCCCGCGGTCCGGACCCACATGGCCGTCGAAGCCGCGCGTGACCTGGCCGGGCAGGATACTCCCGCGCCGGAGGCGGTCGACGAGCTGGGGCGGTCGGACCAGATGTTCGTCGTCGACGTCCTGGTGCGGGCGGACGGTGTCGAGCGGCGTGCCACGGCCCGCGGCCAGGACATCTACGCGGTCACGGCACCCCTGGTGGTGGAGGCCGTCCAGCGCATCCTGGCCGGAGACACGCGGGCGGTGGGCGTCGCCTCGGCCGGCGCGATGTTCGACGCGGCGGACTTCCTGCGCTCGCTCGCGCCTCACGTCTCCGTCGAACTCCCGGGCTGACGGCCACCCCGGTCTAGGGCCCGTCGTCAAACTGACGTCTGCCGCGCGGTGTCTGGCACGCACGCTCGCGGCGTTGCCGACATGTCCTAGTAGCTCCGCTACGAGGACATCCCGGCGCCTTGCGATCGCACGCACCAGACACCGCGCGGCCCGGCCTTCGGCCGAACGACGGCAGTTTGACGACAGGCCCTAGGGCCTGGCGTCGTCGTGCGCCGGGAACAGCCGCGCCAGTTCGTCGGCGAGCGCGGTGAGTTGACTCCGCCCCGGGTGCCCGGCGAAGCCTGCGATCTGGAGCAGGGTGCCGCCGCCCCGGACGGTCAGCAGCTCGGTGTCGAGCAGCCCGGGAACGATCCGGCGGATCGCCTCGGCGGCGGCGGGTTCGGCCAGGAGCCGCGCCAGCGGGGTACGGAGGTTCAGCGCTCCTTCGGTGAACTCGTCCGAGCGCGGGGCGGGTTCGCGGGCCGCTTCGCCGGCCTCGCGCTGGGCGGCCACCAACAGATGGACCTCGCCGACGTCCTCCGGATCGTGCGGGACGCCCAGTCGCTCGTACTGCTCGGCGGGCGCATCGCCCGCCCGCAGCCGCTCCACCAGGAGTCGGATCATCCGCAGCTCCACGGTGTCGTCGACGAGCGGCTTCTCCTGGCGCGGGTCGCTCTCCAGGTCGAAGAGCAGGGTGCCGAACCGCTGGGGGCCGAGCAGGGGTGAGGGCTGGGCGGCGATCTTGAGGGTGCGTACGCCCTTGGTGAAGGCGAACGGCTCCGCGAGGGTGAGGCCGGAGAGTTCCTCGGGGGTGAAGCGGCCCCGGATCCGGGTGGGCATCAGGGTGTGTTCGAACAGGGGCCGGTTGCGGTCGTCGTGACAGGACCGCATGTAGACGTACCGTCCGTCGGTCACGTTCACATGGCCTCCGAACATGCCGAACAGGGCTGAGTCCCGGGGCTGTTCGACATCCCGGAGCGGGCGTCCCTGCATGTCCGGAGTGCGGTCGGCGCCGAAGAAGTCGAGGAGGGTCGGCGCGAGATCGATGGTCTGGACGAGGGTGCCGTCGCGGCTTCCGGCCCGGTCCGGGCGGCGCGGATCGTGGACGAAGAGAGGGGTGTGGACCAGCTCGTTGTACCAGGGCTGGACGACCTTCGCCCACCAGCCCTTCTCGCCCAGCAGATAGCCGTGGTCGGTGCAGACGACGAGCATCGTGTCGTCCCACAGGTCGTGCGCGTCCATCGCGTCGAGGACCCGGCCGAGGGAGTGGTCGCACATCGAGAGCAGTGCGGCGTACTCGTAACGGGCGTGCGCCTCCTGGTCCTTCGTCTCGGTGACCCGGTTGTAGTCCGGCCAGTCGAAGTGCGGCCCCGTGTAGTCGTGCGGGTAGAGGTCCTTGTAGTGGTCCTGGGTGAAGAACGGCTCGTGCGGGTCGAAGGTCTCGATCTGGACGAACCAGTTGTCCTCGGCATGATTGGTGCGCAGGAACGCGAGCCCGGCATCGAAGGTGAGGGTCTGCGGCTGCTTCGCCTCGGTGTCCAGGTACTGGCGGTTGACCCAGTCCTGACGCCACAGGTCGTTGCGGGTGGCGCGCAGATCGTCGGGGACCTCGGGATCGGCCACCTGCCCCTTCCAGGCGTCGCCCTCCTGCCCCCGGAAGAACTCCCAGGAGTTGTACCGGCCGTGGTAGGTCGCGCCGCCGTCCTCCCAGTAGTGCTGGTGGTCGCTGACGAGGTGGGTGTAGACGCCGTGCCGCTTGAGGATCTCGGGCATCGAGTCGTCGAACGGCTCCAGCGGTCCCCAGCCCCGGTGCAGGAAGTTGTGTCGCCCGGTGTGCAGTTCGCGGCGGGCCGGCATGCACGGCATGGAGCCCGCGTAGCAGGTGTCGTAGGTGACCGTCCGGTCGGCCAGCCGCCGGAAGTTCGGGGCGTGGATCCAGTCGGCGCCGTAGGGCGGCAGCAGGTGCCGGTTGAGGCTGTCGAACATCACCATGACGGCCTTCACGGGGTGGTACGTCCTTCCGGAGCGAGGGGCGCTGCGAGGTCGCGGGCACAGCGGAATCCGCCGTGGCCGGTCGAGGAGTCGGGGGTGTTGTGGGAGCGGGCGGCCACCCGGTAGCGGTTGCAGTACGAGGCGTGGCACAGGTAGGAGCCGCCCCGGATGACACGTTCGCCCGGCCCGGAGGTGTCGGCGCACCACTCCCAGACGTTGCCCGAGACGTTGAACAGGCCGTAGCCGTTGGGTTCGTACGCGGTCACCGGCACCGTGCCGGTACGGCCCCCGGGCCGGTCCGAGCGGTGCGGGAAGTGGCCCTGCCAGGTGTTGCACATCTCGCGTCCATCGGGAGTGAAGTCGTCGCCCCACGGATAGCGGGCGCCGTCCCTGCCGCCCCGGGCCGCGTACTCCCATTCGGCCTCGGTGGGCAGCCGGAGGCCGGCCCAGTCGCAGTAGGCGCGGGCGTCGTCGTGCGAGATGTGGACGACCGGATGGTCGGCCCGGTCCGCGAGCCCGGAACCCGGACCCTCCGGCGCGTCCCAGAACGCCCCCGCCACCCCCAGCCACCAGGGGGCACCGGGGACCTGCCCGAGGACGTGGGACGCGGCCGCAGGGTGGAGGAGCTGGTGGAACACGAAGGAACTGCCGTGGCGCTCCGCGTCGGTGAGGTATCCGGTGGCGTCCGCGAAGGCCGCCCAGGCCTCGTTGGTGACGGCGGTGGTGTCGATGGCGAACGGCGCCACGGTCACCTCGCGCACCGGCCCCTCGTGGTCCGCGTGGTACCCCTCGCCGAAGGCGTCGCCCATCCGGAAGGCACCACCGGGCAGTTCGGCCATCGCCCGGTGCGCGGGAGCGTACGGTTCGCCGCCGTGGCGTACGGCGGGAAGGTCCGCCGGAGCCACCCGGCGTACGGTGGGCAGGCCCAGCAGCTCCGTACCCGCTCCGCCCGTGCAGGCGCGCCCCGGCGCGCAGCACGCCTTCACGCGGGAACTCCCGTCTTCCGGGCCGGCGGAAGCACCGGGATCCGGGGTACGGGCTCCGGCACCGCGGCCAGCAGGGCGCGGGTGTACGGATCCCGGGGGTTCTCGCAGACCTCGTCCGCGCTGCCGGTCTCCACGATCCGGCCCCGGTGCATCACCGCGATGCGGTGGCTGACCTGACGCACGACGGCGAGGTCGTGCGCGATGAAGACCAGCGCGAGTCCCAGGTCACGCTGGAGATCGGTGAGGAGCCCGACGATCTGTGCCTGGACGGAGACGTCGAGCGCGGAGACGGGTTCGTCGCAGATGAGGACGGACGGTTCGGGGGCGAGTGCGCGGGCGATGCCGATGCGCTGGCGCTGCCCGCCGGAGAAGGAGCGCGGATGCCGGTCGGCGACGGCCGGGTCGAGCCCCGCCCGGCGCAGTAGCTCCGCCACGCGCCGCTCCCGTTCGCTCCGGTCGCCCGTACCGAAGGCGATCAGGGGCTCGGCGACGATCTCGCCCACCGTCATCCGCGGGTTGAGCGAGGCGTACGGGTCCTGGAACACCATCTGGACCTGGCGGCGCACCGCGTGCAGCTCGCGGCGCGACGGCCGGGTGACGTCCTCGCCCCGCAGCCGCACCGTGCCGCCGTCCGCGGGATGGGCGTGTGCCAGGACCCGTGCCAGGGTGGACTTCCCGGAGCCGGACTCGCCGACGATGCCGAGGGTCTCCCCGGCGGCGAGGGTCAGGGACACTCCGTCGAGCGCGGGGAGCCCGCGCCCGCGGAGCCCGCGCCGCTTGTACGTCTTGTGCAGCCCCTCGGCCTCCAGGACGACGGCCCCGGGTACGGGACGGTCGATGCGGGTGGGCGGAGCGGGCGTGGGCAGGGGTGCGGTGCGCCCGGCCGCGGGGAGGCAGGCCACGGCGACCCCGTCCGCGACCCGGGTGAGCGGCGGTGTCCCGGTACGGCAGCGGTCCTCGACGAGCGTGCAGCGGTCGGCGAAGGCGCAGCCCTCACCCAGCAGTGTGAGGTCGGGCGGACTGCCGGGAATGCCCGTGAGCCGCGTACCGGAAGGGCTGGACAGACGAGGAACAGCGGCGAGCAGACCCGCGGTGTACGGGTGGCGAGGACGGGTGAGGACCTCGGCGGTGGGCCCGTCCTCGACGACCGTGCCGCCGTACATGACCAGGACACGTTCGCAGGCGCGGGCGACGACGCCCATGTTGTGCGTGATGAGGACCAGGGCGGTGCCGGTCTCCCGGTTGAGGTCGGCCAGCAGGGTGAGGATCTGGTCCTGGACGGTGGCGTCGAGCGCCGTCGTCGGTTCGTCGGCGAGAAGGATGTCGGGCTCACCGGCCAGGGCCATGGCGATGAGGATGCGCTGACGCTGGCCGCCGGAGAACTGATGGGGATGGTCGTCCGCACGGCGGTGCGGATCGGGAATGCCGACCCGGTCGAGGAGTTCCACCACACGGGCCCGGCGCGCCGACCGGTCGTGGTTCCCGTGGGCGCGCAGGACCTCGTCGAGATGGCGGCCGGCCGTCAGGACGGGGTTCAGCGCCGTCATCGGGTCCTGGAAGATCATTCCGATGCGGGCACCGCGCACCGCCCGCAGCTCCTCCTCCCCGGCGGCGGCCAGGTCCCGGCCCTCCAGCCGGACCGAGCCGGTGGTGATGCGCCCGGTGCCGGGCAGCATGCGCGTCAGAGCGAGAGCGGTGGTGGACTTGCCGGAGCCGGACTCGCCGACGACGGCCAGTGTCTCGCCGCGACGCAGGCCGAACGAGACTCCGTGCACGGCACGCAGGGCCGAGCCGTCCGGGGCGGTGAACTCGACGCCGAGGTTACGGACCTGCAGCAGCTCCTGTGCGGTCATCGTCGTATCTCCCGGTTGAGCGCCTCGGCGACGAGCGACAGGCCGAGGACGAGCGCGGTCACGGTGATCAGAGGGCCCGCCGCGAAATGGGGGGCCTGGGCGAGATAGGGCATGGACTGGCTCAGTACGGCTCCGAGGGTGGGTTCCGGCGGCCGTACACCCACGCCGAGGAAGCTCATCGCACCCTCGATGAAGACGGCGACGGTCAGCGACACGGCGATCTGGACGACGAGCGGGTCAGCGGCGTTGGGCAGGATGTGCCGCACCAGCACCCGGGGGCCCGAACTGCCCCCGACCCGGGCGGCGGTGACGTACTCGCGTTCCCGCTGGACGAGGATTCCGCCGCGCAGCAGCCGGCCGAAGACCGGGATCTCGGCGAGCGCGATGACGAGGACGACGGGGAGCCGGCCGGGGCCGAGGATCGCGGTGACGGCGAGCGCGAGAATCAGGCCGGGGAAGGCGAGAAGGAGGTCGAAGATCCGTTGGACGACGGTGTCGGCGACCGGGTGCGCGGCGGCGACGAGGGCGAACAGGCAGCCGAGAACGGCACCGACGGGGACGGCGAGCGAGATGATGCCGAGGTCGGCGCGGATGCCGTACAGGAACCGGCTGAGCAGGTCCCGGCCGAGATCGTCGGTGCCGAGCGGATGTCCGGGCGTGCCGAGGGCCGCAAGACTCTGGCCGCTCTGCTCGGTGGGTCCGTGCCCGGCGAGGAGCGGTGCGAGCAGCCCGGCGAGCACGACCACACCGACGAGGGCGAGACCGGTGCGACCGCGTGCCGTGGACAGGGCCCTGCGGTACGGGTGACGACGGCCGGCCGGGCGGCGCGCCGTACGGGCGGAGGCGGCCGGGGGCGGGCCGGTGAGGAGGTCGGCGTCGGGGCCGGTGGTCGAGGTCATGGCGGTTACTCCCACCTGATCCGGGGGTCGAGCCACGCGTACACGAGGTCTGTGAGCAGCTGGACGAGGACGAAGACGGCGACCAGGAGCAGCAGGAGGTCCTGGACGACGGGGTAGTCCCTGCGGGTGAGGCCCTGTTCGGCGAGCTGGCCGAGTCCAGGCCAGGCGAAGATCGCCTCGACGAGCACGGCTCCGCCGAGCAGGTGCCCGGTCTGCATGCCGAGCAGGGTGACGACGGGCGGGAGGGCGTTCGGCAGGGCGTGCCGCCACAGCAGCCGGCGCGGTGTCACTCCGGCCGCGGTGGCGGTGCGGATGCAGTCCTCGGCCAGCGCGCGTTCGATCCCGTCCTTGAGATAGCGGCCGAGAACGGCGGCGCTGGGCAGGGCCAGGCAGAGTGCGGGCAGCAGCAGGTACTGCGCCGCGAGGTCGGGGGCGGTCAGGAAGGGGACCCGGCCGCCCGGCGGCAGCACGCCCAGGACGACGGCGAACAGCAGCACCAGGAGGACGCCGCTGACGAAGGGCGGCACGGCCAGCGCGGCGGTCGTGACCACCCGGATCGAGGTCCGGACCCAGCGCCGGGGAGAGGTGGCCCCGAGCATGCCGAAGGCCGTACCGAGCGCGATCACCAACAGCAGTGCGGCCAGAGTGAGTTCGGCGGTCGCGCCGAGCCCGTCCCCGATCAGGTCGGAGGTCTGGCCCCCGATCGCGTACGAGGGCCCGAGGTCGCCCGTCAGCAGGGAGCCGAGCCAGTGGGCGTACTGGGAGAGCAGGGGTGCGTCGAGCCCGAGCCGCTCGCGGATCGCGGCCACGGTCGCCGCGTCGGCGTCGGGGCCGGCGAGCGAGGTGGCGGGATCGCCGGGGACGAGCCGCAGGATCGCGAAGATCAGGAACGAGGCCCCGAGCAGGACGAGGAGGGCGGACGGCAGCCGCCGGAGCAGGTAGCCGCGCATGTCAGGCCAGGTAGGCGTTGTCGAGGTTCAGATACGAGAACTTGTTCAGGGTCACGCCGTGCAGCCCGTCGGCGGCCACCTGGATCTGTCCGCGGACGACGAGGTCGATGATGAATGCCTCGTCGAGCAGGATGCCGGAGATCTTCTCGTGCAGGGCGTTGGCCTCCGCCGCGCTCGACTCGCGCTTCGTCCATGCCTCCCGCACGACCTCGGTGTACTCGGCCGAGCGGTACTTGGAGGTGTTCTTCGCCTCGTTGAACGGATAGGCGCTCACGGCGAGGGTGGAGGGCTGCACCTGGGAGAAGCCGTGCCCCATGGTCCACAGGGCCGGCATGTCCTGGGAGATCAGCTTCTTCTGCCCGGTGGCCGGGTCGGTGGGCTGGAGCGTGACGTGGATCCCGACCTGCTTCAGGTCGTACTGAAGAGCTTCGGCGATCGCGGTGTCACCGGGCAACGCGAGGTGCAGCAGGGGGAGTTCGAGTGTGCGGTGCCCGGCGGACCTCAGCAGTTCCCGGGCCTTGCCGGCGTCGTGGGTGTAGTGGGTGCGGTGGGCCTCGGAGAAGGCGGGCGAGGACTTGGGCCAGGGGGCGGCAGAGGCGAGACCGTATCCGCCGAGCGCCTGAGCGAGGATCCGGTCGCGGTCGACGGCCCAGGCGATGGCCTGACGGACGGTCCGGTCGTTCAGCGGCGCGACCGCGGTGTTGACGCCGATGTACGAGGCGCCGGAACCCGTGTCGTAGTCGGTGATGGTGAGCCGGGGGTCGTTCTTGACCGTGCCGAGACTCTTGCCGGGCACGTTGAAGGAGAGCTGGGACTGACCGGAGCGCAGGGACGAGACCAGCGCGTCGGCCTGGGGTATCACCCGCAGTTCGACGCCGTCCAGGTAGGGGCGGCCGGGCTGCCAGTAGCGGTCGTTCCTGGTCAGACTCAGACCGGATCCGGGGCTCCACTTCTTGAGCGCGAACGGACCGGTGCCGTTGAGCTTCTTGCCGGTGAGAGCGTCCTCGATCGTGTCCGGATCGGTGATGATCATGAATTCGAAGAGGTCGAAGAGGTTGTTCACCGGATGCGCCAGCTTGAGCACCAGTTCGTGCTCGCCACGCTTCTCGAATCCGGTGATCGCGGCGGCCGTGCTGCGCAACTGGGCTGCCCTTACCGGGTTCTGAAGGTTCTTCACCGCGAAGACGACGTCGTCAGCGGTGAACGTGCGGCCGTTGTGGAAGGTGACGTCGTCGCGCAGCCGGAGCGTGATGCTGCGTCCGTCCTTCGCGTACGTCCAGGAGGTGGCCAGCTCGGGCTGCGGGCTGAGCCGGTCGTCGTAGCGGGTCAGGGTGTTGTAGATCAGCCGGTGCTGGTAGGACTGCCCGCTCTGGGCGAACAGCAGGCCGGGCGTGAAGTCGCTGTTGATGGCGACGCTCAGAACGCCACCGCGCTTGGGGGCTGCTCCGGCGCCCTTCGGCTCGGACGAGGACTCCGAGACCGCCGAGCGGCAGCCCGTCAGACCCAGTCCGAGAAGCAGGGCGCCGCCGCCCGCGGCGCGCAGCGTGGTGCGCCGGGTCGGTCCGGTGGACGTGGAAGGGTGCAGCTCGGTCATCGAAAGCCTGCCTGTGACGGTGAGGGAGGGCGAAGGACGGTGTAGCGGCCGTGAGAATGCGCGCATTCGTGCATTGGTTCCGCTGCGGGAGTAATAACCCGAGCGGTGCGCCGGGTTCGGAAGACGTACGGTTCCTGCGGCGTACGACTCCGGGTCGTACGGCTCAGTGGGCGTGCGGGATCAGTACGGACGGGTGCGGATGCTGCCGCCGGACGAGAAGAGGGAGAGCCCGGGCCGACGGCTCAGGCCGATACGCGGTGCGGGGAACCGGGGCAGTGGACCGCCAGGGCGCGGCGCTCCACGCGTGCCGAGTCGGCGAAGCGCTGAGGACACCCGGCAGGGCACGTCGGGAAGTCGGCCCGGGTCAGTTGTGGACGGCACAGACCGCGCTGGCCTGTCGACAGAGGTCGACATGCCTGCGGGAGACGAGGCGCAAGTCCGGGTTCACGGGAGCAATATGACAGCGGCTTCGCCGGACGGTCAACCTGCTCCGTCCGGATCCTGGAACGGGCGGTTCTCCGTCCCCGTGCGAACGGTTACCGGTCGAAGCTCGCCAAAGGGCTCCTGAACAGCGGGTTCAGGAGAATGGTGCCCGCGGCGACGGGCAGCACCGCCGTCCCGGCATACGGACTGACGATCCGCTCGGGGTCCTCGCAGACGTGCGACAGATCGACCGCCGCGCCCCGGATCTCCTCGAGGTACTCCGGGTTGACGAGGCTGGAGTGCTCGGTGACCACGACCAGATCGGGGTTGAGGACGTCGAGCAGCAGGGCAGCCGCCCGTCCGACCGCGCGGGCGCGCTCGCGCAGCAGCCGGTCCGCCCGGCGGTCACCGGCAGCCGCCGCGTCCACCACCAGGAACACGTCGGGCTCGGGCACGATTCCGCGCCGCACGGCGGTGAGCGCGACAGCCGTGTTGGAAGCCGTCGCCTCCAGGCAGCCGGACCGTCCGCAGGGGCAGAGGGCCG
Organism: Streptomyces sp. NBC_00234; assembly: GCF_036195325.1. Taxonomy (NCBI): domain Bacteria; kingdom Bacillati; phylum Actinomycetota; class Actinomycetes; order Kitasatosporales; family Streptomycetaceae; genus Streptomyces; species Streptomyces sp. NBC_00234. The sequence continues at coordinate 254,144 of NZ_CP108101.1, read as the reverse complement.
TCGAGTCCGGCACGGGCAGATGCGCCACGTCCCCGGCACCGGACCCCGGACCCTGGTGGACCACCCCGGCGATGCCCAGCGCGGCATCGACCACATTGCCGACGAAGAGGTGGACCAGACTGCGGCGCGCGGCGGGCCTGCCGAAGAGGATCTCGGACTGGGCGATCGCCCTGGCGTGATTGTCGACCCGGACCTCAAGTCCGCCCAGGCCACGGGTGAGTTCGGTGGCGAGCGGCCGGTGGTGCCAGCCCAGCGCGTCGTGGCGCACGGCCGTCCCCAGCGCCGGATCCACCCAGCCGCCGAGGGCGGCGCCCACCCCCAGCAGATGCCGGCCCCGGCCGGAGTCGGCCAGAAAGGCACGCAGTCCGTCGAGGATCCGGCGCGGCAGGTCCTCGGGGGCGATGCCGTCGTGCGGGAGCGCGCGGCGGGCCAGCAGCCGGCCGCGCAGGTCCACCAGTCCGAACGTCGATCCGGGCACGCCGATGTGGACGCCGCCCGCCACCGGGCCTCCGGTCTCCCCGGTGTGCAGCTCGACCGGGATCTGAGGTCTGCCCACACCGGTGCTCTCCACCAGCTCGGGCAACTCCCGTACCAGGCCGAGGCGGACGAGGTCGGTGCACTGACGGGAGACGGCGGCCGGGCTCAGACCGGACAGTGCGGCGATCGACCGGCGCGCGACAGGCCCGTGATCGAGCACCGTACGCAGCACCGTGGCGGCGTTGGCCTCGCGACGGCCGTCACCGGTCGTCCGGGAGATCTGCGGGGCAGCTGTCATGGGGGCGTTCCTTCGGGTCCTGCGACACGGAGCGGTCGCAACATTACGGCGGCGTGAAATCGCACCGGGGTTCTCGCCCGGCTCCGGGGCAGGGCGCTTTCCCCATGCCGCCTTCCAGTGGAAAACGCTGGTCAGAGGCAGTTTGACAGTGCATCGACGCAGAGGGCGGGGGCCCCGCGCAAGCGCCGATTGAACCACTGCGGGGCACCGTCGGGGGAGGGGACGCGTGCTTGACGTACGCCGCGGGGCGCTGGAAGTCTCCGAGGCATGTTCGCGACGGCCGTTCCCGATGCGCGGCCCGCCCGCGCCGGCCGCCCCGCAGCGCTTCCGGTGTGTCCGGGCCGCTGTACCGCCGCCTGACATTCCGCTCCGGCCTCACCGCCCGCGCCCATCCGGCAGATCACTCCACCACTCCACGGCTCCGCACCGTCTCTTATGCGTACCTGACGTCCGCTCGGCTCAATTACTTCCTCTCCAAGATTAATTGCCACGACCGTGGCCTCCGAAGGGAATCCCGTCATGTCGACCACCACCGCTCCCGCCTCCACCGTCACCGTCGAGAAGGTCGGCGGCCGGATCGGCGCCGTCATCTCCGGCGTGCGCCTCGGCGGCGACCTCGACCCCGGCACGGTCGCGGCCGTCAGGGCCGCACTGCTCGCCAACAAGGTCGTGTTCTTCCGCGGCCAGGACCACCTGGACGAGGACAGCCACGAGGCGTTCGGCCGCCTGCTCGGCACGCCGGTCGCCCACCCCACCGTTCCGTCCGCCGACGGCCGCTACTCGCTCGGCATCGACTCCGACCACGGCGGCCGGGCCAACCAGTGGCACACCGATGTCACCTTCGTGCCCGCCTACCCGGCCTTCTCGATCCTGCGCGCCGTCGTCATCCCGCCGTACGGCGGCAACACCCTCTGGGCGAACACCGCGGCGGCCTACTCCGGGCTCCCCGAGCCGCTGCGCGTCCTCGCCGACAGCCTGCGCGCGGTCCACTCCAACGACTACGACTACGTGGCCCTGCGCCCCGAGGCGCGCCCGGAGGCGCTCGCCCAGTACCAGAAGGTGTTCACCTCGACGAAGTTCCTCACCGAGCACCCGGTGGTGCGCGTCCACCCCGAGACCGGCGAACGCACCCTGCTCCTCGGCAACTTCGTCCAGCGCATCAGCAAGCTGACCGGCCGCGACTCGCGTGCCCTCCTCGACCTGTTCCAGGCGCACATCGAGCGCCCGGAGAACACCGTGCGCTGGCAGTGGCAGACCGGCGACGTCGCCATCTGGGACAACCGCGCCACGCAGCACTACGGCGTGGACGACTCCGACGCCCACGAGCGCAAGCTCCGCCGCGTCACCATCGACGGCGACATCCCGGTCGGTGTCGACGGCCGCTCCTCCACCCTGATCAGCCCCGAAGAGGTGCCCGACCCCGCCTTCGGCATCGCCTCCGGCGCCTCGGCGACGGCGGCCGGGAAGACCGACGCATGAGCGGCTCCTCCGACCCGGTGGGCGGCGCGCAGGTGCCGCCCGCCGGGGCAGTACCGCCCCAGGTGATCGTGGTTCTCACCGACCAGCAGCGGTGGGACACGGCCGGTGTGCACGGCAATCCGGCGGGGGTGACTCCGGAGTTCGACCGGATCGCCCGCGAGGGAACCCTGTTCGAGCAGGCGGTCACCTCCAACCCGGTCTGCGCCCCGGCACGTTCGGCCCTGCAGACCGGCCGTTTCCCCACGGCGGCGGGTGTGTTCCGCAACGGTCTGCCACTCCCGCAGGACGTCCCCACGCTCGCCGGGGAGTTCGCCCGGGCCGGATACGCGACCGGCTACATCGGCAAGTGGCACCTGGCGGGCGAGGACGGCCCGGACGGCCCGGTGCCGCCCGGCCGCCGGGGCGGTTACGAGAAGTGGCTCGCCTCGGACCGGCTCGAATTCACCTCGGACGCCTACCGCACGGTGGTGTACGACGAGGAGGGTGAGCCGGTCCGGCTTCCCGGCTACCGCTCCGACGCCCTGTTCGACGCGGCGATCCGGTTCGTGGCCGATCACCACGACCGTCCGTATCTGCTCTTCCTGTCCCTGCTGGAGCCGCACCACCAGAACCCCACCGACGACTACCCGGCCCCGGCGGGCTACCGCGAGCGGTACGAGGGCACCTGGCTGCCGCCCGACCTGGCCGCGCTCGCACCGGGCGCTCCCCAGGGGGGCGCCCACCGGCACCTGGCCGGGTACCTCGGCCAGATCAAGCGGGTCGACGAGGGGGTGGGCCGGCTGCGCGACGCGCTGCGGAGCCTCGGGACCGCGGAGAACACGGTGCTCGCGTGGACAGCGGATCACGGGTCCCACTTCCGTACCCGCAACAGCGAGTACAAGCGCTCGGCGCACGAGGCGTCCGTCCGTGTGCCGCTCGCGCTCACCGGCCCCGGCTTCACCGGCGGCGGGCTCGTACGGCAGCCGGTCGGCACGGTTGACCTGATGCCGACCCTGCTGACGGCCGCGGGCATCGCGGTACCCGACGGCGTACAGGGGCGTTCCCTGCTGCCGCTGACCGGCGGGGGACGCGATCCCGGCCGGCCAGGCTCCGCGTTCGTCCAGATCAGCGAGGACCGGGTGGGCCGCGCGGTACGTACGTCACGCTGGAAGTACGCGGTGGAGGCGCCGGGAGCGGACGCCTGGAACGACCCCGACGCGGACCGCTATACCGAGACCGAGCTGTACGACCTGGCCGCCGATCCGTACGAGCTGGACAACCTCGCCGGGCTCGCCTCGCACCGGGAGGTCGCCGACGGGCTCCGCCTGGAGCTGCTGGACTGGCTACAGCGGGTCGAGAACGTGAAACCCCGGATCGAACGGGCCGCCCCGCGCCCACCGGGCCAGCGCCGAGCGGAGTCGTTCCCGGCGGAGACGCCCTGGGAGGGGGTGCCGTTCGGTCACCGCGCCGGTCCCTGACGGGAAGCGGGTCATCCGGATGGCCCGGTCCGTCACTCTCCCGCTGCGCACGGCGCGCGGTGCGGTTCGTGGCCGAACTCGCGTGCTGGGGCCGGTCGTCAAACTGCCGTCGTTCGGCCGGCAGACGGAAGTTTGACGACCGGCCCTAGGCTGCCCCTCGACCACTCGCCGGCTCAGCGGCTCGGTGGCACGACAAGGCCGGACTCGTAGGCGAGCACGACGAGTTGGGCCCGGTCGCGGGCGTGCAGCTTGGTCATCGCCCGATTGATGTGCGTCTTCGCTGTCAGGGGGCTGATCACCATGCGGCCGGCGATCTGGTCGTTGGACAGGCCCTGCGCGACGAGCGCGACGGCCTCGCGTTCGCGGCCGGTCAGCTCCTCCAGACCCGTCGCGGAGGCCGGACGGAGCGGCTGCGTGACGTACCGGTTGATCAGCTTGCGGGTGATCGACGGGGCGAGCAGGGCGTCACCGCGCGCGGCGACACGAACGGAGTGCAGAAGGTCTTCCGGAACGATGTCCTTGACGAGGAATCCGGCTGCCCCTGCCCGCAGAGCGTGGAAGACGTACTCGTCGAAGCCGTAGTTGGTCAGGATGACGACGTGCACCCCGGCCAGATCCGGGTCGGCGGCGATGAGCCGGGTCGCCTCGATGCCGTCGAGCACCGGCATCTGGACGTCGATGAGCGCGACGTCGGGCAGATGCTGCTTCGCCAGAGCCAGGCACTCCTGCCCGTCGCCGGCCTCGGCCACCACCTCGATGTCGTCCTCGAGGTCGAGGAGCGCGCGAAATCCGCTGCGAAGCAGCGGCTGGTCGTCGACCAGCAGGACACGGATCACGGCGTCCGCTCCACGGGCAGTTCCGCGTGGACGGTGAAGCCGCCCCCGGTGCGGGGCTCCGCGTGCAGCCGGCCGCCGAGAGCGGTGACGCGTTCGCGCATGCCGAGCAGCCCGACGCCGGGTGTCGACGCAGCGGACGGCGTGGCCCGGCCGTCGTCGTCGACTCGTACGGTCAGGGCGTCGGGACCGTAGTCGATCCGTACCGACGCGGTCGTCGCGGCGGCGTGGCGGGCGATGTTGGTGAGCGATTCCTGAACGATCCGGTAGACGGTACGGTCCACCGCTGCCGGCATGTCCTGTCGGAGTCCTTCGATCGTCAGCGCCGTGTCCAGACCGGTCATGCGAGCCCTCTCCACCAGTTCCGGAACGTCGTCGAGACCGTGCGGCGGGGCCTTGTCGTCGTCACGAAGTGCCTCCAGCGTCGCCCGCAGCTCCCGGGTCGCCTCCCGGGCTGCCTGCTGGATCGCCAGCAGAGCCTCCGGCACTTCCTCGCCCCGTTTGCGGGCCACGTGGACCGCGACCTCGGACTGCACCTTGACGATCGAGATCTGGTGGACGAGCGAGTCGTGCAGTTCGCGTGCGATGTGCAGCCGCTCCTCGTCGGCGCGGCGCCGGGCGGTTTCCTCCCGGGTGCGCTCGGCCTCGTCCGCCCGCCGCTCCGCCTGGCGCAGCGCCTCGCCCGCGGCGGCGGCTGCGATCAGCCAGGCCAGTTCGAGGGCGCCCCGGGCCTGCGCGAACGCCTCGCGCGTGTCGTGCAGGGAGGCCAGAGCCGCCAGGGGGAGGGCGGCCAGCAGGGCCACGCTCGCCACTGCCGTGGCCACGCGGTGTCCGGCCCGCACGGCGGCGTACACCGCGAACAGGAACGCGACGGCCGCGACGTCGAAACCTGCCGCCTGGTAGCCCACCGCGCACAGCCCGGTGACGGCCAGGACGGGGACCGGCGCCCGCCGTCGCGCGGCCAGCGCGAGGCCGCCGGCTGCGAGCAACGCGTAGCCGATCAGGTCGAGTTGTGCGGCGGAGTGCTGCGCCGACATGCCGGTGACCAACAGCGCCGCCGCCACGCCGACCGCGATCACCCAGTCCGTGACACCGGCCGGGACCCGCGGCCGTCCTGTGCTCATGCGCGCACCCTAGCCCGAGGTCCGCCGCGGGGGAGTCCCGCCGGGGGACGAGCTGTTGCCTACCGCGCCCGCAGTACGTTCCCGACGTCTGCCGCGTACGCGGCAGGCGGGTGCGCCGTCGGCCGCAGCGCGGATTGCGTCCTCCCGCAGGACGACCGGCGGTGCGTCCGGCGACAGGATCGGAGGACATCCCGGCCTCGGAAACGAGACGCACGAAAGTAGGAGAGACATGAACTCGACACGAGCCCTGACGACGGCCCGACGCGTGGGCGCGGTGACCGGAGCCGCCTTGCTCGGGGTGTTCGTACTGACCGCACCCGCCGCCGCGCACGTCTCCGTTGCCGCCGACGGCGTAGGCAGCGGTTCGGGGCGCGTGGGCGCCATCGTGGCTGCGCTGGTGGCGCTGACCGGACTGGTCATCGGTGGGCTGGCTCTGGCCCGCGCCGCCGGTCGTATCGGGTCCGGCTCCGGCTTCGGCTCCGCGCGAGACGGTGCCCTCGTGTCCATGGTGCTGGGGCTGATGGGAGTGGCTCTCGCAGTGCTGCATCTGGCCACCTCCACCGGGGGTTTGGGCACCGGCAACGGACGAGCCGGGGCCATCGTCGCGGCCGTGCTGGGGCTGATCGGCATCGCCCTGGGAAGGGCGACTCTGGCACGCTCCCGGCGCACGGGCTGACCGACCGGCCCCACCATAATGAGTGGCGTCGACGACATACGTGGGGAGCGGGCGTGGGAGAACGACAGGGACAGGTCAGGGCGCTGCTTGACGCCACCGGCGCGTTCTTCAAGCCGGCCCGGTCGGCGTTCCCGGACGCGGACGAGACGGACTGGACGCGGGCGGCCGGCCTCGATCCGGATGCGGCGGGGCCCGATGGGGCGTGGCACCTGTCCTTCTGGTGCTTCGCGATCGCACGACCCGGCGGACGCTGGGTCCTGGTCGACGCGGGCGTCGGACCGGCCGACAGCCCGGCAGCACCCTGGTGCCCGGTACCGGGACGCCTGCCCGAAGCACTCACCGAGGCGGGCATCGCCGCAGCCGACGTGGAAGCGGTCGTGCTGACCCACCTGCACGAGGACCATGTGGGCTGGTCCCTGCGAGCAGCCGGTGAACCGTTCTTCCCGCAGGCCCGCTACATCGTCCAGCGCAGCGAGACCGAGGCCCTGGACCGTACGGATGCGGTGTGGGACTGGGTGGTCGAGCCGTTGAGGGCCCGCGGGCAGCTGCACGAGGTGTCCGGGCAGCACCGGCTCGGAGGCGGAGTGACCCTGCTGCCCACGCCCGGGCACACGCCCGGCCACCAGTCGGTCCTGGTGGAGCAGCCCGGGGGACGCGACGTGATCGTCACCGGGGACGTGCTGGTGCACGCCGTCCAATGGGGCAACCCGGCAGTCGCCTATGCCCACGAACGCGATTCGGACGCGGCCCGCGCCTCCCGTACGGCCCTGTTGACGACGGCGGCGGAGCGCAACGCGGTGCTGGCGACCGCACACCTGAACCGCCCCTTCGTGGCGCTCTGACCGGGTGCAGACGGACGGACCCGTGCGAAGGGGGGGGGAAGGTTCCTTCCCAGGATGACCTTGTCCCAGGAGGAATCCCTCCCCTTTTCATGATCCGAAGCCGGTGTGACAGTGGTCGGTGTGGCGGCCGAAGGGCAGAGCGGCTGAGCTCGGAAAGGACCGCCACCACGCGGCGTTCTGCGCCGACCGGCCCAACGCCAGGGGCGCGGCCGGCCGGACGAAGGCCATCCTGGCGTCCGGAGTCGCCGTCCAGGACCACTGATCCACCCCCGTCGGAGGAGCTTCCGTTTCCATGAGCAAGGTCATCTTCGTCACCGGTGCGGGCCGCGGCCTGGGCACCGACATCGCACGCCGGGCCCTGGCCGCCGGCCACCAGGTCGTCGCCACCGGACGGCGCCCGGACAGCGTCCTTGAGGTGCTCGGCGGCGAGCAGGAGAACCTGCTCGTCACCGCACTCGACATCACCAGCCCGGACGCCGCGCAGGCTGCGGTCGACGCCGCCGTGGAGAGGTTCGGCCGCATCGACGTCCTGATCAACAACGCCGCCACCTTCCAGGCCGGCTACTTCGAGGAGATCTCGGACGCGCAGATGCGGGCCCAGATGGAGACGAACCTGTTCGGCCCGATGAACATCACCCGCGCCGTGCTGCCCGTCATGCGCAAGCAGCGGTCGGGCCACATCGTGACGCTCTCCTCGATCGCCGGTCTGGTCGGCCAGGAGTTCTGCGTCGCCTACGCCGCGGCGAAGTTCGGTGTCGAGGGCTGGATGGAATCCCTGCGCTTCGACGTGGAGCCCTACAACATCCGCACCACGGTGGTCGAGCCCGGATTCTTCCGTACCGAGCTGCTCGTGGACGCCTCCACCAGCTGGGCGGAACTGTCCATCGACGACTACGCGGAGCGGACCCGGACCACCAAGGCGATGTGGCAGTCGATGAACGGTCAGCAGGCCGGCGACCCGGCCAAGCTCGCCGACGCCCTGCTGAAGCTCGTCGACCTGGACGAGCCGCCGCTGCGCTTCGTGGCGGGCGACGACGCCATCCCCACTGCCGAGGCCAAGGCCAAGGAGCTCGCCGACCAGGCGAACGCCTCCCGCGCACTGGGCCTTGACCTCGCCCACGCCGACACCGCCTGATCCACCGCGGGCCCCGCGCACGGCCCCGCACCATCACACGAGGAGTACCTGTGGAGTTCGTCAAACCCCAGCCCACCGGCAAGGGCCCCGAGGACTGGTTCACCGGAGACGTCTGGTTCGACGTCATCCACGCCGGCCAGGAGCCGTCCCGCCTGCGCGCGAACACGGTGCGGTTCTCCCCGGGCGCCCACACCGCCTGGCACCACCACGCCGTCGGGCAGACCCTGCACGTCGTTGCCGGAGCCGCCCTGATCGGTACGCGCGACGGTACGGTCTTCGAGGCCCACCCGGGTGAGACGGTGACCTGCCCGCCCGGCGAGGAGCACTGGCACGGCGCCACCGAGGACCGGTTCATGCAGCACCTCGCCCTGTGGGAGGGCCCGGGGGACGGCCGTCCGGAGACCACCTGGCTGGAGAAGGTCACCGACGAGCAGTACCGCGCCCCCCGCACCCGGAGCCGCTGACCGGGCGGACCGCCCGCCCCGGGCCCCACGTGCGCGTCGGGCCCGGGGAACCCGCCCGGACCTCGGCGTCCCGTTGCCCCGCCCCGCCCTTCCCCTCCGCTCCGCCCAGCCCTGTCAGCGCGCTGCCGGGATTCTCGACGCCGGTGCCGAGATGATGGTGTTTTCGGAGGAATTCTCTTTCGAAGGGCGTGCTGATGTCTGTAGAGGTCCGGGTGGGTGCACCGCCGTGCCGGTGTCGCCCCGTGCGTCGTCGCACCGTGGTGGACGCCGGATGAGCGGCGTACCGGGGCTCGATCCGGCGGTCTTCGACGACACCGTCGCGGCGGTGGCGGTGGTCGTCGGCGAAGAGGGGTGCCTGCTCTACACCAATGCGGCGTTCACCAGGATGTTCGGCGCCCGGACGCTCGGCCTGCCGGCGCGGGAGGCGTTCCCGGATCCGGACAGCGGGCGGTTCCTGTCCGTGCTGGACGACGTCCGCGCCACGGGCCTGGCCCGCCAGGTCAACGGTGCCCGGGAGCCCGATGAGGGAATGCCCTGGCAAGTCCCCCACTTCGTCTACTCCTGCAGTCCCGTGATCACGGCAGAGGGCGAGGGGATTCTGGTGGTGGCGATGGACACCACCACCGAGACCCGCGCGCTCCAGCGGTACGAGGCCCTGGTCTCCGCCGTGTCGCAGATGGTGTGGGTAATCCATGCGGACGGTGCCATGGAGGAGATCGTCCCCGGCTGGGGGCAGTTGACGGGCGTCGAGTGGCACCCGCGCGCCGACAGCGGTTGGTACGACCACGTCCACCCCCGCGACCGCGAGAAGCTCGGCCGTGCCTGGAGCACCGCCGCGACCCAGGGCGCGGAGGGCGTGTTCGAGTGCGTCTTCCGGCTGCGGGCTGCCGACGCGTCGTACCGGCACGTGTCCGCGCGCGGCGTTCCGGTCCTTCGGGACGGGCGCGTCGTCGAGTGGATCGGCGCGACCGCCGACGTCGAGGACACCTGGCGTGCCCAGGTGCGTGAACGATTGCTCGCGAAGGTGGCCGTGGTCACCGGGGCGAGCCTGGACGAGGCGTTCGGCGAAGTGGTGAGGGTGGTCGTCCCCGAACTCGCCGACGCCTGCCTGGTCCTGCTGCTCTCCCACGACGAGTGGCCCCTGCCCGAGCACGCCCGGGTCACCGCACGCCGCGTCGCCTCCGTCACCCGCCCCGGACTCCCCGCCCCACCCGCGCTCCTCGGACAGACCGTGGAGATCACCCGGACGGTGCGTGAGGTCCTGGAAAAGCGCACACCCCGCACGTTCAGCATTCCGGCGGACGGCACGATCCCGCCCGACGTGGTCCCGGCCGTCACCGAGCGATGGCTCGTCGCATCGGGAGCCACGAGCGTGACGCTCGTTCCGCTCGTCGTCGACGGCGCCGTCCTCGGGTACGCCGCCACCAGCACGAACGGGGACAGCCCGGCTCCCGGGGCCACGGAGGCCGAGCTGCTGAGAGAGGTCCTCCACCATGCGCAGCAGCCCATCCGCAAGGTCCTCGACCTTCAGCAGGCCCGCCGTACCGCGCTCGGCCTCCAGCGTGCGCAGCTCACCCGGCCGCCCGCGGTGCCCGGCGCGAGTGTGGCCGCCTGCTATCAGCCGGCCAGTTCCGCCAACGAGATCGGCGGGGACTGGTACGACGTGTTCACCCTCCCCGACGGCACCCTGGTCCTCGACGTCGGTGACGTCGCCGGTCACGACCTCACCGCCGCCACCGCGATGACCCAGATGCGCAGCATGCTGCGCGCCCTGGCCTACAGCTGCGGATCCGACGCCGCACCCGCGCGCGTGCTCGCCCAGTTCGACGAGGTCGCCGAGGGCCTGGACGCCGCGCCCTTCGCGACGGCCGTCCATACGCACCTGCGCCGACGGGGGGACGGGCGGTGGCAGATGACCTGGTCCAACGCGGGGCACCCGCCGCCGCTGCTGATCCCGGCACACGGAGACCCCTTCTATCTTTCGGGGGCCGAGGAGGACCTGCCCCTCTGCGTCGACCCCGGTATCCCGCGCACCAGCCATCCCCGCGTACTGGAAGCCGGTGACACCCTCCTCCTCTATACCGACGGCCTCGTCGAATCGCCTGAAGTCACACTCGCCGAAGGCCAGTTGCGTCTCGCCGGGGAGGCCGCCCGGCTCCGGCACACCGCACTGCCGGACCTGCTGAACGGCCTTCTGAAGCTCTCCGACCACCGCGACGACACGGCGATGATCGCCTTCCGGGCCGACCCGCCCGAGTGACGGCGGTCGGGTCCGGGCAGGCTCCGCCACCGGATCCACGGTCCGCCTCGCCCGGGGCAGTGGACGCGTGACGCCAAAGGCCGGAGGCTTGGCCCGACACGCCGTGCACGCACCAGTCCAGAACTGGCAGGAGTCCGGGGGACGTATGAAGCCGAGTACGCAGCGGAGTACGGGCCGGATGGTGGCCGGAGCGACGCTGATGGCCGGCGTCCTGCTGCTGGCAGGGTGCGGTGGCGAGGGAACGGACGCCTCCGGACGCGCGCCCGGCGCCTCCCGTGACGCTGCCGGTCCGGGGGCCGACTCCGACGGCGCACCGGGCTCCACGCCGTCGGCCCCCGCGTCCTCGCCCGCCGCCTCCGTATCACCGGCGCCCGTCCCCGCGGACGAGCTGCTCGTTGCCGTGACCGTCAGCGGAGGCATGGACGGGAGGCACGAGACGATGCTCATCAACGGCGACGGGTCGTACACGACGCTGTCGCTCGGCAAGGAGTCCCAGGGGAAGGGGAGGATGCGGCCCGCCGAGCTGGCCTCGCTCCAGGCCGCCCTGGCCGACGCGGACTTCGCGAAGCTGCCCCGTATCAACCTCGGTGAGCAAGCCGTTCCCGACGGGCTGACCATCGCCGTCGTCCACCAGGGCCACGAAGTGGTGACGGACGGCTCGGCCCCGGTCCCGGCGCTGGACCGGGTCATCGCCGCACTGCCTCCGATGGACGCCGGGCGCTGACGGACGCGCCCGCATCCGGTCCCTTCCCCCCTCCCCGGGGCGCTCCGGAGCGCGTGACGCTCCCCGCGCCTCCTCTCCCCAGGCGCTCGGCGCCCGTGGTGGCGCCGTCGGGGCAAGGGCATGGCGCGCCCCGAGAAATACCCCCCTGGGTATCCCTGTTACGGTAGACGACAAATACCCCGGGGGGTAAACGTATCGCGAGGGAGAGTGCCGTGTTCTTTGTCGACAGCCTGGAGACCGAGGGTCTGGGCAACCGCAGCTACCTGGCCGGGGGAGCCCGTGCCGCAGTGGTCGTGGACCCGCCCCGGGATATCGACCGGGTGATCTCCGCGGCGGCGGAGCGCGGTGTGCGGATCGTCGCGGTAGCCGAGACACACGTCCACAACGACTACGTGACCGGTGGCCTGGAACTGGCACGGCTGACGGGAGCGCGCTACCTGGTGCCCGCCGGGGCCTCGGTCGCGTACGAACGGGTGGCGGTGGCCGACGGCGACACCGAGCCCGTCGAGGACGGCCTCGCGCTGCTGGCGGTCGCGACGCCCGGGCACACGCCGCACCACACCTCCTACGTTCTCCAGGAGAGCGGGCGGGCGGTCGCCGCGTTCACCGGTGGTTCGCTGCTGATCGGCAGCGTGGGGCGCCCCGACCTGGTGGAGCCCCGGCTCACCGAGCAGCTGGCGCGCGCGCAGCACGCCTCCGCGCACCGCCTGGCCGCCGAGCTGGACGACGCGGTGGCCGTCATGCCGACGCATGGCTTCGGCAGCTTCTGTTCCTCCTCGCAGGCCGGCGGCGAGCACAGCACCATCGGCGCGGAGAAGGCGTCGAACCCCGCGCTGGTCCAGGACGTGGAGACGTTCGTGGCCGACCTGCTGGCCGGGCTCGACGATGTGCCCGCGTACTACGCGCACATGGGTCCGGCCAATGCCGCAGGCCCCGCGCCGCTGGACTTGACCGCGCCGCGCCAGGCCGAAGCCGACGAGATCGCGCGCCGTCTGGCCGCCGGTGAGTGGGTCGTCGACCTGCGCAATCGCGTCGCGTTCGCCGAAGGCCATGTCGCCGGGGCCTTCAACTTCGAAGTCGAGGGTCAGCTGGCGACGTACCTGGCCTGGATGATCCCGTGGGGCAAGCCCGTCACGCTCCTGGCGCAGAGTGCCGAGGACCTCGCGCGGGCCCAGCGGGAGCTGGCCCGGGTGGGCATCGACCGCCCGGCCGCCGCCGCTGTCGGGGGACCGTCGGAGTGGGCCGCCGAGGGGGAGACGCTCGCCTCCTTCCCGCGTGCGTCATTCGCCGACCTCGCTGCCGCGCCGGCGCGGGGTGAGCGGCCGGTGGTGCTGGACGTGCGCCGTGACGGAGAGCGGGCGGGCGGCTGGATCGAGGGCAGTGTCCACATTCCCGTTCACCAGGTCCACCAGCGCCTCGACGAGGTGCCCGCGGGCACGGTCTGGGTGCATTGCGCCGGTGGGATGCGCGCGGCCATCGCCGCCTCGGTGCTGGATGCGGCCGGACGTGACGTCGTCGCCGTCGACGACGGATTCGATTCCGCCGCAAGCGCGGGCCTGACGCTCCTCGTCCCCGACCGGCGCTGATCGCACCGACCTCGCGGCCGGGCCGGTGCCCGGTGCGCGGGAGCACCTAAGGAACGCACGATGATCTTCCTCCGACGCGGGGGCGACCGCATCGCCGCCGGTCACACCCCGCTCGCCCACCACACGGCAGCGCCGTCCGGCCTCGCCCGGCGCGCGGGCGGCGCCACCGTCCCGGACGTCTGTCGTGCCCACGGCGGCGCCATATGACCGCTCTGCTGCTGGCGCTGGTCGCCGGTGCCCTGGTCGGCCTGGCGCTCGGATCGCTGGGTGCGGGCGGCAGCATGCTCACTGTCCCCGCCCTGATCTACCTGCTCGGCTTCAGCCCGGCCGAGGCGACGACGGCCGGCCTCGTCATCGTCGTCGTCACGTCGCTGGCCGCCCTCGTGACCCATGCGCGCGCGGGTGCGGTGAACTGGCGGGCGGGCCTGCTGTTCGCGGCTGCGGGAGTCCTTCCGGCAGCCGCGGCGGGACTGCTTTCCGTGCACATTCCCGCCACGGTGCTCACGCTCGCCTTCGCCGCCCTGGCCGTGCTGGCCGCGGCGCGCATGCTGAGCCGTACGACGCCGACAGGCGGCGGAACCGTCTCGGCGGGGCGGGCCGCGGGAGCGGGCGCCGGACTCGGGGCGGTCACCGGATTCCTCGGAGTCGGCGGCGGCTTCCTCGCCGTACCGGCCCTGGTCGGTGTCCTCGCCGTGCCGATGAGCGCGGCCGTCGGGACGAGCCTGCTGGTCGTCGTCGCCAACGCGCTCGTGGCCCTCGCCGCCCGGGCGGCCACCGATGTCACCCTGGACTGGGCTCTGATCATGCCCTTCATCGCGACGGCCGTCCTGGGGGCCTGGGACGGCAAGCGCCTGGCCGCGAAGTTCACGCCGCGCACACTCCAGCGCGTCTTCGGCGGCCTGCTGCTCGCCGTCGGCGTGACCATGGGTGTCGGTGCGCTGCTGTGAAGAACCGTGGGGGTGCCGTCGGCGCCGGGTCCGGACCCCGACGGCATCCCCACGGGTTCGGGATCAGGCGAGGGAGAGGAAGAGCTTCTCCAGCCGGGCCCGCATCTGTACGGAGTCCCGCACCTCCGGGTCCTCGCTGGTCATGCACTGCTGCAGCCCGGTCGCGATGATCGAGAACCCGGCCCGGTCCAGCGCCCGGGAGACGGCGGCCAACTGCGTGACGACGTCCTCGCAGTCGCGCCCCTCCTCGATCATCCGGATCACACCGGCGAGCTGCCCTTGGGCGCGCCGCAGGCGGTTCAGCGCCGACCTGAGGTCGTCAGCCGTCATATCGAGTTCCACACAACCTCCTCCATATACCCCTCTGGGTATCGTACGTGGAGGGCAACCCCGCTCAGAGAGGCAATGTTCCGTGACCACCCCCACCCCCACCACCGTCACCTCCTCCCAGGCATCGGCCCGCTTCGCCGAGTTCACCGTCATCGACGTCCGCACCCCCGGGGAGTACGCCGGCGGACACCTTCCCGGCGCCCACAACGTCCCCCTGGACCGGCTGGACGAAGCCTCCCGTGCGCTGAAGGACGCAGGCGCCCGCACTCCCTTGCTGGTGGTCTGCGCCTCCGGGGCCCGCTCCGCCCGGGGATGCGCCCAGCTCGCGCGCCTGGGCATCGAGGCGGCGACCCTGGCCGGTGGCACCAGCGGCTGGGCGGCGGCGGGACACCCCGTGGAGCGGCCCGCCGGCTCCCGCTCCACCTGGCCCATGGACCGGCAGGTCCGCCTTGCCGCCGGCTCCCTGGTCCTCGTCGGTTTCCTGGCCGGTGCGGTCTGGCCGCCGGCGTACTGGGTCTCCGGGGCCGTCGGCGCCGGACTGGTGTTCTCCGGCGTGACCAACACCTGCGGGATGGCCGCCCTCCTGGCCAAGCTCCCCCACAACCGGCCTCCCAGGAACAGCACCTCCTTCCAGGAGACGCTGGCGCGCCTGGCCGGCTGATCCGGGGCGCCTTCGCGGCTTCCCGCCCCCTCCGGCGATCCGCTCTCCGACGTCGCCGCCGCACCTCCCCGGCCCGGCGGCGTGTCGGGCACGCCGCGTCGGTACGGGGCGGCTCGCGGGTTACCGTCGCGGCATGGACGGTGATCGCCGAGGGTGGCGCCAGTGTTTGCTCGCCGGGGCCGTGTTCGCCGTGTGTATGGCGGGGACCACGCTGCCGACCCCGCTCTACGGCCTCTATCAGGAGAAGTTCGGGTTCTCCGAACTCATGGTGACCGTCGTGTACGCCGTGTACGCCTTCGGGGTGATCGGCGTGCTGCTGCTGTCGGGCAATGCCTCGGACGTCCTGGGCCGGCGGCCGGTGCTGCTGTCGGGCCTGGGGTTCGCGGCGGCGAGCGCCGTCTGTTTCCTGTGCGCCACCGGGCTGGAGTGGCTGTACGCGGGGCGGCTGCTCTCGGGGCTGTCCGCCGGGCTGTTCACCGGGGCGGCCACGGTGTACGTCCTGGAGCTGGCACCGCAGGGCGGACGATCCCGGGCCACCTTCGTGGCGACCGCCGCGAACATGGGCGGCCTGGGCTGCGGCCCCTTGCTCGCCGGAGTGCTGTCGCAGTACGCGGCCTGGCCGCTGTACCTGCCGTTCCTCGTGCACCTCGCGCTGGTGGCGGGCTCGGTCGCCGTTCTGCTGTGGCTGCCGGAGACCGTACGCGAGCGGCGGCCGCTGAGCAGCGTACGGCCGCAGCGGCCCGGTCTGCCCTCCCAGGTGCGGGCGGTGTTCGGACCTGCCGCGATCGCCTCGTTCGTGGGGTTCGCGCTGTTCGGCGTGTTCACGTCTGTCAGCCCCGCGTTCATGGAGCAGTCCCTGGACGTCGACAACCGTGCCGTCACCGGACTGGTCGTCGCGCTCGCCTTCTTCGCCTCGACCGCCGGGCAGTTGGCGGTCGGCCGGGTCGGCATGGCGCGCTCCCTGCCGCTCGGCTGCGCCGGTCTCCTCGCCGGGCTCGCGCTGCTCGCGGGCGCCCTGACATGGGACCTGCTCGTACTGGTGGTGCTGAGCGCGCTCGTCGGCGGCTGCGGCCAGGGACTGGCCTTCCGGGGCGCCCTGTCCGCGGTGGCCGGGGCATCTCCCGCGGACCGCCGTGCCGCGGTCGTCTCCACGCTGTTCGTGGTCGCGTACGCGGGCATCTCGGTGCCGGTGATCGGGGTAGGGGTCCTTTCGGAGCCGATCGGGCTGGAGGGCGCCGGGCTGGTGTTCATCGCGTGCATGGCAGTCCTGGTCACGACCGCCGGTGTCTACCTGCTCGGGCGGCCGGTCCGGGCGAGGACGTGAGCCCTCGTACGCACACGGCGGCGCTGCCGACACGATCGGCCGGGCAGGCCCCCGGCTCCGGCCGGGAGCCTGCCCGACCGCCGGTCAGCGCGTCCTGAAGCTGTCCACGATGAAGTACGAACCGGTCTTCATGACGCCCTTGAGCGTGTGCACACCAGGGCTGAGGCCCGACGTGCTGAACACGGTCTTCTGATGGACACGGGTGTCGTTGTGGTTGTCGATCGTGGCCACGAGTGCGCCGTCCAGATAGAGGTCCACCTCGCCCTCGTCGGTGTTGACCTGGGTGATGACGTCGATCGCCGTGCCGTTGAAGGCCAGCTCGAAGGAGTCGCCCGGTGTCTGAGTGGCGTGGACGTCGTCGAGGTAGCCGCCCCCGCCGCCCCGGGAAGCGTTCTTCCAGTCCCAGCCGGAGCCGGCGTAGACCACACCGGACGTGTTGTTGAGCTGCTCGCCGTCGTCGGGACGGCGCAGGGTGAGCTGCGTGGCGGCCTGGTTGCGCCAGATCTTCAGGGTCACCTGGCCACCGGGCGCCGTACTGTTCCAGGCGGTCCAGAAGCTGTTGCGATCCGTGACGGGCCGGCCGTCGATTTCCCGGACGACGTCATTGCCCCGCAGTCCCTGCCGGTAGGCGTCGGAGGTGTCGGGCGCACTCTGCACGTAGAGCCCGTCGGTGTCGGTGAGGCCGGTGGACGACTTGATCTCGTCCGAGTAGATCCGGGTGATCCGCGCCCCCAACAGCGGCTCGGACAGCGCGTCCATGGTGTCCTGGGTGGCGGGCAGACGCCACTCCAGCGGAGGCGGAGTCGGGGAGCCCGCCCTGCCGAAGCCGGTCATCGGAATGTTGGTGAAGCCCAGGGCCAGGGCGGGGGAGTCGGGGGCGACGGTGTAGTCGAGCTTGGCCCGGTCGGTGAAGGGGCTGGTTCCGGTGAACTTCGGGTCGGCGACCACCGAGTGGGTGTCCAGCCCCTTCGCTCGCCAGGTGGCGTCGATGTCGGGGACGGCCTTGCCGTCGTTCCAGAAGAGGTTGTTGTCGATGCGGGGCCTGCTGCGCGCCATGTCGACCTGGATCAGGTCGTAGGGGTCGCCGGTGATGAAGAGGTTCTTCTCCACCACGTCACCGCTGTCGGCGTACCAGACGTGGAAGTGCCCGCCGCCGTTGACGAAGATGTTGTTGCGGACGGTGCGGTGGAAGCCTTCGCGGAGCTTGACACCGCCGTTGAGCAGGAGGTTGTTCTCGACCAGGAAGTTCGACGAGCCGTCGTCGAGATCGATGTCCCAGTGCTCGGAGTGCCGGATCCGGTTGTGCCGGATGACGGTGGTGTCCGCGTCGAGCTTGGCGTACGACTTCTTCGTGGCGTCGTCCGCGGCCAGCGGCCAGAAGCGGTCGCGTCCCCAGGCGTTGACCGGCCCGTGGTCGGACGTCTCCTTGACGCAGTTGAAGATGTCGTTGTTCTCGATGACGTGGCCGCCCCACGTACCGTCGTTGATGTCGACGCAGGCGCGCGGGCCGTCGTGGATGGTGTTGCCGTCCACGGTGACCCGACGGCTCATCGAGATCTGGACGCCCGAGGTCTGCTTCTCGAACTGCCCGTTGTCGTGCATGTAGTTGTCACGGACGGCGATGTCGCGCGGGTAGTTCTCCGACTGCGGACCCGGTGTGGTGTCCGTGATGCTGGTACGCATCGCGTCCCAGGTCGAGGGTTCGCGTACCGCGTCCCTGCTGCCGATGACGGCCACATCGGTCGCACCGGAACGGCTGAACTCGTTCCCGGACACGGTGGTACGACTGTTGTAGCCGTCGACGAAGACGCCGTTGCCGCCCAGTTGGTCGAAGAGTGAGCCGCTGACCGTCACGTCCTCGGTGTTCTTGAGGTGGACGGCGCCGGCGCGGGCGATGGCCCAGTCGCCGAGCTGGAGTTTCTCGTAGGGCTGGTCGAAGAGCGTGCGGTGGGTGCGCGTGTAGGTCAGGCCGTCGAACGTGAGGTGGTGAACCGGCGTGGCCGCATCCTTGCCTTCGACGCGGATCAGTTCGTCCTGCTCCGCCGTCTCCACCTTCGCCGTCGTGAGGTCGGCGCCCTGGGGCGGGAGGACGTAGAGCTTGCCCGCCGGCTTGTCGTAGAACCACTCGCCGGGCGCGTCCAGTTCCTCGAAGACGTTCTCGACCATGCGGTACGTGGCGTGCAGACCGCTTCCCCGGTTGTTGTCGCCCACCCATCGGAGGGTGGGGCTGCCGTCGGCGTCCACGCCGGTCACCTTGAAGGAGTTGCCGCCCCACATGCCGTTGTGGAGGCCGCGGACGAGGGCGGTCGTCGGGTTCTTCCAGCGGGCCACCCGCTGAGGGGACAGCGCGTCGGCCGCGTACCCACCGAGAATGGCGGTCTTCGGGTCGACGTCGGGATAGCGGGCCAGCGTCTGGCGTACGCCGTCGAGGAAGAGCCCGTCGAAGTCGAGCCCGCTCCCGATGTCGGCGACCTGTATCCCGTCCGCGTACGGCACCCAGTTCGGTGCGAGCGACCGGCCGCCGCTGAGGACGGGCCGCTCGCCAGGAGCGGCGCTGTAGCGGACGGGCGCGTCGGCGGTGCCGGAGTCCGCGGAGGTGAACGTCAGCGGGGCCGGGAGGTGGTAGACGCCCCCGTGCACGACGACCTGGACGGGACGCGTTCCGAGCTTCGCGACGTCCCGGGCGGCCTTCTGAGCGTGTTCCAGCGTACGGAAGGGGCGGGCCGCGGTGCCACGGCCCGCGTCCCTGCCTGACGGATCGACATGAATGGTCGCACTCCCGGTCGCGGCCGACGCCGCGGGCGGGACCGCGACGAGAGCGAGGCCCGCCCCGAGCGCGCAGGCGGTCACGAAGGTGACGGCCCGTACGGTCGGCCGGGGAGCGGTGGCATGTGTTCTGTGGTGCGGCTCTGACGTCCCGTTCACTAGCACTCCTGAAGTAATCCGATGTATGCATGGACTTCAAGCGAAAAGCAGAGGAGGTCTGCTGGGAAGTTATGGATACATCGGATGACTGTCAATGAGTACGGCCGAGTTGGGGTGGGTTCCCAGAAGCCGGGCAGTCGACGTCAGGACTGAGAGGTGTCCAAGACGGCGAGACCGCTACGGAGAGCGGCCGACGTCTCGTCGAGCTGCTTCCTTTCCTGCACGCGCCAGTCGGCACTGATGCGGAAGGGGTCACCGGTGAAGCGGGGGAAGACATGCAGGTGCACGTGGAAGACCTCCTGGAAGGCCGCTTCGCCGTCCGCGAGCAGCAGGTTGACGCCCTCGCACCGCAGACCCGACCGGCGCAGGGCCCGCCCCAGACGGTGCGCCACCTTCCAGACGTGGACACCGACGTCCTCCGGAAGATCCTCGAGCCCCACCGCGTGCGTCTTGGGAACGACCAGCACGTGGCCCGGATTGACGGGCTGGAGATCCATGAAGGCGATCACCGAATCGTCCTCGTGGACGATGCTGGCGTCCGCCCGACCGTGCACCACCGAACAGAAGATGCATCCGTCGCCTGCCACGGGCCGCCCCCTCACATGTTCACCTACCACGGAGCGATCACCACATCAGAAGTGTCGTGCGGGCGCGAGGGAATTTCACACCGCTTCCGCTGCTCGGCCCGCAGCTCGCCCCGCTGCTCGGTCGAGGCGCCCGGAGCACCTACTGATCGCCGTGGTGGGCAAGCCATTCCTCGAAGGTCTGGCGGCCCCGCGGCCCCGGCCCGGTCGGCAGCAGACCGTCGCCCTTCATGGCCGCACCCGTGGCGCCGGGGAGAGTGACCGGCACCAGCAGGCGGCGCTCGTGCCGGGCCCGCAGCACGCGGCGCGCCATGTCGACGAACTGCTCGACCTGCGGTCCGGCGAGGTCGGCGGCCCTGCCCTGCGCCGGGGCCACGACGAGCTGCGCGAGGTGCTGGGCGACCTCGCGGGCCGCGATCGGCTGCGTCCGCATGCGGGGCACGACGGCGAACGGTTTCGGCACCCGGTCGAGCGTCTGCTCCGCGAGCTCGTGGAACTGCGTGGCACGCAAGACGGTCCACGGGGTCGGACCGTTCGTCACCACGTCCTCCTGGACCAGTTTCCCCCGGTAGTAGCCGAAGTCGACCCGGTCGATTCCGACGATGGACAACGCGACGTGGTGGCGGACCCCGGCCCGCGCTCCGGATCCCAGGAGATTACGGCCGGCGGTCCGGAAGAACGCGCACGCCTTCTTGCCGCTCGTGGTCGCCCTGTTGCTCACGTCGACGACCGCCACCACGTCCTGCATCGCCGCGTCGAGCCCGGCACCCGAGACCAGGTCCACGCCTCGTGAACGTGCCAGCACCACGGGCTCGTGACCGGCCGCGGCCAGTTCCTCGACCACGTACCGTCCGACCACCCCGGTTCCGCCTGCTACTGCGATCCGCATGCCGGACCTCTCCTCTGCGCTCATTCCGGTGTGGACAGGAAGACGGGCCGCCGGACGGGCGGATTGCCCGCAACCTAACGCAGAGGTGATGGATACCCGTGCCGTGAATGGCATGAGGAGGCAGGGCTCACCGTGTTGGCAGATGCCCTGGCGTGAATCCTCGGACGGCGTTGCCTTTCAAGGGCGCACGGCCGCGGCGGCGATGCCGGACTTCCGGAGGGTGCGGGCCAGGTGTTCCATTTCGGGGAGCGTTCCTGAGTGGTCACCGTCCAGCACCCGGTGCAACACGGTCTTGGCGCTCATCAGGTCAATGCCGAGCTCGGCCCGCAGCACCCGCATGACGACGACGTTCTTCGTCGGCGGACTGCTCACCTGGAGCCGTGCGGGCCCGTACTCGGCGAGGATCTGATCCCTCCGTTCGACCGGCAGGTCACCACCGCACGCGGCCAGCGCACTTCCGCAGGCGGAACAGGCTGACTCGACGTCCCATCGCAACTCGCCGTACACCAGGGCGTGAGTTCCCCAGCACTCCAGCTCCGCACCGCAGTCCTGGCACACGGCGGAGTACCTGACGGATTCGATGACCGGCTGCTCCATCCCCACCCCCTCGACCGGGACGAGGGTAGACGACGAGGCCGAGCCCCGTGGGCCGGACCTGCCGGCCGGTCAGGTCGTGAGCGTGGCCTCGAGCGCGGTGAGCCCGTCGGTGTAGATCGCGTGGAAGAGGGAGATCGCCTCCTCGCCGCCGACACCGACAGGAGTGAACGTTCCGGACCACTCCACCCGCGCCCCTGTTCCGCCCGGCAGTTCGTGCACCGCGAGTGTGGAGCGGTAGTCCGCGACGGGGAAGGGCGCCCGGAGGATGGAGTAGGTGTACGTGCGGGCGGTGTTGTCGAAGGATTCGAGGCGTTCGACGATGACGCCGCCCTCCTGGTTGGTGAGGCTGCGGACCCGGCCACCCTCGCTGAGCCGGCTGGACGGGATGTACGGGAGCCAGTCGGGCAACGAGTCGAATCCGCCGATCAGTTGCCAGACCTGGTCCGCCGACCGGGGGAGTCGGATGGACGCGACGGTGGAAGCCATGGGTGTCTCCTGGGGTGGGCCGAGGTGGATGCGGGGCGGGTGCGGGTCAGGCGGTCGGGACGGGGGCGTCGGGAGCGATCAGCCGCTCCTCGCGCAGCGCCGCCCAGAACTCCGCGGGTACCGACTCGGTGAGCGCGGCGGTGTCCTCGGCGATGCGGCTCGGCCTGGTGGCGCCGGGAATCGCCGCCACGGTGGCGGGATGAGCCAGGGAGAACTGCAGAGCGGCTGCCTTGATCCCCACGCCGTGCGTCCGGGCGAGCGCCTTGATGCGCTCCACCTTGGCGACGATGTCCGCAGGGGCCTTCTGGTACTCGAAGTGCTGTCCGCCGGCGAGGATGCCCGAGCTGTACGGTCCGCCGACGACGATGTCGACGTTCTGGGCGGCGGCGGCCGGCAGCAGCCGCTGCAGGGCGCGGTCGTGGTCGAGGAGGGTGTAGCGGCCGGCGAGCAGGAACGCGTCCGGCTTCGGCTCGTCGAGGTCCAGGGTCAGCTCCAGGGGCTCGACCCGGTTGACGCCCAGCCCCCATGCCTTGATGACGCCTTCCTCCCGCAGTCCCTCCAGGACGCGGAAGGCGCCGGTCCGGGCGCTCTCGTACATGGCCAGCCACGCGTCGCCGTAGAAGTCCTGTGCCACGTCGTGAACCCACACGATGTCCAGCCGGTCCGTGTTGAGCCGCTTGAGGCTGTCCTCGATGGAACGCAGGGTGGCGTCCGCCGTGTAGTCGTTCACCATCCGGTTCGGGCGGCCGTGCTCGAAGAGGCCGCCCTTCTCGCCCAGTTGCCGGGCAGCCGGGTCCTCCACCTCGTCCAGGACGACGCGGCCGACCTTGGTGCTCAGGACGTAGCTGTCGCGGTGGTGCTGCGACAGGACGGTGCCGAGCCGGATCTCGGACAGGCCCGCACCGTAGAACGGTGCCGTGTCGAAGTAACGGATTCCGTGGTTCCAAGCGGCCTCGACCGTGGCCGTGGCCTCGTCGTCGGGGATGGCGCGGAACATGTTGCCCAGCGGGGCCGTGCCGAATCCGAGGGGGGAGGGGAGCAGGTGTCCAAGGCTCATGAGGGTGTCCTGACGTTCGAAGGGTGGGGGGGGGAAGGGGGGAAGGAGGTACGCGGCGGCCTTCTCGCCGCCCTTCCCGGCGGGCCCGGGGCGGGCCCGCCGGGAACAGCCGAGGTCAGTTGAGCGTGTCGGGATCGGGGCCGGTGCGCAGGCCGCTGTCGAGCGAGGTGATGGCCTCGATGTCGGCATCCGTCAGCGCGAAGCCGAAGACGTCGAGGTTCTGGCGGATGCGCTGCGGGGTCACGGACTTGGGGATGACCACGTTCCCGATCTGCAGGTGCCAGCGCAGGACGACCTGCGCGGGTGTGACGCCGTGACGGGCGGCGACGGACGTGATCACCTCGTCCTTGAGCAGTGCGCCCTGGGCGAGCGGGCTCCATGCCTCGGTGACGACGCCGTGCAGGGCGTGGAAGTCGCGCAGCTCCTTCTGCTGCAGCCCCGGGTGCAGCTCGACCTGGTTGACGGCCGGCACGGTTCCGGTGTGGTCCAGGAGGCGCTGGAGGTGGTCGGGCTGGAAGTTGGAGACGCCTATCGCTCGGGTGCGCCCGTCGGCCACCAGCTTTTCGAGGGCGCGCCAGGTGTCGGTGTACAGGTCGCGGGCCGGGGTGGGCCAGTGGATCAGGTAGAGGTCGACGTGGTCGAGACCGAGCTTGTCCAGGGAGGCGTCGAACGCGGTGAGGGTGCTGTCGTAGCCCTGGTCGGCGTTCCACAGCTTGGTGGTCACGAACAGCTCGTCCCGGCTGATGCCGGAGTCGGCGATCGCGCGGCCGACGCCGCGCTCGTTGCCGTAGATCGCGGCGGTGTCGATGCTGCGGTAGCCGGCCGCGAGGGCTGTGCTCACGGCGGCGGTGGTCTCCTCGTCGGGGACCTGGAAGACGCCGAATCCCAGCTGCGGCATGTCGACGCCGTTGTTGAGGGTGATGTGGGGGATGGAGGTCATGCTGTGTCTCCTTGCGGGGGTGATGCGGGTGAAATCCGGTGATGCGAGGAAGGGAAGACCCGGGGGGCGTGGAGGGGCGATGCCGAGGGAAATGCCCCTCAGAGGACGGCGACGGGCTGCCGGGGCGCCGTAGTCTCGTGCGCCGCCCCTCGCTTCTCCAGGGCGCTGGACAGGACGGCGAGGGCAAGGGCGGAGGCGGCCAGGAGTGCGCCGACCCAGTTGGGGGACGTGTAGCCGAGCCCGCCGCTGATGACCATGCCGCCGAGCCAGGCGGCCAGCGCGTTGCCGGCGTTGAAGGCTCCGATGTTGACGGCCGAAGCCAGGGTGGGGGCACCGTGGGCATGGTCCAGGACGCGCTTCTGCAGCGGCGGTACGGTGGCGAAGCCCAGGGCGCCGATCAGGAACACCGACACCGCGGCGGCTGTCTTGTCGTGGGCGCCGACCGTGAACAGGGCCAGCACGAGGGCCAGTCCGCCCAGCGCCGTGTAGAGCATCGGCATGAGCTTGCGGTCGGCGAACTTCCCGCCGATCAGGTTCCCGGCGACCATGCCCAGGCCGAACAGCACCAGCAGCCAGGTCACCGAAGAGTCCGCGTAGCCGGTGACGTGCGTCATCATCGGGGCGATGTAGGTGATGGCGGCGAACACTCCGCCGAAGCCGAGAACGGTCATCGCCATGGCGAGCAGGACCTGCACGTTCTTGAACGCGCTCAGCTCATGGCGCAGCCGTACGCCCTCGGGCTTGGGCAGGTCGGGTACCAGCTTGGCGATCCCGGCCAGGCCGACGAGTCCCAGAGCCGCCACGAAGAGGAACGTGACACGCCAGCCGGCGCTCTGCCCGACGTAGGTTCCCAGCGGGACCCCGACGACGTTGGCGACGGTCAGCCCGGTGAACATCGTCGCAATGGCGCCGGCCTTCTTCTCCGGGGCCACCAGCTCCGCCGCGACGACGGAACCGATACCGAAGAAGGCTCCGTGAGCGAGCGATGAGACCACCCGGCCGGCCAGCATGACGCCGAACGTCGGAGCGACGGCGGACAGCACGTTGCCGACGACGAACAGGCCCATCAGCAGCATCAGCATCCGCTTACGGGTGATCTTGGTGCCGAGGACGGTCATGAGGGGGGCGCCGAACATGACGCCGAGGGCGTAGCCCGTGACGAGGTATCCGGCGGTGGGGACCGAGACGCCGAAATCGCCGGCGACCTCGGGCAGCAGTCCCATGATCACGAACTCGGTGGTCCCGATCCCGAAGGCCCCGATGGCAAGGGCCAGGAGTGCTAGGGGCATGACGTCGTTCCTTTAGGTGCGGGAGCTCTTTACAAGCGTCGACAATAGTTGCGAACGCTGGCTATTGCAAACACGGTATATGTTCATGCGCATGTAAAGGGGTCCACTCCGGCACTGCGGGGAGGCAGGGGAGGCATGAAGGCAGAGCTGAGCCGCCAGACGAACACCTCGGTGCTCGGCAGGCGCCGGGAGAACCGCCCGCAGGAGGCCGCGCAGCTCCGCAACCCGGACCTGACCGCGCGGGCCGCCGTGCCCGGGCCGCGCACCCCCGAGGGCGGACCGGCGGCGGCCCCGGGTGAGGAGCTGGGGCTCCGATCAGCTACGAACAGCAGCTGGCCGCCGGCACCCTCGCCCCATAACGACAGAGACAGATGTCCGGCAAGGCGCCGATCTCCCGACGAGCTCAGTCACCACTGCGCGGTCAGTGGGTGACAGCCACGCTGAGTTCAGCCCCAGGTCTGGCCGGCCGGTTCCTTGATGGTGCGGTTGATCCGGTTGAAGAAGTTGGTCAGCGCGATCTCCAGGTTGATCGCGCCGATCTGCTCCTCGGTGAAATGGGCGTTGACTTCTTCCCAGACCTCGTCGGTGACTCCCTCCGCACCGTCCTGCAGCCGGGTGGCGGACTCGGCCAGCGCCAGAGCCGCGCGCTCCGCATCGGTGTAGAACGGCGCCTCACGCCACGCCGCTACGTTGTGCAGCCGCTCGTCGGTGTCACCGGCCTTCCTCCCCCCGGCGACACCGGCGTAGACGCACGCCGAACAGCTGTTGATCTGGCTGGCGCGCAGGTGGACCAGCGCGAGCAGCTTCGGGTCGACACCACCGGCGGCGATCGCCTTCTTCAGGTGCCCGACCGCCTTCCACACGTCGGGGTTGTCGGTGTTCTTGTTCTTCAGTCGGTTCTGCATGGCAGGGTGCTCTCCTTGGTCGGGGTTACGTTGCGGGGCCGGTGCCCGTCACCCCTATGACGGAGCAGCTTCCAGGGAGGTAACACCATGTCCGGCACCCATCCCGCCGATCCGATCGCCGAGGCATTCGAGGCGCACCGCGACCGGCTCACAGCCGTTGCCTACCGCGTGCTCGGCTCGCATGCCGACGCGGACGACGCGGTCCAGGAGGCGTGGCTGCGTCTGTCCCGCCAGGACGCCGACGCCATCGACAATCTCGGTGGCTGGCTGACCACGGTGGTCGGCCGCATCAGCCTCGATCTCCTACGTTCGGGCCGCACGCGCCCGACAGTCCCCCTCGACGACCAGCTGCCCGAACTCACCGTGACGCTCGACGATGGCCCGGCTCCGGAAGAGCTTGTGGTACTGGGCGACTCGGTGGGCCTGGCGCTGTTGACGGTCCTGGACTCGCTGCGCCCCGACGAGCGCCTGGCCTTCGTGCTGCACGACGTGTTCGCCGTGCCCCACGGGGAGATCGGCACCATCCTCGGCAGGTCCACCGACGCGACCAAGATGCTCACCAGCCGCGCCCGCAGAAAGGTGCGGGCCGCGCGCCAGTCGGCAAGCGACCGACAGCAGCAACGCGAGCTGGTCGGGGCGTTCTTGGCCGCGGCCGGCGAGGGTCGGTTCGAGCGGCTGCTGGAAGTTCTCCACCCCGAGGTGGAGTTCACCGTCCACACCCCCGGCGGACGGTTCGTCACGATCGGGGCCACCGAGGTCGCCAGCCGCGCCCGGGTGGCCGGCGGCGCGGCACACGGACAAGCGGCGACCGTCAACGGGCGCCCCGGCGTCATCGCCTGGAACGAGGACGGCACCCCGCTGTCCCTGCTCGCCTTCACCGTCGCCGGCGGCCGCATCACCATGATCACGGCCGTGGTCGACCCGGCCGAACTCGCGCTCATGGACCTGCCGGACCCGGTGTGACTGTCTGCCATTCCCAGCCGGAAGCCATGTCCGCCCATCCCCTCGCAAAGGCGCTGCGCGATCCGTCGCTGTTCCCCGTGAGAACGCGCGGGGCGCAGGCAGGTCACCGCCGTGCGCCGTGGAGGCGCGAACCCGTCGCTACTACGGACGGGTTGATCCGCTCGTGCTGTACGGGGCTGCCGCGCGGAAGACGGCCAGGAGGGCCTGGGCCCGGGGGGAGTCACCGTCGAAGAACTGCGTGGCAAGCCCGGGTGGCACGGCCGTTCCGTGCATACGGACTTCGTGGCACCTGAAGCAGAACGCTGCTTCGAACAGTACGAGGTCGAGTGAGTCCTCGTACGCCCGGACGCCCCACCCGGGCGAGAAGCCGCAGCGGTGCTGCTCGCCGCCGGGCAGGCTCTCGATCAAGGTGAGGGCGTCGGTCACCTCGCTGCCGGTCCAGTGGGCGACCACGCTGCCGGGGCACGGTGTGCTCTCGGTCGGGAGGGCGGAGATCCTGACGACCTCGATCAGCACGGTCGCGGCAACGGCTTCGGCGGGGAGTTCCATGGACGAAGACTGCCCGCCGGTCCGGCGGGCAGACTCCGAAGCCGACATACGCCGGTGGCGGGCCGGCGTATGTCGGCACGGGGCACCGAACGGGCCGGGACCAGGCCCCCGGCCGCCAGGTATCAGGAACTGGTGAGAACGACGAGCTGCTGGGTGGCCCGGGTCATCGCGACGTAGCGGTCGACCGCTCCTTCGGTACCCTCCCCGAACGCCTGCGGATCGACGAGGACGACCAGGTCGAACTCCAGCCCCTTCGACAGCTCCGGAGTCAGCGACCGCACGCGGGACGTCGGTCGGAACGTCGGGTCGCCGATGACGCAGGCGATCCCGTCGGCATGTGCGGCCAGCCAGGTGCCGAGGACCCGGTCGCGATCCGCAGCGGAACCGTGCACGACGGGGACACCGCTGCTGCGGATGGAGTTCGGCACGTTGGCGTCCGGGAGCGCGGCCCTGATGACCGGCTCGGCCTCCGCCATGATCTCCTCCGGCGTCCGGTAGTTGATGCTCAAGGACGCGAGGTCGATCCGGTCGAATCCGACCCGCTCCAGCCGTTCCCGCCACGACTCCGTGAACCCGTGTCTGGCCTGGGCACGGTCTCCGACGATGGTGAAACTCCGGGACGGACACCGGAGCAGCAGCATTTGCCACTCCGCGTCGGTCAGTTCCTGGGCCTCGTCCACGACGATGTGCGCGAACGGGCCCGCCAGCAGGTCCGGTTCTGCGCCGGCCGATCCGGTCCCGTCGACCAGGGTGTCCTTCAGGTCCTGTCCCCGCAGCATCGTCACCGCGCCTTCGCCGTCGGCATCGGCCTCCAGCAGGGAGTCGATGACGTGGGCCATGTGCTCGCGTTCCGCGGCGACGGATGCGTTGTGCCGACGCCTGCGTCGTGAGGCCTCCGGGTCGCCGACGCGTTGCCGTGCGGCGTCCAGGATCGGCAGGTCGGACACCGTCCACGCCTGGGCGTTCCGGCGCTGCAACCGCCGGACGTCGTCGGGGCCGAGCCAGGGAGCGCACTTCCGCAGGTAGGCGGGCACCGACCACAGGTCTCCGACGACGTCAGCCGCTTCGAGCAGCGGCCACGCACGGTCGAAGGCCGCCAGCAGCTCCCTGTCCTGATGCAGCGACTTGCGCAGCAGATCCTCCGGGGCGTCGCCGTCGTGCTTGTCCACCAGGATCGTGAGCAGCTCCTCCCAGACCTGGTCGCGCGCCTCGTTGTGCGGAGCACCGGGCCCCGCCGATTCGAACGCCACGGCCCAGTCCCCGGCGCTCAGCCAGATGTCGGACCACTGGGTCGTGACCGTCATCCCCTTGGTGGGCGGCTCCTCGTAGAAGCTGACGGCCGTCTCGACCGCCTTCACCAGGTTCGCGGACGACTTCAGGCGTGCCACGTCCGGATCGGGCTCGATCGTCGCCGAGGCTCCCTCGGCGACGAGATCCCGCAACGTGCAGGTCTGCACGCCCTCCTCACCGAGGCTGGGGAGGACGTCGGCGACGTAGCCCAGGTACGGCTCGTGCGGACCGACGAACAGCACGCCGCCCCGGTGGTGACCGAGGCGGGGGTCGGAGTAGAGGAGGTAGGCGGAGCGGTGCAGAGCGACGACGGTCTTGCCCGTACCCGGACCGCCGTCGACGACGAGGGCGCCGCGGGATCCCGCGCGGATGATGGCGTCCTGGTCGGCCTGGATGGTGCCGAGCACGTCGCGCATCCGCGGCGACCGGTTGCTGCCCAGGCTGGCGATGAAGGCGGACTGGTCGTCGAGCGCGGCGTGCCCGACGAACCCGTCGGAGGCGAACACCTCGTCCCAGTAGTCACTGATCCTGCCGCTCGTCCAGCGGTACCTGCGGCGGCTCGCCAGTCCCATCGGGTTGCCGTGGGTGGCTCCGAAGAACGGCTCGGCCGCGGGGGAGCGCCAGTCGAGCAGCAGCCTGCGGCCCTGGCTGTCCTTGAGTCCGAGCCGCCCGACGTACACGGGCTCGGGGTCGTCGGCGCCGACCATGTGCCCGAGGCACAAGTCCAGGCCGAAGCGGCGCAGGGCGCGCAGTCGCGTGGTCAGCCGGTGGACCTCCGCGTCCCGGTCCATCGCCTGCCGGCCCACGCCGCCGGGGCTCCTGAGCGTGGCATCGAGGCGTTCGGACAGATCGGCGATCGACTCCTCGAGGCACTCCGCGATGGCCGCGAAGTGCTGTTCGTCGCCCGCGATCAGCGCCGGGTCGGCCTTGGGGGAGAGACGGTCGGGAAGGTCGAACGCGTCGGTGGTCAGAGGGGTCACTCATCAGCTCCGTTTGAGGTCGCTCGTTCGTCATTACGCACACGGCTTCGGCGGAGATTGTGCGGCATCACCAGGGCCTTGTGGCAAGGCCCCCCATGCGCTATATGTTGAGAGTGGAAAGGAGTGGGTACTCCTCCTTCCCGCTTCTCGTCCGCTCTGGACGGACACTTTTCGCGTCAACCGGATCACGCTGCGGCGGCGTCGGATGTTCGGCCGCGCGCATCCACCACCCCGTTCGTGGGGCGCCGCGACGTGCTGCCGAGCGGCGCGTACGTCAGCCGAGCAGGTCCAGGACGGGTGCGAGCCCGGCCGGACGCTGATCCGCCGGCAGGTGGTCGACGAAGTGCACCGGGCAGCCCAGTGCGCCCGCCCCGCCGTCCGCGGTGCGGTCGTCACCGACCATGAGCACCTCGCAGGGCGCCAGGCCGAGCCGGTCACAGGCGGCCCGGAAGATGCCCGGGTCGGGCTTCTGCGTGCCCAGCTCGAAGGAGAGCAGGTAGGTGTCGACGAACTCGTCCAGCCCGTGGGCCCGGAAGACCGGCCGCAGGTCCCAGCCGATGTTGCTGACCACGGCCACCGGGATCCCGCGCTCGCGCAGTTCCCGCAACGTCGTTCCGGTATCGGGGTAGGGCTGCCACGCGGCGGGCGTCATGTGGCGTTCGTAGAGCGTGTGGGCCAGCTCCGGACTCGGCAGTCCGGTCTCCAGGGCCATCGCGGTGAAGGCCGCGCGATGCTGATCGGCGCTCAGGTCCCGCTCGTGCCAGAGCTCTTCGAGGTGCGCGGGAACGTGGAGGGGATGCGGTCCGCCCGGCAGCGCCCCGTACTCCGTCAGCTGCCGCACCCAGTGGGTGAAGTCCTTGCCCGACGTCGCGACGGCAGTCTCCGGCAGGACGGCGCTCAGCCATTCCTCGGTCGACTCGATGCGCAGCAGGGTGCCGGAGAAGTCGAACATCACGCCCTTGACCATGTCCGTGATCGTAGGCTGCCTGCCTGCCCGGGGGAATGCCGCTGCTTCGTACCCGAGTGCATCCGTGAGCCTCGTCCGAGGGGAACCGGAGGTATGAAGCTGCAAGACGAACTGCCGGTGGACCACCACCTGGCCCGTGTGTACCGCTACGGCGCCGCGTTCTGCGGGGTCGTCCTGCTCGTCTTCGGGTGTCTCGGCTTCGCCGACGCGCTGAGCCCGTTCGATACTGCGGGCGACCGGATCGCAGGCATGACGACCAACGTCGCCCTCAGCGTCCTCTCGACCGTCGTGGGGCTCGCGCTGATCGCCGGAGCAGTGGTGGGCGGCAACGTCGCCTCCACGCTCAACATGGCAGTCGGCGCGCTGTTCCTGCTGAGCGGGTTCGCTCACATCTTCGTGCTCGGCAGGCCCGCCAACGTCCTCGACTTCGGGATGACGAACGTGATCTTCAGCTTCGTGATGGGGCTGATCATCCTCACGTTCGGAATGTACGGTCGCGTGTCGAGCAAGCTCTCCCACGACAATCCGTACTGGCAGCGCCGGCACCCGCAACAGGCTGCCCACGAGTCACGGCCTCGCCTACGGATGGGTGAAGCCCTGACGGCCGCGGACGAGCGGTCTCCCGAGCGCGCGCCCCGCACTCCGCCTCCGCTGCCCTCCGAACAGTCCTGACCCGCCCTTCTCGGGGGAGGGGAGCCCGTACACGCCAGGTGGCGCCGACGAGCTGTGCTCGTGGCGCCACCGAAGCGTGGGTGTGACCGCCGCTCAGCGTGCGGCGCCGATCAGCTCGTCCTCCCGTTCCGGCTCTTCCGTCCGGCGGCTCAGGGCTCCGGGCCACCATGCCTTCGGACCGATGTCCCGGACCAGCGCGGGTACCAGCAGGGACCTCACGACGAGCGTGTCCAGGAGTACGCCGAAGGCGACGATGAACGCGATCTGGACGAGGAAGGCCAGCGGGATGACGCCGAGGGCCGCGAACGTGGCGGCGAGCACGATGCCCGCGGAAGTGATGACTCCGCCCGTCGCCGTGAGACCGCGCAGCACCCCTTCGCGTGTGCCGTGCTTCAGCGACTCCTCGCGGACGCGCGACATGAGGAAGATGTTGTAGTCCACGCCCAGTGCCACGAGGAAGACGAAGCCGTAGAGCGGTACCGAGGCGTCGGTGCCGGAGAAGCCCAACAGACCCTGGAAGACCAGCGCGGAGATGCCGAGCGTCGCCAGGAAGTTCAGGGCCACGGTCGCCACCAGCAGAACCGGCATCAGGAGGGAGCGGAGCAGCCCCACGAGAATGACCAGGATGATCGCCAGCACGACGGGCACGATCAGCAGCCGGTCGCGTTCTGACGTCTGCTGGGTGTCGTACTGCTGGGCGGTGTACCCACCGACCAGGGCATCGGCTCCGGGGACCGCGTGCACGGCGTCCCGCAGACGCGCGACGGTCTCCTTGGCCGCGTCGCTGTCGGCAGGGGCTTCGAGCGTCGCGTTGATGCGGACCTTCCCCTCGGCCACCTGCGGTGCGCCGACGCCGGGCCGGCCGGAGACGGTCACCGGCAGCGCCGACACCACACCGTCGGTTCCGGCCGCCGCCGCGGTCACCTGGTCGACAGCCCCGGCGTCGGCCACGATGACGGCCGGGTTGCCCGAGCCACCAGGGAAATGCCTGACCAGCGCGGCCTGCGCCGCGACGGACGGCGCATCGTTGACGAACAGTTCGTCCAGCGGGACGCCCTTGGAGTCGAGGGTCGGCGCGAAGGCCGCGCAGGCGAGCAGCCCGGCGAGCGTCAGGCCCCAGACCTTGCGGGGAGCGCGGTCCACCAGTGCCGCGACCCGGGGCCACACACCGCGACCGCTGCCGCTCTCGTCGGCGGCGCCGACCGGCTTCGGGCGGGCCGGCCAGTACGCGCTGCGGCCGAGCAGCACCAGTGCGGCGGGCAGGAACGTGAGGGAGCTGAGGACGGCGCACACGATGCCGATGGCGCCGACGGGCCCCAGTGCCCGGTTGTTGGTGAGGTCGCTGAGCAGCAGCGCGAGGAGACCGAGCGCGACGGTCGCGGCGCTCGCCACGATGGGGCCTGCCGACTCGCGTACGGCTGCCCGCATGGCCGTCACGCGGTCCTCGTGGCGCTCCAGTTCCTCGCGGAAGCGGGCGGTGAGTAGGAGCGCGTAGTCCGTCGCGGCGCCGATCACGAGGATGGACAGAATTCCCTGGACCTGCCCGTCGACCCGCACGACGTTCTGCTCGGCCAGCACGTACACCACGCCGCACGCCAGGCCGAGCGCGAAGACGGCGCCGATGATGATGACCAGCGGAAGGATGACGCTGCGGTACACGAGGAGCAGGATGACCAGGACCGTCACGAGGGCGACGCCGAGGAGCAGGCCGTCGATCCCCGCGAACGCGTCCGACAGGTCCGCCTGGCTCGCCGCCGGTCCGGCGATCCGGGCGACGGTGCCGGGTACCTGTTCCGCCGCCTCGGCGGCCTTCTCCAGTACGACGGGAAGCCGATCGCCGAGATCGGTCCGCAGTTGCACGACCCCCTGGAGTGCCTGCCCGTCCTTCGACGGGATGGCCGCGGACGGGGTGCCCACCGTGCCGGGTACGCCGTCGAGCGAGGCGAGGGCGGCGGTCGCGGCTTCGCGCTGCTGGGTGGTCACGCCGTCGCCGTCGGCGGTCCAGACGACGATGGCGGGGAGCGTCTCGTCCTGGCGGAAGGCGTCCTGCGCGTCGATCACCTTGGTCGACTCGGCGTTCTGCGGCAGGAAGGCCGCCTGGTCGTTCGTCGCGACCTCGCCGAGCTTGCCGGCGTAGGGGCCGAGTGTTCCGCCGATACCGAGCCAGGCGATGAGCAGGGCTACGGGCACGAGCCACCGCACAAGACGTGTGGAGCTGGACATTGCACTCCCGGGTCAGGAATTTCTAGATCTCTTGATGGAAGACTATCTCAATCATTGAGAGATCTTGACCGACCCTTTACTGGGTGGCTGCTCGCCCGGCCGCCCGGTGTTCCGGCCCGGCGCGTGGGACGGATCGTGGACGGGAGCTGCTCAGCGTCCCTCGTGCACCTGGCCGAGCTCGTCGTTGAGCGCATCGAGGAAGCGCAGCACCGTCGCGAGCTCGTCGGGGCTGAAACTCTCCTGTGCGCGGGCCGTTGCCTTGGCGAGTGGCATGAAATGAGCGCGAGCGGCCGATCGCGCGTCCGGCAGATAGTGGAGGTGCACCACCCGGCGGTCCTTGCTCTCCCGCACCCTGCGGATGTGCCCGGCCTTCTCCAGCCGGTCCAGGCATGCGGTGACCGCACCCGAGGTGAGCCCGAGGTGCGTACGCAGGAGGCCCGGCGTGAGAGGCGTCTCCGAATCCAGGATCGCGGCAAGCGCCTGCACGTCGGTGGCGTGCAGTCCCTGATCGTTGGTGAACGCGTGCGCGATGCGATTGATCTCTCCGTTCATCTGTCGCAGTTTCACCGCGAACGCCTGAAGTTCATGCCCGGGGGCCTGATCGCCGGAGTCCGCTGCCTGGGTGTTTCGGGTGCTCGCCACGCGTTCAGCCTATAGAGACGGCTGCCTGCTCAGCGGACCGCGCGCACCCCCTTTCCCGGCACGCGCACGCGTCGCCGGCGGGTTGTGCTCGATCCGGTGGCGCAGGTGGTGCAGCCCGCGGCGGGCGTGGCTCTTGACGGTGCCGAGCGGGATGCCGGTGCGCTCGGCGATCTGCATGTGCGTGAGGTCCTCGTAGAACGCCAGGCGGAGCACTTCGCGCTGGTGGCTCGGGAGCCGGATCAGCTCGTCGACGAGGAGGACGCGGTTGAGGGCGGCCTCGGGTGCGGGGTCGGTCTCCTGGAGCGGAAGCAGGGTGTGGGCGGCGGCGTCGACGAGCCGCAGGCGCCGGGTTCGGGCCGCGAGCGCGTCGATGATCTTGCGGCGCGTGATGCCGACGAGCCAGGCACCGAGCGGTCCGCGCTCCGGACGGAAGCCGGACCGCCCGCGCCATGCGGCGAGGAAGACCTGCTGCGTCACGTCCTCGGCTTCGTGCGCGTCGCCCAGGGAGCGGCTCGCCATGGCGTGGACGAGCGGCCTCCAGCGCCGGTAGACCGCCGCGAAGGCGCGCTCGTCCGCGCCGACGAAGTTACGGGCGAGTTCCTGGTCGCCCGGCGTCGCGTCGGAGGGCGGCGACTGTACGGCGGCATTGCCGGTGGTACGCATCGTCTCGTCCCTCCTGTCCGGGCGGGTGGTGCGGGACTCCGGGGTTCTCTGCCTTCGGCACCGGCCGCCTGCACGCGTAGGGCCAGTTTTGGAGGCACGAACGACGCAGGCAACATGCATCGTTTATGCGTCGTATGGTGAAGGGGTGACACTCCCTGACGAGACGGGGCGACGAGGCGGCGGGTTCACGACCGGCGAGGTGGCCAGGCGACTGGGTGTCGCGCCCACGACGATCCGCTCCTGGGACCGCCGGTACGGGGTCGGACCGCCTCTGCGCACGGACGGCAAGCACCGCCGCTGGACCGCGGCGGACATCGCCCTGCTCGAGCGGATGTGCGCCCTGACCACCACGGGCATGCCGCCCGCGGAGGCCGCGAGGCTGGCCCGGGAGGGCCTTCCTCCCGATGCCGCGTCCGAACCGCGCGGTGTACGGCCCGAGGCGGCGCGCAGCCGTGCCCGCACCGGTCTTCAGCTCGGCGCCGTGCGCCAGGAATGCAGGGGACTGGCCCGGGCCGCCCTCCGGCTGGACGCCGTCGCCCTCGACGAACTGCTCACCGCGGTGGTCGCCGACCACGGTCTGGTGGCCGCCTGGAACGAGGTGATCATGCCCACGCTCCAGGCCGTCGGCCGCAAATGGGAGAGCAGCGGCGAAAAGTACGTGGAGGTCGAACACTTCCTGTCCTGGCACATCACCGGTGTCCTGCGCCGGTGTGCCCCACCGGCTGCGGCCGGGCGCTCGGGCGCCACGACGGTGCTCGCCTGCGTGCCGGGCGAGAACCACTCCCTTCCCCTGGACGTCCTCGCCGCCGCGCTCGCCGAACGTGGCCTGCCGGTGACGATGTTCGGCGCGGCCCTGCCCGCCGAGGCGCTCGTCGAGGCGGTGCGCAGGACCGGGCCCGCGGCCGTCTGCCTCTGGGCCCAGTCCCGTACGACCGCGAGCCGGCCGCTTGCCCAGCATGTGGCCGCCATGGAGTGGGGCGTCCGCGGTGCCCGCAGGGCTCCGGTCGTTCTGACGCTCGGCCCGGGATGGGCCGGGCGCGCGCTGCCTGGCCTGCTGCGGCCCTCGGGACTCACCGAAGCGCTGGCTGCCCTGGAAACCGTCGTGCGCGGGTGAGAATCAGGTTCTTCTTCTGCGGATGAGCGGCAGAGAAGCGGAGGAAGAGCGACAGAAGAGCGGTCGAAGAGCAGAAGAAGAGCAGAAGAAGAGCAGAAGAAGAGCCGCCGAAGAGTGAAGGAGACGGATGATGACCGATCAGCAGCGTCCACCGCCCGACACCCTCGTCGTCGGTGCCGGCCTCGCAGGCATCGTGTGCGCACTCGACCTGAGCCGGGCCGGCCTGCGCGTCCAGTTGCTGGAAGCCTCCGACGCCGTCGGCGGACGTATGCGCACCGACCGCAAGGACGGCTTCCTGCTGGACCGGGGCTTCCAGGTCTTCAACACCGCCTACCCCCAGGCAAAGAGGCGCCTCGTCCTGCGGAACCTGCGCCTGCGGCCGTTCACCCCTGGAGTCCTCGCCCGGACCCTCGCCGGACAGGTGCGGATCGAAGATCCCACCAGGCGTCCGGGGGCCGTCGCGAGCCTTCTGCCCGGGCGGGTCCTCCCCGCACGCGACCTCGCCGCGCTCGCCGCCCTTGCCGCGCGTGACAGCCTGCTCCCCGCCGGCGCACTCAAGCGCGGGCCCGACCGCACGACCTCGGCCGCTCTCGTCCGCGCCGGGATCTCGCCGCGGACGATCGAGGACCTGCTGAAGCCCTTCCTGTCCGGAGTGTTCCTGGAGGACGAGCTGACGACCTCCGCCCGCTTCTTCCACCTCGTCCTGCGGAGCATGGTGCGGGGCACCCTGTGCCTGCCGGCCGACGGCATCGGCGCGGTGCCGGCCCAGCTCGCCGCCGGTCTGCCCGACGGCACCCTCCGCCTCGGCACACCGGTCGCCGCGCTGACGGACACCGGAGTGCTCCTCGAGGACGGCAGCGAACGGCCGGCGTCCACGGTCGTCGTGGCCACGGACTGGCCGACTGCCGCCCGCCTGCTGCCGGGCCTGCCGGTTCCGGACGGCCGTACGGTGACGACGTACTACCACGCGGCCGACACCTCGCCCCTGGCCGAACCTACCCTGGTCGTGGACAGCGGTCCGGCCGTCCTCAACACGTGTGTCCTGACCGAGGTCACGCCCACCTACGCTCCACCGGGCGTTTCCCTGGTGTCGACCTCCGTGCTGCACGGCGACCGGCCGGGCCGGGAAGCCGCGGTGCGCGGGCGCCTGGCCGAGCTGTACGGCACCGACACGAGCGCCTGGACACTCGTCGCCACGTACACGGTGAAGGACGCCCTGCCGGCGATGGTGCCGCCCTGGCCGCTCAGCCGCACCACCCGCTTCGCCCCGGACCGCTACGTGTGCGGGGACCACCGGGCGACCGGATCGGTGCAGGGAGCCATGGCATCGGGTACGCGCGCCGCACGGGAGGTACTGGCCGACCTGGCGCGCCGATGACCTCGTCCGCCGTCGGCGCAACCCCGGCGTGGACCCGTACGGAACGCGTCAGCCCCGGGGCGCCGGTCCCGTGCTGGCCCGCACGATCAGCTCCACCGGAACGATCGAGCTGACGCCGCTCTCCCCGTTCCCCTGGAGCTGCTGCAACAGCAGGTGGACGGCGCGGCGGCCCGACTCCGCGAAGTCGTTGTGGACGGTGGTCAAAGGCGGGAGCAGGTACGGGGCTTCGGGGATGTCGTCGTAGCCGATGACGCTGACATCGTCGGGCACATGGCGTCCCGCCTCGTGCAGTGCTCGCAGAACTCCCAGGGCCATGTGGTCGTTGGAGGCGAACACGGCGGTGACATCCGGCTGGGAGGCGAGTTGCCGGCCGAGGGCGTAGCCGGAGCTCGCGCTCCAGTCGCCGATGAGCGGGGCGGGGACGGGCGCGCCCGCTGCCTCCAGAGCCCGGCGCCACCCGAGTACGCGCTGTTCGGCGGCGAGCCAGCCGCTCGGCCCGGCGATGTGCCGGACGGTGGAGTGGCCGAGGGACAGCAGGTGTTCGACCGCGAGGCGGGCCCCGGCGGCGGAATCCGAGGTGACGACGGGGGTGCCCGAGCCGAGGTGGCTCTCCAGCGTGACCAGGGGGAGGGCGGGAGCGACGTCGGCCAGCGCTTTGTCGGTGTGCTCCTGCGGTGCGATGGCGATGACACCGTCCGCTCCTTCGGCGGCCAGCCGCTCCACGGCCTGCATCACGGTGTGCGCGTCCGACAGCGGCAGCGCGATGGAACTGATCAGATAACCGGCCTCGCGAGCGGCGAGGTTGATCGCGGTGAGAATGGAGGCGGGGCCGTGCCGGGCCGCGTCGAAGGAGATCACGCCGAGTATCCGGGTACGGCCGCTCGCCAGCGAGCGAGCGCTCGAACTGGGCCGGTAGCCCAGTTCGTTCATCGCCGCGAGGACGCGCGTACGCGTGTCCGGCCGCACGGACGGGTTCTCGTTGAGGACGCGGGAAACCGTCTGCTTGGAGACGCCCGCGAGCCGGGCGACATCGTCCATGACCGGCTTCGTTCCGGCGAAACTGCGGCGGCTGCGGCCCGCCGGGGAGGGTCTGCCGGGAGCGGCTGAGGGCATCGTGGTTCTCCTCGGGAGCACCGGTCGTCGGGCATGGCCGTCCGGCCGGATCAAGGATAGGCCGGACGGCCACGCGCTCACCTACGAGCTCGGCTCCCGGCGGACCGGCCGGGCCCGCCGGGAGTCGCGCTCACCTACCGGCTCAACCCGTGCGGACCGGCCAGGCCCGCACCGCGCTCCACGTGACACCGATGACACGGGCCTCCCGGTGATCAGCCCCCGACGGAAGGTGCACTCCGTCCTGCTCGGCGTGCATGGGGAGAATCCGCAGCGTGATCCCGTGGGCGCGCGCCGCGCCCGCGTCCACCCGGTCCAGGCCGATCTCCCAGGGCTGCCCGGCCTGGAACTGGTCGGCGACGAGCGTCCCGCCGGTGGACGCGCGTGCCACGTCGCCCGTCCAGTCGATCCGCAGGAGTACTCCCTCGGGCCGGTCGAGGAGCGCGTCCGGTACGTCGAGGCGGTACTCGGCGGCCGAGGACTCGAAGGCCTTGTCGTCGGGAGCGCTCGCCCGGCCCATGGCGTTGGCCGCCGGTGCCGGAACGGGGCCGGCGGGCCTCGTGAGCCGGACGGCGAGCGGCGCGGGCGCCTCCGTGGCAGGCTCCTGCGCGGCCAGCCGGTAACGGGTGAAGACTCCGTCGGCTTCCGCGCGCAGCTGGGCGCCGGTCGCGCTCAACGGCTCCCGCGGGGACGGGAAGACGGCGAAGGACGGTTCCCCGGCAGTGCTGTGGACGCGGACCTCGTCGTCGTCGAAGACGACCCCTTCCCGGCACAGCACCAGGCGTTGGGCGTCCCAGGCGCGGCCCCGGTAGACGCTCCTTGCCGTGGTCGCGTCCAGAACGAGCAGGCCGACGCGGCCTCCGTCGGCGGTTTCGATCTCCACCAGGGCGTCGGTGCCGGCCGCCAGACCGGTGACCAGGACGCGCCCGTCGACCTGGGTGATCTCACCGCTCGGTGCGCTCACCGAGGACACCGTGGAGGCGTCCAGGGCGAGTTCGGGCGCGATGCCGTCGACGGCGGCGAGGACGAGGACGGTCTGCCCGTCGTTCTCGACCCGGCAGACCGGCTGGGCGGTCGCCCAGTCCAGTCGTGCCCCCGCCACCGGCATGCGGAGCGGCCAGCAGAACGAGGCGCCCGGAGGGACGGTGGCGGGAGCACTGGGCAGCGAGAGCTCGGTGCCGTCGGGCCAGTCGATACGGAAGGAGGTGTCCGGGTGGGCGGGCAGCGGCTCGTGCGGTTGGTGGTTGTTGACGAACAGGAACCCCGCGTCGGCGTCGCAGCGCACCGCCCACCGCAGGGTCGTGCGGTCGTCCTGGCCGGCAGGCTGTTCCTGGGGCAGGACGGAGGCCATGGGCGCGATGCGGTGCCCGAGGTCCGCGAGCAGCAGGTGCTGGAGACGCAGCTCGTGGTACGAGGGCCGGTACTGGCCGTACTCGCCGAGCGGAGCCTGGAAGTCGTACGTGAGGACCGGCAGGTCGTTGGGATAGCCGGTGGCGTGCGACTCCTGGAGGGTGGTGAGCTTGCCCCTCGGGTTCGTACCGCCGTGGAACATGTAGTAGCCCTGCCAGACCGATCCGCAGCCGATCTTGGTGAGTCCGAGCGCGGCCACATCGGCCGCGTCGACCCGCGGCCGTCGGTGGTAGGAGTGGGCCATGCCGCCGCCGAGTTCGCACGTGGCCCAGGGGAACCGGTCGGTGGGCGGACCCTCCCCGCCGCGTACGGTCGTGGGCCTCAGATCGGCGCCGATGCCCTCGTCGTCGCGCTGATGGGTGAAGAAGAAGTGCTTGCGGCAGGTGTCGGGCCAGCCGCCGTGTGCCTCGGTCCAGAAGGTCTCGGGGTACCCGCCGTACAGCGGCAGGAGCTCGTCGGGCGGCAGTTGGACGCCGCCCCAGGCGGTGGCCGTCCACAGCGGTGCGCTCAGGCCGCAGGACTGGGCGAGCCGTTTGAGCGTGAGCAGGTGGCCGGGCTGGTCGTAGAGCTCGTTCTCGATCTGGACGGCGACGACCGGGCCGCCGCCGGCCCGGTCGAGTCCCCTCAACTGGTCGCCGATGGCCGCGAACCACCGCCGGACGGGCGCCAGGTAGACGGGGTCGTCGGTGCGCGGTGTGCAGTCCAGGTCGAGCACCCAGTCGGGCAGGCCGCCGTTGCGGACCTCGGCGTGGCACCAGGGACCGATCCGGGGAACGAAGTCGAGACCGTGGCGGGCGCACAGCTCGGCGAAGTGCCGCAGGTCGCGGTCGCCGTCGAACCGGATACGGCCCTCGATCTCCTCGTGGTGGATCCAGATCACGTACGCGGCGACGACGGTGATCCCGCCCGCCTTCATCTTGAGGAGTTCCTCCTCCCACTGCCCTGCGGGGTAGCGGCTGAAGTGGAACTCGCCGGAGACGGGGAACCAGGGGCGTCCGCCCCGCGTGAGGTAACGGCTGGTCACCTCGATGGGGTCGCTCACCTCCGGCGCGTCTTCGAACGGCAGGTGCCCCGACAGCGGAGGGGCGGCGGGAGGCGGCAGCCGCAGGTGGTTTCGCAT
Source organism: Streptomyces sp. NBC_00234 (assembly GCF_036195325.1). Classification (NCBI taxonomy): domain Bacteria; kingdom Bacillati; phylum Actinomycetota; class Actinomycetes; order Kitasatosporales; family Streptomycetaceae; genus Streptomyces; species Streptomyces sp. NBC_00234. Next base: position 212,774 of record NZ_CP108101.1, on the reverse strand, counting down.
CAGGTTTTCTCCACTCCCAGGTCGGGGACGTCGGTCAGAAGGGCCTGCGAGGTGACCGTGGCGTCCAGCTCCAGGAGCACCAGTTCGTTGGCTCCGTCCCGCAGGACGGGCCCGGGCACGTAGAGGGTGCGCTGCGGACCGCGGCTCCAGTAGCGGCCGAGGTCGAAGCCGTTGATCCATGCCTGGCCCTTCGTCCAGCCCGGTAGCGCCAGGAAGGTGTCGGCGGGCGCTTCGACCTGGAAGGTTCCGTGGTGGAAGGCCGGGCCTGCCTGCCTCTCGTCCTGCGCCTCGTGCTGCGGGACGTGCGCCAGGTGACGGAGGCCGTCCGGGGTCAGGGAGTGGCAGTCCCACTCCCGCAGGACGACGCCGGCGAACGATACCGGCCCCCGAAGGCCCTTGCCGTCGCCGATGCGAGGCCCGTAGTTGACCCCGCCCAGGTTCTCCACCAGCACATCGAGTCGGGCTCCTGCGCGCGGAACGCGCACGGTCAGGCTCTCCTGGTGGTGCTCGCGTTCGAGGACGCCCGCCGGGGCCCCGTCCACGAAGACCTGGGCCCGGTCGCCCACCCCATGGGTGAAGTGCAGGACCCCGTCGCCCGCGGTGGGCAGCGTGGTGCGGTAGAGCACGAAGCCGGCGCGCATCCCCAGCGCCTCCATCGGCAGGGGTTCCGGGGCACGCACGGGAACGCCGAGGTCACCGGCGCGACCCAGCAGGGGCGTCCGCCGGCCCAGCGTCACGGCGGTGGGGGGCAGCTTGGGGGCCGCGGCGGGAACCGGCGTATCGGGTACGGGCGCGTGGCGGGCGATGACCTCTCGGAAGGCGTGGTACTTGGGGCCGGGATCTCCGGACTCGGCCAACGGTGCGTCGTAGTCGTACGAGGTGACGACGGGGCTGTACGTGTGCTCGTGGTTGGCACCGTTGGTGAAGCCGAAGTTGGTGCCCCCGTGGAACATGTAGATGTTCACCGAGGCGCCCGAGGCCAGCAGCGTCTCCAGCGACGCGGCGGCGTCGTCCGCGCTGCGCACATGGTGGGGCTCGCCCCAGTGGTCGAACCACCCGACCCAGAACTCGGTGCACATCAGGGGCCCTTGCGCCTGGTGTGCGCGCAGCCGCTCCAGCGACTTCTCGATCTTCCCGCCGAAGGTGCCGGTGGCGAGCACGCCCGGGATGCTCCCGGCGGCGAGATGCGCGGGGTCTGCCTGGTCGCAGGTGAAGAGCAGTTCCTCGACGCCTCGTGAACGCAGAGCGTGTTCCAGGTGCTTCAGGTACGCGGCGTCCGATCCGTACGCCCCGTACTCGTTCTCCACCTGCACGGCGATGACGGGGCCGCCCGCTGTCGCCATGGAGGGGGCGAGCGCGGGAAGGAGCAGGTCGAAGTAGCCGTCGATCGCGTCCGTGAAGCGAGGGTCGCTGCTGCGCAGTGCGATGTCGCGGTCCGAGGTGAGCCAGGAGGGCAGCCCGCCGCCGTCCCACTCCGCGCAGATGTACGGCCCGGGCCGCAGCAGGACGTGCAGGCCCTCCTCCTGGGCCAGCCGCAGGTAGCGCGGCAGGTCCAGCGGACCGTCGAGGTCGAGGGTGCCGGGCGTCGGCTGGTGGAGGTTCCAGGGAACGTACGTCTCGACCGTGTTCAGCCCCATCAGCCGTGCCTTGTGCAGCCGGTCGGCCCATTGGTCCGGGTGCACACGGAAGTAGTGCATGGCGCCGGAGATGATCCGGAAGGGTTCGCCGTGCAGCGTGAAGCCGTCGGCGGTGGTGGCGAGTGGGCTCATGCCGTGATGTGTCCTTCTGCGGGGAGGGCGGTTGAGGTACGGGTCGCGCTGATCAGCCAGAGAGTGGCCGCGAGGCACAGGAGGGAGACGACGGCCAGGAGCAGGGGAACCGCCCGGATGCCCGCCCACTCGATGACCTTGCCGAGCGCCGGTCCTGCGGCCACTCCGCCGACCATCGAGGCCGCGATGACCAGGGCCCCAGCTCGGCGCGCGCGGGGAGCGGCCTCCATCAGCCACGGCAGCGCGGTGGGGAAGATCGGTGCGATGAAGAGGCCGACGCCCGCGTACGCGTAAGGAGCGAGTGCGGGTACGGCGGCCGCGAACAGACACACCGTCATGCCTGCGCAGGAGACGGTGATGATGGCTTGCGGCGAGAAGCGGAGCGCCACGGGCGCGACCAGGAACCGGCCGACGGTCATCATCAGCCAGTACACGGATGTGGCGGTCGCCGCGACGCCCGCCCCGTATCCGACCGTGACCAGGTGCGTGGGTTCCCAGCCGCCGACACCGGCCTCGATGCCGACGTGCAGGACGTACAGCACGACGAAGACGGCCAGGACGGTGCCGAGACTGCGGCCGAGGACGCGAGGTGCGGCCGGGGCTGCGCCCGGTTCCCCCTCCGTGGACTGCTGCACCGCTCGGTCCCGGACCCCGCGCAGACAGAGGAGCAGGGGCAGGGTGAGGGCCGCGAAGCCCAGGAAGACCGCCGGGTAGTGCTCGGAGCCGACCAGGCCGATCAGTGCGGGGCCCAGGATGGCGCCCACCCCGAAGTGGGCGTTGAGGATGTTCAGCATCGCGGTGGAGCGGTGGCCGAACCCGGTGGCGAAGAGCTGGTTGAGGCCGTAGTCGATCCCACCGAAACCGAGCCCGGCCAGCAGCGCGGCGAACAGCCCCACGGGCCAGTTCGGCGCCACCGCGAAGCCCGCGGCGCCGACGGCCATCAGCAGGTAGGAGCCACCGAGGAGACGGCGGTTCCCGATCCGTCCGTAGAGACGGTCGAAGACCAGTACGCCGGCGACACCACCGACGAAGTGTGCGCTGAGCCCCAGACCGGCCCCGGAGGGGGAGAGCCCGAACTCCGTACGGAACGCCGGGATGGCCGGTCCGTACAGCGCCTGGAGCGCCCCGATCAGCACGAAGCCGATACAGGATGCCACCACGGCGGCCCCGCTGAACGCGGGCACGCTGTGCGTCACTGGGGTCCCGGGAGCCTGGTGCGGTGCGGTTTTCTCTGTCATACGGACTCCAGATGGCGGCCCACGATCTCGTGGGCGAAAGACATGATCGTTCCCTGCGGGCTGATCCCGGGGGCCCCGGGCAGCACGCCGGCATCGCAGAGGTGCACATTGGCGAAGCCGTGCGGCCTGCCCATGTCGTCGCAGACCCCGCCGCGCTCGGGCAGGGCCATGGGACAGCCGGCCATGGCGTGCACGGAGACCAGCTCCCAGTCGCCGGGCCGCACGCGGGCGCAGTACTCCTCCACGTCCGAGGCGCTTCGCAAGGGCGGGGCCGCACTCGTCGGTGGCAGTACCTCGGTGGCCCCCGCCGCGAACAGCAGCCGCGCGGTGCGGCGGAAGGCCAGCGTCAGGGCGTGATGGTCGGACCGGTTCATGCCGTGACGCAGAACCGGTGTGCGGCCGACCACCGCGGCGATGCCCGCCGGCCCCTGCATCCGTACCTGGGTGGTGAACATCCCCAGATACGCACGCTCGTCGAGGAGCCGGTTCACCGTGCGCGGGTCCCGCCCCGCCAGGGCCGCCCCCAGCCCGCCCGGCGTCAGGTTGGACGGCATGACGAGCATGCCTAGGTCGGCGTGTTCCTGGACCTGGGCGGTGAACATGGTGCCGCGCACCGCGTCGACGACACGGGGGAACCGGGCGATCGTCCTCAGGTTGAGGTGCAGTGCCAGCCGCCGCCCGGCCGTCCGGGCGTGGATGCCGCTGCGCCGCAGCAGCACGGGAGTCCCGATCGCGCCCGCGGCCACGAACACCGTGCGCGGCCGGTAGCGGACCGCGCGCCCTTCCGCGTCCGTGGCCTCCACGGCACGTGCGAGCCCCCGCCCGTGAACGATCCGGTCCACCCGCACACCGGGGCTGATGCGGGCGCCGAGCTCCTCGGCCTGCGGTAGGTAGGTGACCGCCATGCTCTGCTTCGCGCCGCTGGGGCAGCCGGTCGCACACTGATTGCGGTGCTCGCAGCCGCGGACCACCCGCTGGGGGCGCTGCCAGCGCCAGCCCAGCGATTCGGCGGCGCGCGCCAGCAGCCGGGAGTCCTCGTTACCGTCCCCGTGCTCCTGGACGATCATGCCCAGACGGCGCTGGATTCCGGCGAAGTGCGCTCCGAGCACGGGGGCGCGATACCCGCCGTACCCGCTCAGCGAGGCCCACCGGTCCAGCAGCGCAGAGGACGGTTCCCAGAGCAGGCCCCCGTTGACGACGGTGGTGCCGCCCACCACCCGCGCCTCGCCGTACGCGATGGTGGGGGTGCCGAAGACCGCGGTGGCCCCGCCGTTGCGGTACAGGCGGCGCATCGACTCGGCCGGGGTGCTGGTGCCGAAGTCCCGGGTGGCGACCCGGGGGCCTTCCTCCAGTACGGTCACCGCCCGCCCCGCACGGGCCAGTTCGAGGGCGGCTACGGCGCCGCCCGCACCGGAGCCGACGACCAGCGCGTCGCACTCGACCTCGCGCACGGTTCCCGCCCGCCGTGCCGGGAACCTCATCGGGCCCCCCGTTCCGTGATCCGGGTCCCGTGGCCGGCCCCGTCCAACGCCCCGTACAGGGCCAGGGCGGTGGTGGCGCGCAGCACCTCTCCGTAGCCCGGCAGGCCGCGCAAGCGGGCCATCCCGCGGCGTACCTGTTCCGGTGTGGCGGTGGCGGGCCGGTGCCCGGCCGCGACGCGGAAAGCCACCGGGAACAGCCGGAGAGCGACGGCTATGCCGTACCTGTACGGGGCCGGCATACGGTCCAGGCTCTCCACGGTGTGCTCGACGGCCAGGGCACGGGCCTGCGGGGAGCTCAACGCGTCGAACTCGGTGGACCAGCAGACAGGGAGCGAGGAGGCGCCCAGGGCGCGGGCGGTCACGGTCATCCCGTCACCTTCTCGCGCACCAGAGCGGAGACCAGCCGGACCGCGCCCTGGTCGAGGACCTCGTCCAGGGCGTTGAGGAAGAGGTCCACCTCGTCCTCCTGGGCCACCAGGGGAGGGGAGGCGATCAGGGCGATGGCACGGTTGGAGCCGAAGAACGTCAGCACACCGTGGTCCCGGTACAGGGCGGCGACCACGGCCCCGGTCAGGATCTTCGCCAGGGCCTGCGGGTCCTTGGCCAACGAGCTCGGCAGGGCGGCCCGCAGCCGGGCGGGGACTTCGGGCCCCGGGTTGAGGAACACCCCGTGCAGGGCGCCACGCCCCCTGACCCCGCGGACCAGCCGGGGATGCCGCGCCGCGATGCCCGCGAGTCCGTCGCCGAGGCGCTCGCCCAGCGCACGGGCCCGGCCGGGGAAGTCCTCCTCGACCGCGATCGCCACGGCCTCCAGAGCGGTGGCGGTCTCCTCACCGAACCCGTAGTAGGTCGTGCTGTGGAGCGTGGCGTCCGCGAGGTTGTCGTAGGCCGCGCGGAAGAGGGGCTCGCGGGTGATGTAGCCGGAGATCGAGGACTTCCCGCCACCGAAGGACTTCGACGTCGTCACGATGTCGGGGACGAGCCCGGGATGGTGCATGAAGTGGAACAGGGCACCCGTCTTGCCCCAGCCGGTGTACACCTCGTCGAAGATCAGCACGATGTCGCGTTCGGTGCACACCCGCCGCACCTCGTGCAGGAACGCGGCGGAGCACTCCCGCAGGCTGGAGGCGCTGAACGGCTCCAGCACGACGGCGTAGACGTCGCTCTCGCCCGTGGAGTCGGTGTGCCGGTCGAGGGCGAGGAGGAAGGAGTCCACGTCGTCGTATCCGAAGGTGTCCGTCCCGGGGATGCCCGGGTACGGGAAGTGGACCTCCGGGGACGCGGTCAGGCTGCCCGCGCCCAGGAGCTTCCCGTGAAAGGCGATGTCCGTGTGCAGCACGGTGCCGCGCCGGCCCCGGTGGTACTTGTACGCGAGCTTGACCGCGCCCTCCACCGCCTCCGCACCCGAGTTGGGGAAGTAGCTGATGTTCAGGTCGCCGGGGAGCAGCGCCGCCAGATTGTGGCTCAGCGCGGCGACGTACGGGGAGAAGTAGTTCTTGTGCACCTCCATCCGGCGGGCCTCCTGGAAGCGGCGCCGGGCCGTGAGGAGCCGGGGGTGGTTGTGGCCGTGGTTCAGCACACCGACGCCACCGGTGAAGTCGAGGATGCGGCGGCCGTCCCGCAGATGGATCCACGCGCCCTGCGCGTGATCGACCAGATCGCGGCCGAAGCCGAAGGAACCGATGAGGGAGACCTGGCTGCGGCTGACGAACCTCTGGTACAGGTCGTGGACCTGCTCGGTGGTCAGGTTCTCCGCGTCGTCCAGCGTGAGCAGCTCAGACATGGTCGCTCCCGGTGGAGGCGTGCCGGTCGGCGACGAGGCGGCCGGCGCGACGCCCGCCGCGTACCGCGTAGTTGGTCCCGCGGTCCTCGGGGAACACCTGGGCCATTCCCGACAGGTACAGCCCCCTGACCCCGGATTCGACCGGCGGCATCACCCGTGTGTAGTGCGGGGTGATCACCGGCTGCGCGTGGTCCGCGTGCCACACGTGGTAGCGCTCCACCCAGCTGCGGTCGAAGTCGGGGAACATGCGCTTGATGTGGGGGAGGCTGTACTCGAAGACCTCGTCGTCGGACATCCGGTACAGCGGGGCGTCCGTCGGCAGGTACTTGGAGAGGTAGACGACGTGCTTCCCCCCGTAGCGCTCGGGGCTGTCGAGGTTGGTGTGCTCGATGACACCGACGTAGGGGAAGTCGGGGTCGTTGACGTTCAGCCAGTAGGTGTCGGAGAGCTTGCGGTTGTTCTCCAGGACGAGGCACACGTTGCCGAGGTACTCCACTCCGCGCCAGCGGCGGAGCAGCTCGGGCACCGCGGGGTGGTCGGCGCTCTTGTGGTCCAGCAGGGAGGCGGCCAGCTGGGGCGCGGTGGTGAGCAGGACCTGACGGGCGGGATGGAACGCGCCGTTCGCCTCCACACCCGTGACCCCTGAACCCTCGACCCGCACACAGTCGGCCGGGGTACTGGTGCGGATGTCCACCCCCATCGACTCCAGGTGCTCCTGGAGGGCTGTCAGCAGGGCCTGGCAGCCTCCCCTGATGTAGTAGAGCGTTTCGCGCCCCGAGCGTGTGCGGCTGCCGCCCCGCAGGTGGAGCTTGGTCCACATCCAGGTGGCACCGACCTGGTCGGCGTACTTTCCGAACTTCCCCTCCAGCAGGGGGCGCCAGACCACCTCGTACACGCGCCGTCCGCCCAGAGACACCAGCCACTCCTCGGCGGTGAGCGATTCCAGTTCCCGCCAGTGCTTCACCTTGCGGGCGCGCAGTGCGAGGAGCCCCAGCCGGATGCGGTCCTTCAGCGGCAGGGGTGCGAAGCGCAGGACGTCCAGGGGCGCCGACAGCCGGTAGACGGAGTTGGCGTAGAAGAGTCCGGTGCGGGTCTCGTGGGCCTCCAGCAGATGCGATATCCCGAGGGTCTCGCAGAGCGCGATCATCTCGTTGTCCGAGGAGAACCAGTGGTGGTAGAAGCGCTCAAGCCGCTGACTGCCGACGTCGAAACTCGCGGCGAGCCCACCGACGGCCGGGTCCCGCTCCAGCACGCGGACACTGCGCCCCTGACCGGCGAGTTCGAGTGCGGCGGCGAGGCCGGTGAAGCCGGCACCCACGATGACGACGTCCACGGGGTCGAGCTGTACTTCGGTGTCGGAGTTCACGAGGCGATGCGCTCCTTGGCAGTGAGGGTGCGTGAGGGCGTGCCGAGCTGTTCCTTGACGACGTAGTCGGGATGTCCCTGCACCTGGCGGAAGACCGCGTGGAGGTACTCACCGACGATGCCGATGGCGAGGGTCTGTGCGCCGAAGGTCCCAGGTCGTACGAGGAGCTTCGGGTCACGCCGGATCACGGCGGCACCCAGGCCGCCCAGCAGCGCGGCGGCGCCGACGCAGGTGGACATCCGCAGCGGAGTGACCGAGCCGGCCAGCAGTCCGCGCCGGGACAGGGCGAACATCTTGCGCAGGGTGTACTTCGATTCCCCCGCCAGACGAGGGTTCCTGTCGTACTCGACGCTGGCTTCCGGGAAGCCGAACCAGCTGATCGCGCCGCGGAGATAGAGGTTCCTGTCGCTGGTGTCGCTCAGGTGCGCCACCAGCTCCCGGTCCAGCAGCCGGAAGTCACCTGTGTCGAGGGCGAGCGCGTGGTCGGACATGGCGTTGAGCAGCCGGTAGAACGCATAGGCACTGGCCTTCTTGAACAGGGTCTCCCCGTCCCGTCTGCGCCGGCGTGCGGACACCACCGACCAGCCGTCGAGCCATAACTGGGCCATCTCCGGTATGAGTTCCGGGGGGTCCTGCAGATCCGCGTCGATCACGACGACCGCGTCCCCGGCCGCCTCGCGCAGACCGGCCATGCACGCTGCCTGATGCCCGAAGTTCCTGCTGAACCGGATGGCCCGGACGGTCGGGTCGGTCCCGGCCAGCGACTCGATGGCCTCCCACGTGCCGTCCACGCTGCCGTCGTCCACGTAGATCTGCTCGTAGTCGAAGCCGCTGAGCCGGCGCAGCGTTCCGGTCAGGCGTGCGTGGGTGTGCCGGACGACGTCGATCTCGTTGTAGCAGGGGACGACGACGCTGATCTTCGGTTTCTTGATGCCGGACGTCTGCCTCTTCTGTGGCACAGGATGAACTCCTTGCACTTGGTCGCCGGTACCGACGATGGGGCACCGGTCGGACACGAAGGGTCACTCGAAGCGCCGTTGATGTTACCGGTAACTTTTACGGCGTCAAGAAGCGTGAACGCAGGGACGGGGGAGGGTGCGTTGCTTTGCGCCCTTCTTCGGCGAGAGGGTCCGCGATCGAGAGAATGTCCTCAAACAGCCATGCGGGTACGAGACCTGACGTGACGTCGATGGGGCGCCCGGAAGGGTGCCGTGCAGGGATGCGTATCGCGACGCCGGCCCCCTGGACGGCACGACGGACAAGGTCACGGCGCCCGCGGAGCCGCTCTGTCCAGCGGCCGTCGGATCTCCGTGACATGCGGTCGCGTGCGGTGCTGTCACGCGATGACGAGAGCTTCACAGCCCTGTCCCGATCATGTACCGGCGCGCGTTCGGCCGAAAGTCGACGGCTAGCCTGTCGGCGCACAAGACGTCCGGTGAACGGCGTCGCGGTGGGACGAAAGCGGGGGAGCGGGCCATGGGGACACGCGAGGGTGGATCGGTATCGCGCAGGCGGATACTCGAACTGGCCGGGGCAGGGCTCGGGCTCGCCGTCATAGGGGCAGGTCTAGTGGGGTGCGGTCCCGAGGACCCTGCTGAGAAGCCGGCGGGCGGCGCGAAGCCGGGCGGGGGCGGGAAGGGCGACGACTTCACCACGCCGCCGGCGGGCTCCGCGCCCGAGCCGCTCTGGCGGGCGGACGCCGCGAACGACAATCTGGCCGGAATTCAGGCCCTCGCCCGTGTCGGGGACGTGGTCCTCGTGTCGGGTGACCCCCTGGTGGGACGGGATGTCGTCAGCGGCAAGGAGAAGTGGTCGCGGGCCGGCATCACGACCCCCGGAGCCCGGCTCATCGTCGGAGGCGGAACGCTCTACCTCTCCAGCGCCGAGTACGACGGTGACATCGTGGGTCTCGATCCGGCCACCGGCAAGGAGACCTGGCGCAGCCGCCTGGGCAAGGCGTACCGGCAGCCGCGCCCGATTGCGGCCGACGACCGCCATGTCTACGTGCTCGCGGGCATCCTGGAAAAGGACTTCTCGGCGCCGACGAACGTGATCGCCGCCATCGACACGACCACCGGCAAGGTGGCCTGGAGCGAGAAGCGCGACGCGGGCACCGAGGAGTACGGCATCACCGCCTCGGTCGTCGGCAAGCGCCTCGTGTACACGGACTACCGCGAGAACCTGACCGTCCGTGACACGACGACGGGCCGACAGGTGTGGACGAAGAAGATGGGGAAGTCCAACTACCGCCGCTTCGCCGTCCACGAGGACCTGGTGATCGTGGCGGACGGGCAGCGGCTGCGGGCGTTCGATCTGGCGACGGGCAAGGAGCCCTGGTCCCTCGCGACGGAGGAGTTCAGCCAGTTCAAGGACCCGCAGGTGTGCGACGGAGTGCTCTACGCGTCCGACAGTGTGCGCGGCCTGTGGGCGGTGAACCCCGGCACGGGCAAGCAGATCTGGCACAACGAGGACCTGCTGGAAACGGCCACGCAGGCATGGCAGTTCGCCAAGGTGGGCGGCACTCTGTACGGCGCGACCGAGTTCGACAAGGAGGGCGGCGTGCACGCCTTCGACGCCGCGACCGGGAAGCTGCGCTGGACGTACAACGACAACACCGGGGACATCCAGCAGTGGTACGTCGTGGAGGCGGGCAAGCGGCTCGCGGTGATGCACGGGAAGCGGCTGTACGCATTGCCTGCGGTCTGACCCGGCGCGGGGGCGGGCGCGGTACGCCGGCCTCGGGGCACATCGGTACAGCGGTCGACGCGGTTCCGATGCACCGCAGGACCAGTTCGGCGGGTCGAGGTGTGGTGCGTGCGGCAGGCCAATTGCTGTTGTCGGTCATTCGATCACGTTGTTACGCTCCGCTCGCGTCCTCGACCGCAAAAAGGAGGTGGGAACCGTGAGCCGACTGACTCTCATGTGCTCCCACCCCGTTCCGAGGACGCCGAGGATCTGAAGGGGAGCGCGTCGCTCCCCGGAAGGACCCCTCACATGACCGATCTGGTCATCCGCCCCCTTGCCGCAGGCGAGGAAGCACTGTTCGAATCCCTGCCCGATCCTGGCCTGGTCGGCTTCGCCGCCTTCGGCGACACCTACTGCGGGATGGCCGCCGCCGGTGAATACCGCCCCGAGTGGACCTGGGTGGCCCTGCGCGACGGCGCCGTGGTGGCGCGGGCAGCTTGGTGGGCCGGGCCGAAGGACGACAAGCCGGTCGCTCTGGACTGGTTCGACTTCACGGACGCCGGTGCGGCCGCACAACTGCTCCGCGCCTCGCCGCTGCGGGCCGAGTACTCGCTCAAGCTGCCGCCCGGCTGGCGCGACGTCCCGACGGTCCGGGAACAGGCCCAGGCCCGGATCGACGCGGCCGTCGCCGCAGGCATGTCTCCTCTGGTCGAGCGGTTCCGCTACCGCTGGACGCCGGACTGCGGCGTGCCCGCGCGACCGGGCCGCCTCGAATTCCGTCCCGAGCCCGACGACGCGGCGATCCTCGACGTCTTCCGTCGTATCCACCAGGGCAGTCTCGACGCCCACGTGCGCCGAACCGTCGCCGCGTCCGGGCTGGATGTGGCCGCCCAGGAAGAACTGGACTATCTGCGCTGGTTGCCCAGCCCGCGCGAGTGGTGGCGCCTTGCCTACAACCCTGCCGGGGAACTCGTCGGCCTGAGCGTCCCCGCCCGCAACTACGGAGACCCTCTCATCGGCTACATCGGCGTCGTGCCCGAGCAGCGTGGCCACGGGTACGCCTATGACCTGCTCGTCGAGGCCACGCACAAGCTCGCTGACGAGGGCGTGGACCGCATCGTGGCCGGGACCGACCAGACCAACGTTCCGATGGCCGCCCACTTCGCGAGGGTCGGCTACCCCATCGCCCAGGAACGCATCGATCTGATCTGACCCGGACACAGGAGGCGTTGGGGGGCTCGGGGTGTGACAACCCGAGCCCCGCAGCTCGCTCCAGCCCGGACGCAACAAGAACAGGCCGCCCCCGACGTGCGGAAGCGCATCATGGAGAGCTTCGACCGCCAGGGGCTGATGAGCCACCTCGGTGCGCGCATAGCCCGCATCGCGCCCGGCCGCGTGCACATCGTGCTCCCGGCCCGCCCCGAGGTGACCCAGCAGCACGGCTACGTCCATGCGGGCGCCACCAGTGCCATCGCCGACAGCGCCGGTGGCTACGCGGCGTACACGCTCTCGAGCTGGTGGCAGAGGCCGTTCCCCGACGACCTGACCAGGTTCCTTCGCCTCCCCGGTCGTCACAGACGCAGCACGACCAGTGCGGTGTCGTCGGTGATACCCGCAGGCGCCATGAGGTCTTCCAGGAGAGCGTCGGCTAGGGCGTCGGGGGTGGCGGCGCGGTGGCGGGCGAGGGAGACGGCGAGACGCTCCAGGCCGGTGTCGATGTCCTCGTGGCGGCGTTCGATGAGTCCGTCGGTATAGAGGACGAGGACGGAGCCCTCGGCGTAGGCGGCCCGCGCCTGGGGACGGGCGACGTGTTCGGGGCGGGCGCCGAGCGGGGGATCGGTGGCCCCGTCGAGGAAGGTGACGGCGCCGTCCGGGGCCACCAGCGCGGGCGGGGGATGGCCGGCGCTGCTGTACGTGAGGGTGCGCCTGCTCCAGTCGATGAAGACCGACACCGCAGTGGTCGATTCCGCCCCTTCGACGGACCGCGCGTACAGGCCGAGGACTTCCAGGGCCTGAGCGGGCCCCTCGGCTACCCGGGATGCCGCGGACAGTGCGCTGCGCAGCTGGCCCATGACTCCGGCCGCGCGCAGTCCGTGGCCGACGACGTCCCCCACGGCGACTGTGGTGCGATCCGCCCCGGGCAGGTCGACGAGGTCGTACCAGTCGCCGCACACGTTCAGAGCCCCCGTGGCGGGCTGATAGCGCACGGCCGCACGATGGTGACCGAGGGGCCGGGGCAGCGGCAGCATCGCACGCTGGAGATGGAGGGCCACCTCGCGTTCGCGGGCATGGGCCTTCCGCAGGCGTTCGTTGACCTTCTGCAGTTCCCGGGCGCGCGTGTAGAGCTCGGCTTCGAGGGCCTGGGGGCGGTCGTTGTCGCCCCGGGCGTCGCGGGCCCGGACGAGTTCGGTGACCTCTTCGACCCGGTGCAGGAGCAGCACCATGGTCCCGTCCGCGGCGAAGACGGGTGCGTTGACCGGACTCCAGTACCGCTTCTGCCACACCCCGGGCCGGTGGGAGTCCTCCACGTCGTAGCGCTGCAGCGCCATGGTGTCGCGCTCCCCGGTGGTCGCGACGCGCTGCAGCGACGCGCGGAGGTTGCGCACCCCGGTCGCCTCGGGGTCGTTGGGGTTGTCGGGGAAGACGTCGAACAGATAGCGGCCGACAACCTGCTCGCGGGTGCGCCCGGCCATCGACAGGAACGCCTCGTTGACGTCCGCGTACACCAGGTCGGGGGTCAGCAGGGCGACCGCGGCCGGCAGGGCCTGGAAGACGGCCTCGTAGTCGATGACCGGTCCGTTCACGATCCACCTGCCCGCGCGCCGTCATTCCGATCGTGGGTGTTTTCATGATGCCACGACAGCCGCTCCCCGGCCGGGGCCGCCGGAACGCGTTCGTGCGCCCCGGAGCCGGTTCCCGGGGGCGACACCGGCCGCGGCGTGCCGCACCGGCCTCGTGTCCGATTTCCCGGTGACCGTTCCGCCACCGGTGTTCACCGCAGGGTGAGCGGCGTCTCGGATGCGACCCGGTTGAGCTTTTCGGGGTTACGGACGTAGTAGAGGCCGGTGATGCGGGCGTCCTCGACACGGGCCGCCATGATGCCGTCGATCTCGCCGTCCAGGTGTACGAGGAGGGCAGGGCTGCCGTTGACCACGGTGGGTACGACGGTGATCGGGCGTTCGTTCCTGCCGAGCCCACCGATCATGAAGCGGGCCACCTTGTCGGCGCCGGCGATCGGCCGCAGCGCGGCCTGCTTGATGCCGCCGCCGTCGCTCATCAGAACGACGTCCGTGGCGAGCACGTCGAGGAGTTCTTGCAGGTCACCGGTTTCCAGCGCGCGCTGGAACGACTCCAGAGCCGCCCGGGTCTCGCGCGGGGAAACCGCCTGGCGAGGGCGCCGGGCATCGACGTGGAGGCGGGCGCGGTGGGCGATCTGGCGGACGGCCGCGGGACTCTTGTCGACGGCCGCGGCGATCTCGTCGTAGCCGACCTCGAACACTTCGCGCAGCACGAAGACGGCGCGCTCGGTCGGCGACAGCGTTTCGAGGACGAGCATGAGAGCCATCGACACGCTCTCCGCGAGCTCGACGTCCTGGGCCACGTCGGGCGCGGTGAGCAGCGGCTCCGGCAGCCAAGGGCCTATGTACGCCTCCTTGCGGCGCTGCATCGTGCGCAGCCGGTTGAGCGACTGCCGGGTCGTGATCCGGACCAGGTAGGCGCGGTGGTCGTGCACCTCGTCCACGTCGACCTTGGCCCACCGCAACCAGGTTTCCTGAAGGACGTCCTCGGCGTCGGCAGCCGATCCGAGCATCTCGTACGCGACGGTGAAGAGCAGGTTGCGATGGGCGACGAAAGCCTCGGTCGCCAGGTCGGTGGCGTGGTCGCTCATGTCTGGGGGGTCCTTCCTTCGTGACCTGCCCCGGTTGCCGAGGGCCTTGAGCGTGCGTCCACAGCAACGTCGGTTCTGTCCGGCGGTAGCCGTTCGATTCTCACCGACCTGCGGGCGCGCCAGGGAGCGGGACACCACCCGGCGCACGGCTGTTGCACGCCGAGCGGTGGTCCACGCTCCGTCGACGGTCGATCCGACCGGCCGCGCAGGCCCTAGGCCGCCTGCTCGGCGGCGGCCGGTGCCCCGTCGCGCTTGGCCCGCAGGAGCTGCTGGCGCTTGGCGTCCTTGACCCACCAGCTGCGCGCACCGGGGTGACGTGCCTCGTACCGCAGCTGCCACACGATGCTCTTGCAGATGAACTCCTTGACCTTCGCTCCCGGACGGCCACCGAGGTAGAACCTGTTGGCGGTGTCGTCCCTCCGGGCGAGCTGCAGGATGCCACGGCGACGCCCCAGGCTGATGCACTGGCTGACGAAGCCCACCTCGACGGGTGAGGGGTGCTCGCCCGCGATCCGGCTGAGCACGGTCTCGGCCGCCTGCGGGCCCAGCTGGACCGCGGCCTGGCAGCTCATCCGGAACGGCAGGTCCGACGGGGCCGCCGAATCCCCGGCCGCGACGATGCGCGCGTCGTCCACGCTCGTCAGCGTCTCGTCCGTGAGCAGGCGGCCCAGGGCGTCGGTGCTCAGCCCGCTGCGGCCGGCCAGGTCCGGCACACCGAACCCGGCGGTCCAGATGGTCACCGTGCTCGGCAGCTCGCGGCCGTCGCGGAGGCGCACGGCATCGGGCGTCACGGCCGTCACCCTCGCGTCGGGCCCTTCGAGCACGGTCACCCCCAGCCCGGCCAGCTGCCCGGCAACCGAGCGCCGACCCCGGGCGTGCAGGTACGGGCCCAGTACCTCACCGCAGACAAGGGTCACCGTGCGGCCCGTCTCCGCCAGCTCGGCGGCCGTCTCGATGCCGGTCGGGCCGGCCCCGACCACCGTCACCGCCGCCGTGGCGGGTGCGGCTTCGACGACCGGCCGCAGCCGCTCTGCCTCCTCCAGGCCGGCGATCGGGTAGGCGAACTCGGCCGCTCCGGGCACGCGCGGGTCGGCGCTGCCGCTGCCCACCGCGTAGATCAGGTAGTCGTAGCCGACCGTGTTCCCGGCCGCCGTCGTCACCCTGCGTCCGGCCGCGTCGATCCGTGTCACGGTGTCGACCACCAGCCGGACGCTCCCGGCCAGGACCTTCGCGTAGTCGACAACCGCGTCGTGGGACCCGCCCACCAGCTGGTGCAGCCGGATCCGCTCGACGAAGTTCGGGCGCGGGTTGATCAGCGTCACGGTCACGTCGTCGCGCTGCGTCAGTCGATTGGCCGCCATGACGCCGGCGTATCCGCCGCCGATCACGACCACATCGGTGTTCTCGGTCATGGTGTCTCCTTCGCTTCAAGGGCTTCACGCACAAGACACCGGCGGCACCGTTCGTTGTGACACCTGAGGGCGTTTCGTGGTCCAGATCACTTCGGGAGGCGGGCAGGATCTGTCGTACGCAGCCACTCCACGACCTCGCGTACGACTTCATGCGGCCGGGCCGCCCACCGGAAGTGGTCGGTCCGTGAGAGGCCGAGGCTATGCGCCGGAATCCTCCGCTCGGTCACATGGGCCGAGCGGAGTTTCGCGGCGAGGTGCGACGCACAGGCGCCGGGGACGTACCAGTCCCCCGGAAAGGTGATGAAGAGTGCCGGCACGGTGGACCCTGCCAGGGCGGCCTCGTAGTCGATGGTGCTGTGGGAGACGCGGTAGCGACCGGTCAGCCCCTCGTGACCCCAGTCGCGCACCAGCCGCCTCGCCTCCCGCCCCGCGAAGGGGAACCATCCCGGCAGATATCCCCACAGCAGGGTCGTCACGAGGATCAGCTGCAGGCCGAGGAGCCGGCCTGCCCCGCCGATGCCCGGCACCCTGCGGAACCAGGACGAGCCACTTGCCACGAGCACCGTGTGGCTCACCCGGTCCGACACCGCGCCGAAGAGGAGCCCGAGCTGGCCGCCCAGGCTGTGCCCGACGAGGGCGATCCGGTCGGCGCCGAACTCCTTGCAGACCGAGTCGACGACGGCAGGGAGTTCGGTCTCCAGGAGCTCGGCGTAGCCGAAGGAAACCCGGCGGGAGGCCCGGACCGAACTGCGCCCGGTTCCGCGATGGTCGGCGAGCACCACATGGCATCCGTGCTCGGTGAGCGTGCGGGCGAGCGTGCGGTAGTAGTCGCCGCGAACGCCCATGGCGGGGAGGCAGAGAACGACCCCGGCATCGGGCGACGCCGTCCGGTGTACCTGGAGGTCGGTCGTGCTGCCGTCCGGGAAGGTGACGCGGATGAGATCCGGCGTGGGGTCGGTGTCCGTCACGGTGTCTGCTCCCTGGTCCGGTCGGTCACGGTGCCGTGTCGCGGGGTGCCGATCGCGCGTCGCGGGTCACCGCCCGCCTGCCCGTGAACCCGGCCTGGACAGTGTCTACAGCAGGCTGGTAGACACTGTCTATGGAACGTGAGAACTCTCTTCGGGAACGGCTGATCGACGTCGGGGTGGACCTCGTCATGACCGAGGGAGCCGCTTCGCTGGGGCTGCGCGAGATCGCACGCCGTGCCGGGGTGTCCCACGGGGCTCCGCGCCGGTACTTCCCCACGCACCACTCCCTGCTCTCCGCGATCGCCCGTCGGGGCTTCGCGGACCTCGGAGCCCGATTCGACGCCGCGACGGGCGGGGCGGCATCGCCGCGGTGCCAACTGCAGGCGCTCGCGCGGACCTACCTCCGGTACGCGCTGGAGCACCGCGGCATGTTCGAGCTGATGTTCCGCCACGATCTGCTCGACAGCGAGACGCACGCAGCGGACACCCCGCGACTGCGCGACTCGACTCTCCCGCTGTTCGCGCACATCGTCGAACTCGTCACCCGTGACCGTGCGGAGAGCGCGGAGGCCGGGTCCGGCACACCGCACGGACCCGCACGGCAGCCGGCCGTGACGGCGGTGGCGCTCTGGACCAACCTGCACGGCATCGCCCAGCTGTGGGGGTGGGGAAGTCTGCAACTCGTGCTGGACACCTCCTCGCCGGACGCCGCGCCCGGCGAAGGCCCGCTCGGCCCGTCCGGCCAACTCGACCGGCTCGTCGTGGCGGTGCTGGACGCTCACCTCTGCCCGGTGACCCCGTGACGACGACCTTACGACCGCGCACCGCGCTCCTGGCCGGCGTGGCCGGCGCGATGATCGTCGCGCTGGACGGCACGGTGCTGCTCGTGGCGCAGCCTGATCTGCAGCGGGACCTCCGCGCGAACGTGACGCAGGTTCAGTGGACCAGTACCGGCTATCTGCTGGCGGTGGCGGCGTTCCTGGTCATCGCCGGGCGCCTGGGTGACAGGTACGGACACCAGCGGCTGCTGTTCGTCGGCGTGCTCGGCTTCGGTGCGGCCTCGGCGGGAATCGCCTTCGCGCCCGGGATCGGCTGGGTGATCGGCCTGCGTATCGCCCAGGGTGTGTTCGGCGCGCTCCTCCAGCCGGCGACGCTCGCCCTCCTGCGCCTGGTGTACCCCGCCGACCGGCTCGCCGGGGCGGTCGCCATCCGTACCAGCGCGATCGGCGTGGCCGCGGGGGCCGGTCCCGTGCTCGGGGGCGTCCTCGTCGCACATCTGGGCTGGCGTGCCGTGTTCCTGGTCAACATCCCGGTCGCGCTCGCCATTGCCGCGCTCACGCTGGCGGTCCGGGCGCCGACGCCGCCGCGCACCGGAGCGCCGCAGTTCGGCCTCGCCACCGCGGCCCTTTTCGCGACTACGCTGGCCGTCCTGGTCCACACACTTGCCGGTGTACCGGAACACGGATGGACGGCTGCGCGGACGGTGCTCGGGTTCGTCCTCGTCGCGGGCCTCGCGGCCGGGCTCGTCAGGCACGAACGTCGTACGGCGCAGCCGCTCGTACCGCCCGCTGTGGCACGTTCGGTACCGGTGGCGGCATCGATGGCCATCCTGCTGGTCACCTCCGGCGGGATGTTCGGTGCGCTGTTCGTGACCACGTTCTTCCTGCAGGACGGTCTCGGGCTCAGCCCGCTCGCCTGCGGCCTGCGCGTTCTCCCGATGACCGCGCTGATGGTCGTCGGTGCGCCTGTCGCCGCTGCCGTGCTCCGGCGGTACGGCCCCCGTCGCACCGCGACCGCGGGCCAACTCCTCGTCGTCCTCGCCGTCGTGGGCCTGTCCCGGCTCGGTCCGGCTGACCCCTGGCCGGTGTCCGGCGTAGCCTTCGCCGCACTCGGCGCGGGGTTCACCGCCGTGATGGTCACGGCCACCGGGACCGTCGTCGGCGACGCGCCACCCGGCTACGCGGGAGTCGTCGGCGGGCTCAAACAGACCGCCATGAACGTCGGCCCGACACTCGGGATCGCCGTCGCCGCCGGCATGATGGCGCTGAGACCGCCCACCGGAGCACCCCCGGGCGCGGGTGTGGACCTGGCCATGTCCGGCCCGGCCATGGGCCCCGCCCTCCTGGTCCTGGCCGCCCTTGCCGCGCTCGGTCTGGTCCCCGCCCTGCTGCTGCCGTCTCGGCCGGCGCGCGACGTCCGGCGCACAGCGACCGCACCGGCCGACACCCGCTCCCGATGACCGGGTTCCCTCCGGCCGGTGGGGCCGGTGGGGCCGGTGGGGCCGGTGCGGCCCCTGCGGCCGGTTCCCGGACCGCTCCGGCGGCACCCTTGTGTCACAGCCAGCCCCTGCGCGCCGCGATGACTCCGGCCTGGAAGCGGTTGGTGGCGCCCAGCAGCTCGTGCAGCCGGCTCATCCGGCGGCGCATCGTCCGTACCGACCAGCCCATCTGACGGGCTATCGCCTCGTCCTTGAGGCCGCTGACCAGGAGGGACAGCACCAGTCGGTCCTCCTCGCCCGGTGCGTCGTCCATGGCGCCCGTCGCATCGCCGAACAGGGGTGCGGCCTGCCGCCAGCACAGCCGCCAGTAGTCGACCAGAGCGTCCAGCAGCGCGGAGGGCCGGATGACCGCCGCCCGTACGTCCGTCATGTCGAGCGAGAGCGGCATCAGTGCCAGATCGTCGTCGGCGATGGCCAGTTTCACCCGCAGCCCGGGCAGGACCCGTGCCTCCTCACCATGGCCGACCAGCCGTTTGATGTCGTCCAGGACACCGGCCCACTCCAGGGCCTCGGGTGCGTAGACGGCGCGGTAGACGACGCCCTGACGCATCGCGGTCTCCTCCACCGGGTTGGCCGTGGTGAGGGCGTACGGCGGGCGGTCCAGGGTCCGTACCTGCTCGCGCGCCTCCTGCTGGAGCCGCACGAACCAGCGGCCGAGCGCCTCGATGCCGGTGATGATCTCGACCTCCTCGGCACCGCCGCGCTGGGCCGCCTCGAAGACCTGGAACAGCTCGACCGCCGCGGTCCTCACCCGGCCCAGTTCCAGGGTGCGGGCGTGGACGAGTGCCTGCACCGCGTGCTGCGGGTCGATCGCGGCGTAACGGCGCCGCGTCCCGGACAACCGTCCCACGAGCCCCCGGTCGTGGAGGCGCGCGAGGGCCCTGCCCACTCGCTCGGTCGACGCGTCCAGCCCGTCGGCCAGCTCCGACGGCACCGCGGCCTGTCGTACCAACAGAGCCCGGTACACACTTTCGTCGAAGGCATCGATACCGACCGCGGCCAGTTCTTGGTTCATGGACGGGATGGTGGCCCAACTGTGCCAGCGGCAGCAATGGGCCGCCGGGAATCGTTGTCCGACCCTCACCTGTCGACGTAAGACCTCATCCATGGGAAATGCTTATCGAAGATCCGTACACGTCGGCCTGACCGCCGCGGTGCTCGGAGGACTGCTCACAGCCGTACCCGGTGCGGCAGCGGACGAAGCCGCTGCTCCGGCACCCGGCACGCAGCGCGTCATCGTCGAACTCGACGGGGCCGCAGCGCTCGAAGCGCCCCGGGGCGCGGCCCGTGACGCCGCACCGGCCGAGGTGAAGGCCGAGCGCGCGAAGATCGCCGGCCGGCAGAAGGACTTCCTCGCCGAAGCAGGCGAGAAGGGCGTCGAGCCCAAGGAGGTCCGCACCTTGGGGCTGCTCCTCAACGCGGTGGCGATGGATGTCACGGCCGACGAGGCGGCCGAGCTCGCGAAGCTTCCCGGCGTGAAGGCCGTCCACCCGGACACCCGGATGAAGGTCATGACCGCCGATGCGAACGAGCTCGTCGGAAACACGGGGATGTGGGAGCGCGAGGACGCGGCCGGCCGGAAGGTGACCGGCAAGGGCGTCACCGTCGCCGTCATCGACTCCGGCGTCGACTACACCCACCCCGATCTCGGCGGCGGCTTCGGGAAGGGGCACAAGGTCGTCGGCGGCCACGACTTCGTCGACGGCGACGCCGATCCGATGCCCGGCGGGCAGCAGGGCGACGAGCACGGCACCCATGTGGCCGGCATCGTGGCGGGCAGGGCCGCGAGCGAGGGCGGAGTCACCGGCGCGGCGCCGGACGCCTCGATACTCGCCTACCGCGTCATGAGCGGCGGCTACGGCGAGACCTCCGCCATCATCGCCGGTATGGAGGCGGCCATCGACCCCGCCAACCCGAACCGCGCCGACATCATCAACCTCAGCCTCGGCGGGCCCGGCGACGGCACCGACCCGCTGGGCCGGGCGGCCACCGAGGCCGTCGCGGCCGGTGCGGTGGTCGTCGCCGCAGCGGGGAACAGCGGCCCCGGTATGTACACCGTCGGCTCACCGGCCGCCGCCGAAGGCGTCCTCGCGGTCGGTGCCTCGACCAGCGGCATCCGGGTCCCCGAGGCGCGCGTGGAAGGTGCGGACGGCCGGCAGGGCGAGCTGCTGACGACCTACCGCGGCCTGCCCTCGGCCAACCCGCCGGAGCAGCCGGTCACCGGCGGCGTCGTCAACATCGGCTTCGGCGCTCCGGAGGACTGGGAGGCCGCGGGCGATGTCCGGGGCAGGACCGTTCTCTACGCGTGGCCGCCCGCGCTCTCCCCGGCCGACCTGTACGCCGAGGACCAGCGGGTCTACCTGGAGGCCGAACGGCGCGGTGCCGTCGCCCTGATCGGCGGGGTCGCCCCGCCCGACAGCGGAGGCATCGGGACCGGATCGTCCCAGCGGGGCAGTGACCCGGCCGCCGCGCTGATCGAGCCGGGCAGCACGTCCCTGGCCGCGAAGCCGGGCGAGGTCCTGGTCGGAGCGGACAGCGGCCCCGGCACACAGGGGTCCGGGGACGACTACCGCATGGACGAGCTCGTCGTCCTCGGC
The DNA here is from genome assembly GCF_036195325.1 of Streptomyces sp. NBC_00234. Lineage (NCBI taxonomy): Bacteria > Bacillati > Actinomycetota > Actinomycetes > Kitasatosporales > Streptomycetaceae > Streptomyces > Streptomyces sp. NBC_00234. The sequence goes on along the minus strand of NZ_CP108101.1, from coordinate 191,308 downwards.
GTCGACCAGTTCCAGGGCCAGGACCTGGCCGCGCTGGCCGCCTCGGGCACGGACGCCCGACTCACCGTCAGCGGCCGGGACTCGTCCGACGAGATCGCCTCGTTCTCGTCCCGCGGCCCGAGCCCGACACTCGGCCTGAAGCCCGAGATCGTGGCCCCGGGCGTGGAGATACGTTCCACCGTCCCGACATCGATGTGGGAGCCCGGAGTCCAGCGGATGTCCGGCACGTCGATGGCATCCCCCCTCGTCGCCGGTTCCGCGGCGCTGCTGCGCCAGCTGCACCCGGAGAGGTCGCCCGCCGACCTCGTCGCCGGCCTCATCGGCAGCGCCGAACACCTCAAGGGGATCGAGGAGTACGCACAGGGCGCCGGCCGTCTCGACACGGCTGCCGCGGCCGACGTACGGCTCACCGCCTCGCCCGCGACGGTCGAGTTCCGCCTGCCCGACATGGACGGGCGCAGGATCGAGGAGTCCCGGACCGTCACCCTGCACAACAGCGGCGACGAACCGGTCACCGGTGAGGTCGAGGTGACGGGCGAGGCCACCGTCCGGCCCGCGCGGGTGGACATCCCGGCCGGCGGCAGCACCGAGGTCCAGGTCACGGTCTCCGAGGTGCGTCCGGAGGCCAGCAGGATCTACTCGGGCCGCGTCTCGGTCGGCGTCGAGGGCGGCCCGGACCTGACCGTGCCGTACCTCATGGCGGCCGTCCCGATGTCCGTCGAGGCCACACCCGACCCGACCGACGGCCCGGCCAGGGTCTACGTCTACGCCCCGGTCGTCTCCCTCACCGCGCCGCCGGTGGTCACCGTCGACCCGCCCCGCGGCAAGCCGTACACGATCACGACCCGGCCGACCGCCGACCCGTACTTCCACGTCGCCGACGTCGTCGGCAACAGCCCCGGCGTCTACCGGATGACGACCGGGGCCACCACCTCCGAAGGCGTCCGCACGTACGGCGAGGGCGCGTTCGAGGTGACCTCCGAGGACGCGCACGGCAAGAAGTGGCAGCCCATCGGCCCGAACAGCGCCGACGGCCGCCTCACCCTCTCCCCGTCCGAACCGGGCCAGGCGGTGCTGACCCAGTACGGCAAGCCGGGCACCTGGTTCACGTCCGACAGCGGCAGGAGCTGGAAGCAGCAGAACCGCACCCCGTTCATGGGCGCCGCGGTCAACGAGCCCTCCGTCGTCGTCGACGCGCGGAACCCCGAGCGCTGGTGGTCGGCGCTGGGCGCGTTCTCCTGGACCGTCAACCAGGGCGGCATCATGCGGACCGACGACAGCGGCAGGACCTGGCAGCGGCTGAGCGCCCCGGACCTCGTATACAGGAACCTGGTGGCCGACCGCGACACCCGGGTCCTGGTCGCCCAGACCGACGACGGCCAGGCCCTCGTCAGCCGGGACGGCGGAGAGACCTGGACGATCGAGACCTTCGGTCTGCCCGGCTCCGTCCAGAAGATCGCCTTCGGCGGCGACGATCTGTACGTCTGGTCGGGCCGCGACATCTGGGTGGTACGCGGCCTGTCCGGCGCCTCCCCGCCGCCCGCCGAGAAGATCTACTCGGTGCCCTCCGACCGATCGAGGATCATCTCGGGCTTCGACGCGGACGACCAGCTCGTCGCCGTCCAGGTGCTGGGCAAGGGCGGCGGCCTCGTCGTCAGCGCGGACGGCGGACGTCAGTGGACCGCCCCGTACCGCGACGGCCGCGGCCTGGTGACGGTCGCTCAGGGCGACGTCTACTACGACATCGTGAGCGGCAACGGCGACGGTGAGATCAGCCGGGACGGAGGAAGGACCTGGACCGCGGTCGAGCAGCCGAGCTCCAGCGCGGTGGTGTACGACTACGACCGCTGGGCCGACGGCACCTACACGGTGGGTGCCTCGTCCTCCGGTATCTACCGCTCCGGTGACTCCGGTTCACGCCGCATCGGCGTGCAGGGCGCAAGCATCCCGGCCCTCGCCGTGTCCGGCGGAGCACTGCTGGCAGGCACCTCGACCGGCATGTACCGCACCGGGCTCACCACGCAGAGCTCCGAATGGGGCGCGGGGGAGTACGAGGGCACCCAGGGCACCCGGGTCTCCTTCGTCCAGCCCTACGCCAAGAATCCGACCGTCCTCTGGCGCACCTTCGAGACCCTGATGGGCCTCCTCGCGCAGAAGAGCACGGATGGCGGCAGGACCTGGCAGGAGAAGGGCCTCCTGTCCGGCGGGGCGACCTCGCTCATGGTCGACCCCAGGAATCCGGACCGCGTGGCCATCGGATTCCAGCGCCCCGACGCGGTCGGTGTCTACACCACCACCGACGGCGGCGCCCACTGGAAGAGCCAACGCAACCACCGGGACGTCTACGCGGCCATCGCGGCGGACCCGGACGACCCGTCCCGCATCTGGCTCGGCGGCTACGGCGGCCTGTACTACTCGGACGACTTCGGAGCCACCGTCACCCGCAGCGCCGAAGGCGACGTCACGGCCATCGAGTTCGACGGCTCCCGCATGATCGTCGGCGGCCGGTCCCTGCGCTACAGCACGGACGGCGGACGGACGCTCCGCGAGGCCGACGAGGGCGGACTGCGCCTCCAGGTCTCGGACATCGTCAAGGCCGACGACGCCTGGTACGCGGGCACGACGAGCCGCTGGTATCCGGGCGAAGTCCCGTACGGCCCACGCGGTGTGCTGCGCTCCACCGACGGAGGCAGGACCTGGCGGAGCATCTCCCAGGGCCTGCAGAACACGGACGTCCTCTCCCTGGCAACGGACGGCCGCGGCGAGACCCTGTTCGTGGGCACCAACCTGGGAGGTGTCCACCGCCTGAAGCTGGACGACTGACCTGGACGCCGCCGGACGGGCTCGCCTTCCGAGCCCGTCCGGCGGCGTGAGAGGTGGCGACGTACCAGGTGTCACCGGCCACGTGGTCGCAGGTCCAACTGGACTACGCGCCGGAACACGGGTGTCAGCCGACCGGGGACATCGCCCGAACGGTTGCCCACCGCCGGGCCGTCCGGCTGTTACCGTCCTCGCCCCATCGGACGGCACTGGTGCGCCCACTGCCGCAACAGCAGGGCGAAGGAGTGGTGCACTCATGCGTGTCCTCTTGGTCGGAGCGGGAGGCGTGGGCACGGCGATCACCAGGATCGCCGCCCGTCGGCAGTTCTTCGAACACATGACGGTCGCCGACTACGACGTCGGTCGGGCGCAGAGTGCTGTCGTGGCTCTCGGGGACGACGGGCACCGGTTCACCGCCGCTCGTCTGGACGCCTCGGACCCGGCGGCCGTACGGGCCGCCCTCGCGGAACACCGCTGCGACGTACTGCTCAACGCCACCGACCCCCGTTTCGTACTGCCCCTGTTCGAGGCTGCTCTGGCCCACGGCGCGCACTATCTCGACATGGCGATGTCCCTGTCCCGGCCGCACCCGTCCCGTCCGTACGAGGAATGCGGAGTCAAGCTCGGGGACGCGCAGTTCGAACGGGCCGCCGCATGGGAGGCGGCGGGCCGCCTCGCGCTCGTGGGTATGGGGGTGGAGCCCGGCCTCTCGGACGTGTTCGCCCGGTACGCCTCCGACGAACTCTTCGACGAGATCGAGGAGATCGGCATCCGCGACGGCGCCGATCTGGTGGTGGAGGGCTACGAGTTCGCCCCGTCCTTCAGCATTTGGACGACCATCGAGGAGTGCCTGAACCCACCGGTCGTGTACGAGGAGGGACGGGGCTGGTTCACCACCGCACCCTTCAGCGAGCCGGAGGTCTTCGACTTCCCCGAAGGCATCGGGCCGGTGGAGTGCGTCAACGTCGAGCACGAGGAAGTGCTTCTGGTGCCTCGATGGCTGAAGGCCCGGCGGGTCACGTTCAAGTACGGTCTCGGCGACGAGTTCATCGGGGTGCTCCGTACGCTCCACAAGCTGGGCCTCGACCGGACGGACCCCGTCCATGTGAACAGCGGGTCGGGCCGGGTCGCGGTCTCCCCCCGCGACGTCGTCGCCGCCTGTCTGCCCGACCCGGCGGGACTCGGCGAGCGGATGCACGGGAAGACGTGCGCGGGCACCTGGGTGAAGGGTGTCAAGGACGGCAGGCCGAGAGAGGTCTACCTGTACCACGTGGTCGACAACCAGTGGTCCATGCGGGAGTACGGCTCCCAGGCCGTCGTCTGGCAGACGGCGATCAACCCCGTCGCCGCCCTCGAACTCATGGCGTGCGGCACCTGGAGCGGCAGCGGAGTGCTGGGCCCCGAGGCCATGCCGCCGCGGCCGTTCCTCGATCTGCTGACGGAGTACGGCGCACCGTGGGGCATGCGCGAGCAGTGAGGTGCCGGACGGCATCCGGGTGTTTCCGACTGACATGCGGGGACGAAAGCGCCCAAATAGCATGGGTTAGATATATTTCGCTCGTTTCATCAGGCCCATGACCGGAGCGAGGGAGCATGGCAGAGGCAGAGGACCTTGCCCGACCGGCACCGCCGGCGAGCTTGAAGCCGAACGCGATCGGCTTCGTCGACGCGCTGGTCATCGGATTGAACGCCACGTCCCCGGCCTACTCGGTGGCGGCCGTCATCGGTCCCATCGTGGCCCTCGTCGGCGTTTACGCCCCAGGAGTGCTCTTCGCCTCGTTCGTGCCGATGCTGTTCATCGCCTCCGCGTTCTACTACCTGAACAAGGTCGATCAGGACTGCGGCACGACCTTCTCCTGGGTCACACGGGCGATGGGCCCGTGGACCGGGTGGCTCGGCGGCTGGGCCATCGCGATGACCGGAGTTCTGGTGATCGGGTCTCTGGCGGATGTCGCCGTCAGTTTCGGCCTGCTGGCCTTCGGTCTCGACAGCTGGGCGGAGAACGAGTTCGTGCGCCAGCTTCTCGCCGTGCTCCTGATCCTCGTGATGACGGGCCTCTGCGTCATCGGGACGGAGCTGTCGGCCAAGGTGCAGAACGTTCTCATCCTGGCGCAGGTCGCCTTCCTGCTGGTCTTCGTGATCGTGGCGCTCTACCGCGTCTACGCCGGTACGACGTCGTTCGACTCCGTCAAACCCTCGGCCGAGTGGCTCAACCCCTTCGGGGCGGGCGGCGCCGCCCTCACGAGCGGGCTGCTGCTGGGCGTCTTCGTCTACTGGGGCTGGGAGTCGGCCGTCAATCTCACCGAAGAGGTCGAGGACTCCGCCAGCGCTCCCGGCAGGGCCGGTGTGTGGTCGACCGTCATTCTGCTGGTGACCTACCTGTCCGTCGGCTTCGCGGTCGTCGCCTTCGCCGGGACCACGTACCTGGCCGACAACGCCCAGGAGGAGGAGTTCATCTTCGCCCTCCTCGCGGGTGAGGTGATGGGCGGCTGGGACTGGGTCGTGCTGCTCGCGGTCTCGACCTCCGCGCTGGCCTCGACCCAGACCACCATCATCCCGGCGTCGCGCACGGCGCTGTCGATGGCTCGCCGTCACGCGCTGCCGACGCAGTTCGCGCGCATCAACCCGCGGTTCCGGACCCCCGACGTGAGCACGTGGTGGGTGGCCGGCATCGCCATCGCCTGGTACGTCGTCGTGAACCAGATCAGTGAGAACGCCCTCTTCGACTCGCTGACGGCGCTGTCCCTGCTCATCGCCTTCTACTACGCGCTCACCGGTGTGGCCTGCGCGGTCTACTACCGCCGCCATCTGACCGAGAGCGTGCGCAACTTCGTCCTCATCGGTCTCGGCCCGCTGGTCGGCGCCGGGCTGCTGACCTGGCTGCTCGTACGGTCGGTGATGGACATGTCCGACCCGGCGAACTCCTACAGCGGAACCTCGTGGTTCGGTCTCGGCCCGCCGCTCGTCATCGGCATCTGCATCAGCATCGCCGGTGTGGTGCTCATGGTCGTGTGGCGGCTGCGGTCCGCGGTCTTCTGGACCGAGCGTCGGAGTGTGGTCGATCCCGACCTCGTGCACGGCAAGGAGTCCTGAGATGTCGGTGGTCCTCGGGTACGACAAGTCCCCCGGAGCCGCACGCGCCCTGCGGATCGCGGTCGAGGTGGCCGCCGCGTTCGACGAGCGGCTCGTCCTGGTCTACGGAGCGGCGCCCCCCGGCCCCGCCGGCGAGGAGTACAGGTCCCACTACGAGGCCATCCGCCAGGCCGGGCATACGGGACTGGAGCACGCCCTCGCGGCGGCCGACGAGGCGGGCGTACCGGCCACCGTCGAGGTCATCGACAAGAATCCGGCACAGGCGCTGATCGACGCCGCCGCACGCCACGGGGCGAGGGTCATCGTCGTGGGCACCTGGGGCGAGAGCCCGATGCGCGGGGCCCTGCTCGGCTCCACCCCGCACAAGCTGCTGCATCTGTCGACGGTGCCGGTGCTCTGCGTCCCGACGGAGGAATGAGCTGCCCGGATGCTCCGGGCGGGCTCACGTCAAAGACTCGGCTTTCACCAGCCGAGCAGATCCATGGACTCCCGAGCGAGCCAGTCCACGAACGACACGGGCCGACCGCCCAGGTCCAGAGGAAGGATCAGGTCGCAGGTGGCCCGGCCGTCGAACCACAGCGAGCCCCGGTGCGGACCGGTGACGACGAGCAGGGTCGAGAAGCCACACCCGTTGTCCTGGATGAATACAGCGCCGGACGTCATGCGCTCCTGGAACACCCCGTACTCGGCGTCCCACTGCTCCCACGCCGCTCGGTAGGCATGGTGGTCCGGGAAGTCCTGCGTCCGAGGCTCGCGCGCGTCCAGCTCGATCTCGAAGGCGCGGTAGGAGTCGGGATGCGGGAAGTCGGTGGTGAGCAGGTCGTAGTTGGTCCTGGAGTCCCCCTGCCAGCCCCAGCCCGCCGCGGTTCGGCACAGGCGGTTCACCGCGCCGCCGGCGCTCTCCCGGAGCACGTACGCTCGGTACTGGTCCGGGAACGCGATGCCCAGCTCCGCCTCCGCTTCGCGGACCTCCGCTTCGGACAGCGGCGGCGGGGAGACGACCTGCCTCGTGGGCGGACAGCCGAGAGCGTCGGAGCGCCGCCCCCGTGCCATGCGCCGGTCCTCCGCTATCCAATCGGTCGTCATACAGGTGAGGGTAGACGCGAGCGATCCGTCGGCGGAATCCTCGACGACGCGACTGCGTACGCTCACCGACCGGCAAGTGGTGAGTGCGGTGCGGTGCGGATTCCGGGTGAGAGCTCAGCCGTTGGCCAGGGCGCTGCCGAGGAGGGCGAGCAGACGGTCCCAGTGGTGCTGCAGCGCCGCGGGGTTGAGAGCGTCGGTGTCGGCCATGGTGAAGCCGTGGACGGTGCCGGGGTAGACCTCGGAGGTGTGGTCGACACCCGCGGCGTGCAGGGCCTGGGTGAGCTCGCTGAGGGACTCGGGTGTCATGTCGCCTTCGGCGAGGCCGAGGTGGACCCGGGCGGCGAGCTTGGGGAGGACGCGGTGCGGGCTGTCGGGCGCTTCGGTGACCAGGGGGGAGGGATGGAACCCGGCGACGGCGGCCACCTGGTCGGGGTGGGCCGCTGCGGTACGCACGGCCAGGACGGCGCCCATGCAGTAGCCGATCGCGCCCACCGGCCCGGCGCCGACCTCGGGCTGGGACGTGAGGAACGCGAGGTACGCGTCGGCGTCACGCAGAGCACGTTCGGGGGTGTGCGCCTCGAACAACGGCATCAGCTGGGCGAAGAGCCCGGGCCGGGCCTCCTTGTCGATGTGCTCGGGAAGGTCGATCACCGGTGTCGGGCCGTGGCGGTAGTAGACGTTCGGGACGAGTACGTAGTACCCGTGCCCGGCCAGTTCGCGGGCCATCTCCCGCAGCACCGGTCGCACGCCGAAGGCGTCCATGTACAGCAGCACCCCCGGGTGCCGCTCGCCGTCATCGGGGAAGGCGGCGAAAGCGTCGGCCTGGCCGTCCGCGGTGGGAATCAGCAGCGTCTTGGTGGGCATGGCGAGGTTTCCTTCCTTGGACTGATGCCACGGCACAGCCTCGATCAGGGGTGAGATCGGTACGGACGGTGGAGATGCCGACCGAAGTTGATCTTCGCCTACCCCCGCACGTACCCGCAGGGCTTTGACCAAATGCGTGGAAGGCGGCCCTCTCCGGCGCCGCCTCGCCGCCGGAAGGAGGGAGAGCGCCCCACCACCGCCCGGTCGGACATCCGGAACCCGGTCGGGACCTCGGGGCGCCGCGCGCTGCCGGATCGAGAAGTGCTGTTCGTCGGCCCTGGCCGGTTGGTTCAGGACTCGGTGCAGATCCCGTTGCCGAGGCCCCAGGCCGCGATGTCGCGGTAGTGGATCGGTCCACGGCCCCGGCCGTCGTTGCTGGCGACCAGGTGCAGACGTTCGGTGGGCCAACGACGGCCGGTGAATCCGGCGAGCCCTTCGGCGATTTCTGCCGCGGAGGAGCGATCCCCTCGACGGGCGCGGGCCAGGGTCAGATGGGGGCGCAGGGGCCGATCCTCGAAGGCGACACCGCAGCCTCTGACCGCGGTACGTACATCGGCGGCCAGCCTGTGCAGCTCGTCGAGGTCTCCGTCGATTCCGCTCCACAGCACCCGGTCGTCGAAGTGTCCGCCGCCGCGCAGCGCCAGACAGAGGGGCTGGTGGTTCGCTGCGAGGCCGGCAAGAGGCGGGCGCAGGAGCGGAACGGTCTCGACCGGCAGCTCCCCGAGGAATGCCAGGGTGATGTGCCAGTCCTCGATGCGGTTCCACCGCATGTCCGGATGTGTGTCATAGGCGGGGCGAAGCTCCTGGGCCAGTTCTTCCTTCGCGTCGTCGGGTGGGGCGAGGGCGATGAACACGCGAACGGTCGCGGGCTGGATCTTTTCGTTCACACCCGTCTTCGTACCGCATCCGGTTGGTTGAGGCGACGGCGGCCCGGGTGGTGGGGGAGAGGCGTCGAGAGTCTCGCGATGTCGAGGGGGCGGTGTTTCGGCAGGCGGCGACAGGACGGCGCCGGTCCATCCGTACACGCGACGTCTCCGTGTACACCCGGCACAACCATCCCCGCCGCTCGGGGGTCACATCAAGTGGGAGCAAACCGCTCTCGGGGACACAAGGGGGAAATATGGGAAACATGCGTAATGTCGCGGCTGTCGGGGCGTTGACCACGCTGCTGGCGGCAACCACGGCCGTGTTCGGCGCGACTGCCTCCGCCGCACCCAACGTCACACCGCAGGGGGTCTGTGGCAGTTCCTACAAGACCGTGAACTCCGTGCCCGTCGGCTCGCTGGGCACCGTCTACCTGACGTACAACTCCTCGAACGGCAAGAACTGCGTCGCGACCATTCGCGCCAACCCGGGCACGGCCAAGGACATGTCCACGTACATCTACGTACCGGACACCGACGAGTACGCCGGGGACTCCGGGTACTTCACGTCGTACGCGGGGCCGGCCTACGTCTACGGCAAGGGCCACTGCGTGAGCTGGGGCGGCAATATCTCCAACGTCTACGTGTCGGTGGAGAACTCCAACTGCGCAGCGCGCAAGGAGAGCCGGGTCACCGAAATCCGCTGACCTGATCACCCGGCCGAGGGGTCTCGCGCCGCGGCTACCCGGAGTACGACCGCACAACCGGCGACGGTTGCCGGGAAGTCAGCCATGAGTCGCAGGCGGCGCGGGACCTCGCAGCGGCCGGAGGCCCTGTCGCCAACCGCACACTGATCCTCTCGGCCCGGTGGCCGAGAGGATCAGCCGTCCCGGGCTCGGCGGTCTTCCGGCGGACGAGCGAGGAACTCGTCGACAAGTAGACCTCGACACCTCGGCTGCGGACGCGGACGTTCCGGCGGCCCTGGACGACGGCGTGATCACCCTGATGGCCTTCGAGGACAGGTGCATGAAGGAGAATGCCGCCGACACGGGTCCGGTCGGCCCTGGTCGCCGGGGCCTGGCCTCGGCAAGGAACTCCACTGTCCGCGCAGGCGACTCGTTAGGGTTGCCCGCGTGACTGACCTCTCTTACCTTGCCGCGGTCCGGGAGTCGTATGACACCGTTGCCGCCGACTATGCGGAATTCGTCAAGAACCCTGCGGAGTTGGATCCGTTGTCACGCGCGATGCTGGCGGCGTTCGCCGAGACGGTGCGCGTGGCGGGGCAGGGGCCGGTCGCGGATCTGGGGTGCGGGCCCGGCAAGGTCACGGCGTACCTGGCGGAGCTGGGGGTGCCCGTATTCGGGATCGACCTTTCTCCGAGGATGATCGCGCTGGCCCGGCAGGCGTATCCGGGGCTTTCCTTCAGAGTGGGGTCGATGACCGAGCTGGAGGTCGGGGACGACGAGCTCGGCGGCATCCTGGTCTATTACTCCGCCCATCACACGCCGCCGGAGGTGTTGCCGGTCGTGTTCGCGGAGTTGTCTCGCACGCTGGCGCCGGGCGGACACCTCATGCTGGCCGGCCATGTGGGAGAGGACGAGCACGTGCGCCCGGAGCGGGCGTACGGGGGGCATCCGGTGTCCTACGAGTCCCACTTGGTGCCGGCCGAGCGCATTGCTGCGCTGTTGGGCCGGGCCGGTCTTGTCGTCGACGCGCAGTTGGTGCAGGAGCCGGGCAACGGGACGAAGAGGAGGGTGGCGACCTTTCTCGCTTCGAAGCCACAACGGCCGTGAGACAAGAGAGGATGCGTGGCCGTGCGCGTGTCGGGCGGGTACCGCACCCCAGGTGCTACGTGCGGGTGCGAGTACGGGTGAGGAGGTAGAGGAAGTAGGGGGTGCCGATGATGGCGGTCATGAGTCCGGCGCCGAGTTGGGCGGGAGCGATGAGGGTGCGCCCGAGGAGGTCGGCGGTGGTGACGAGGATGGCGCCGAGGAGCATGGCGGTGGGCAGGACGCGGGTGTGTCGGCGACCGATGAGTGCTCGGGCCGCGTGGGGTGCGATGAGGCCGACGAAGCCGATGGTGCCGGCGGCTGCCACAGCGGTGGCGGTGAGCAGGACGCTGAGTACGAGGAAGGCGAGGCGGGCTCGGCTCAGGTTGAGCCCGAGGAGCCTGGGGGTGTCCTCGTCCGTTGATATGAGGTCGAGTTCGGTGCGGCGCAGCAGGGCGAAGAGTGTGGCGGCGGCGAGTACGGCCGCGAGGGGGAGTACGTCGGGGAGGGTCCGCCCGTAGGTGGAGCCGGAGAGCCAGGTGAGGGCTTTCGTGGCGTTGAACGGGTCGGTGAGGACGATCAGGAGGCTGATGAGTGCGCCCGTCCCCGTGGCGACGCCGAATCCGACGAGGACGAGACGGTTCTGTTGGTAGCCGTTGCGTGCGGCGAGTCCGAAGACGATCAGGGAGCTGATCGTGGCGCCCGCGAATGCGGCGCCGGCGATGGTCCATGAGCCGGCGGTGGGGAGTGTGGTGAGGAGGAGTACGGCGCCGAGGGCGGCGCCGCCGGAGACGCCGAGGATGCCGGGTTCGGCGAGAGGGTTGCGGGTGACGGCTTGGACGAGTGTTCCGGCCAGGGCGAGAGCGGCTCCGGCGAGCAGTGCGGCCAGGACGCGCGGCGTGCGGGTGTCCAGGATGAACGTGATGGTGCGGCCCGCTGAGCCTTGGGCCCAGTTCGTGACGTCGCCGAGGAGGAGTTTGGTGTCGCCGAGGAGGACGCCGGCGACGGTGGTGGCGATGAGTACGGCCACCAGGATGGCTGTGGTGGTGAGGTGGACGGCGGTGCTTCTGATGCGCACGCGGTCGGTTTCGGGGGGTTGCGTGGTGTCTTTGACGCGTGTGGCCATCACGATGAGGAACACGGCGCCGACGAGGCTGGTGGCGACACCGGTGGGGACGGCGACCGCGATGTCGGCGGGTACGAGCGCGCGGAGCAGGACGTCGGAGCCGAGGACGAGCGCTGCGCCGGTGAGGCCCGTGAGGGGGAGGCTCGCACGGCTCCGGGTGAGGGCGCGGACTCTGCGGGCGAGGGGACGTACGAGAGCGGGGGCGCACAGACCGACGAAGCCGATGGGGCCGGCGAGCGTGACGGCTGTGGCGGACAGGAGTGCGGCGAGTGCGACACCGGTGATGCGGGTGGCGCGCACGGGGACGCCGAGGCCGCGGGCGGCGTCTTCACCCAGTGCCAGTGTGTCGATCCGGCGGGAGAGGAGGAGCAGTCCCAGGAGTGCGGCGAGGGCGATGGGCGCCATCTGGAGGACGCCGTCGAAGCCGTTCTGGGAGATGCTGCCCTGGTTCCACTGATAGAGGCCCTCGGTCTGCCGGGGGAAGAGCAGGAGCAGTCCTTCGGTGACGGCGGTGAGGCCGAGGGTGAGGGCGCTGCCGGCGAGGACGAGACGGACGGTGGCGGTACCCAGGCCGGAGAGACCCAGTACGACGGCCGCGGCTGCGAGGCCGCCGGCGAAGGCGATGCCGGAGGAGGCGAACAGGGGGAGGGAGAGGCCGGTGACGGTGGTCAGGCCGAGGGCCAGGTAGGAGCCGGCGTTGACCGCGAGGGTGTCGGGTGAGGCGAGTACGTTGCGGCTGATCTGCTGCAGGGCGGCGCCTGCCATGGCCAGGACGGCGCCGACGAGGAGTCCGGCGGTCATCCTGGGCAGGCGGGAGGCGATGACGACGGACGCGTCGGCGGGATCGGCGCGGCCGGTCAGGGCTTTCCAGACCTCGGGTGCGCCGACGGAGGCGGTGCCTTGGGTGATGTCGGCGAGAGCGAGGCCCGCGACGAGCAGGACGAGGGCGGCCGTCACCGCGGCCGCGGCCGCCCGGGACGTGGGAGGCGTGGCCGCCGGCGGACGGGTGACGGGGGTGGTTGCGGTGACGGCCATGGTGTTACTTCGTCAGTGCTTCGACGACGGAGTCGATGTAGGCGCCCATGGACTCGGGTCCGCCGAACATCCAGATGCCGTCGGGCAGCCGGTGGACGTTGTTCTTCTTCACGAAGGGCAGCGACGTCCATACGGAGTCCTTGGCGAGGGCGCCGGCGAACGGGGTGCTGTTCTTGTCGCCGTCGCTGCCGATGTAGGCGAACTGGACGTCGCCGAGCTTGGTGAGGCCCTCGACGTCGGTGGTGGCGAGTCCGTAGCTTTCGTCGCCCTTGAGGGTCCAGGCGTTCTTCAGGCCGATCTTCTCGTTGACCGCGCCGATGAGCGAGCCGCTGGTGTAGGGCCTGATGGAGACCTGGTTGGAGACGACGTAGCCGTCGGCGAAGGCGTACTCGGCGCCGCCGAGGCCCGCGTCGGCGAGGGCCTTCTTGCCCTCGGCGGCCTTCGTCTCGAACTGCTTCTTGAGGGTCTCGCCCTGCTCCGTGGTGCCGGTGGCCTGCGCGATGAGGTCGAGGTTCTCGGTCATCTGCCCGATCGGGTCCGCGGCGTCGGCGGCCCGTACCTCCAGGACCGGGGCTATCTTCCGCAGTTGCTTCACGGCGGCCGGCGGCAGGTCGTTGGTGGCGACGATGAGGTCCGGTGACAGGGAAGCGATGGTGTCCATGCTCGGCTCGCCGCGGGTGCCGATGTCCTTGGGCTCGTTCTTGAGCGGGACCGCGGTGTCCCAGGTGCTGTAGCCCTTGACGTCGGCGACACCGACGGGGTCGACACCCAGCGAGACGAGGTTCTCGACGACGTTCCACTCGGTGCCGACGACCTTCGTGGCGGGTCCGTCGAGCTGTACCTTCGCGCCGGAGGCGTCGGTGAGGGTGATGCGTTCGGCGGTCTTCTTCTTCGCGTCGTCGGCGGCGGGCTCGGTGGTCCCGCAGGCGGTCAGGGCGAGCGCCGCGGCGGTGGCGGCTGCGGCGGTGAGGAGGAGGCGTCTCATGAGGTGGTGTTGAGCCTTTCGCTGCGCGTGTGGTGCCGACCGATCGCGCGGGTGCGCAGCCGGCCGGTGGTGGGGTCGGTGTCCACTTCGATGCGGATGCCGTAGGTATCGGTCAGTAGTTGTGGTGTGAGGACGTCCTCGGGGAGGCCGTCGGCGGTGATCCGGCCGGCGCTGAGGAGCACGATCCGGTTGGCGACGGCCGCGGCCTGGTCGAGGTCGTGCAGGACGGCCCCGACGGCGATGCCGTGGTCGTCCGCGAGATCGCGGACCAGGTCGAGGAGTTCGACCTGGTACCGCAGGTCGAGGTAGGTCGTCGGCTCGTCGAGGAGCAGTACGCCGGTCTCCTGGGCGAGGCAGCCGGCGAGCCACACCCGCTGCAGCTGCCCTCCGGAGAGGTGTTCGGCGCCGCGTTCGGCGAGTTCCGCGACACCCGTCATGGCGAGCGCGCGGTCCACCGCCTCCCGGCCACCCGGGTCCGTCCTGCCCCATCGCCCCCGGTACGGGTATCGGCCGAACTCGACGAGGTCCCGTACGGTCAGCCCGCTGGGCGTGGGGCGGCCCTGCGTCAGCAGGGCCACGTGCCGGGAGAACTCACGAGGGCTCAGGGCGAGCGCGTCGGTGTCGGCGTCGATGACGAGCGTGGCACTTCTGGGGCGCTGCAGGCGGGCCACCGTACGCAGGAGCGTCGACTTGCCGCTGCCGTTCGGACCGACCAGGACGGTCACTTCGCCGGGCCGCAGCGTCAACGACGCCTCGTGCACGACGTCGACACCGTCGTAGGCCACGGTGACACCCCTGGCCGACAGCTCATGACCGCGGGCACGTCCGGCCGCGGAGATCTCTTCACCAACAATCACGCCGTAAGGTTAGCCTAACCTTATGAGCGGTTGGAAGGCGCCTGGGGAACCGAGCGCAAGACGAATTCCCGCCACACTTCGAAAGGCTCGTGGAGGGCGCACCGAACGCGGTCCCGCCGCCGGGACCCGATGACTCCACACCCTTGGCACAGCCCCTCGCCCCCACTCCCTCGACCGTGTCGCGCCGAGGGAACCCCGGTCACGGCTCGTCGGCGAACCGGCGGGTGTTGAGCCGGGCGGCCTGGCGCGTGAGGTGGTCGCGCTCGGCGAGACCGGCTGCCTTCTGGGCCGCCTCGGCGTACAGCCGTGCCGCTGTCGCGAGGTCGCCGGCCCGTTCGTGCAGGTACGCCGACGCTGCGGTGTAGCGGGGCAGCGAGCTGTCCAGGGCCGCGAGTGCGGCGAGGCCGGCGCGTGGCCCGTCGGCCTCGCCGACGGCCACCGCCCGGTTGAGCCGGACGATCGGGCTGTCGGTCAGGCGCGCGAGTTCGTCGTACCACTCGACGATCTGCACCCAGTCGGTTTCCTCGGCGGTGGGCGCGTCGGCGTGGAGCGCCGCGATGGCGGCCTGGGCCTGGAACTCGCCCAGCCGGTCACGGGCGAGGGCTGCCTGCAGGATCTCGACGCCCTCGGCGATGGCTGCCGTGTCCCACCGGCCGCGGTCCTGCTCGGCCAGCGGCACCAGGCTGCCGTCGGCCGCGGTCCGGCCGGCGCGCCGGGCGTGGTGGAGCAGCATGAGGGCGAGCAGCCCCGCGACCTCGGGGTGGTCGATCGAGGCCGCGAGCTGCCGGGTGAGCCGGATGGACTCGGCGGCGAGGTCGATGTCGCCGGAGTAGCCCTCGTTGAAGACCAGGTAGAGGACGCGCAGCACGGTGGCGACGTCGCCGGGCTGGTCGAACCGCACTTCCCGGACGATGCGTTTGGCGCGGCTGATGCGCTGCGCCATGGTCGCCTCGGGCACCAGGTAGGCATGGGCGATCTGGCGGGTGGTCAGCCCGCCGACGGCGCGCAGCGTGAGCGCGACCGCGGACGACGGTGTCAGTGACGGGTGGGCGCACAGGAAGTAGAGCTGGAGCGTGTCGTCCGTCGTGGGCGCCGGCCCGGGCGTGGGCTCCTGGTCGAGGAGGTCCTCGCGCCGGCGGCGGGAGGTGTTTGCCCGGGTCGCGTCGATGAACCGGTTCCAGGCCACGGTGACCAGCCAGCCCTTCGGGTCCCGAGGGGGGTCGGCCGGCCAGACGCGGATCGCCTCGACCAGTGCGTCCTGGACGGCATCCTCGGCCGCCGCGAAATCGGCACCACGGCGGACGAGGATCCCGAGCACGCCCGGTGTGAGGCTCCGGAGCAGGGCCCCGTCCACGGGAGAGCTCACTCCGTGATGGTGGGCGACGAGGTCAGGAACGGGCGCACTTCGAGCCATTCATGGATCGGCTCCCCGCCCGCCCCGGGTGCGGCCGACAGTTCCCCGGCCAGCTCGATGGCGCGCTCGTAGCTGTCGACGTCGATCACCATCCAGCCGGCGATGAGGTCCTTTGTCTCGGCGAACGGGCCGTCGGTGACCGGCGGGCGCCCCTCGCCGTCGTAGCGGACGAAGGTCCCCAGAGGGGTGAGCGCCTGACTGTCGACGAACTCACCGGTCTCCTCCAGCCGGGCCGCAAAGTCGTTCATGTACTGCACATGTGCCGAGATCTCCTGCGGCGTCCACCGGTCCATGGGTACGTCGTTGACCGCGGCCGGGGCGCCGCGATAGTGCTTGAGCAGCAAGTACTTGGCCATGGTGCTTCTCCTCGGTACTGATGCGACCCCTTGTGGTCGCGTTCACTACGGGGACGGAGCCCGCTACGGGTTCTCGACATCGTCGCCCGAACTTCCTGACTTCCGCAGATGAACCCGCCGCGACTGCCTCACTGATACGGGTCCAGGAGTGACGCCTGCTGTCGCCGTGCGGCGGCGGGCAGGAAGAGCCGGGAGCGATCCAGCCCGGGGTTATCGTGCGCGCTGGTCGATGAGGGCGGCCAGGCCGTCAAGGATGCGTTGCAGACCGAACTCCCATGCCTGATCCTGTCCCTCGGCCTGGGCTGCTGACGCGAGGGCCTCGGTGAGCGCGGGGAATCGCTCGCTGTGCGTCTGCATCAGATCGCCGAGGACGGCGCCGAGGTGAGCCTCGGGGTTGGCTGCGGGGCCCGCTGCGCGGGCTTGCTGGCTGATGCTGCGTACGTGCCCGACCATCAGGACGGCCGCGTCCATCCGCTCGGCACCGTTCAGCCCCGTGCCGTCCAGGGCCGAGATGGCGTGCTCCACCCAGGACAGCTCTCCAGGCCCCGGGATCCGTGGCCCGATGATGGCGTCCAGCGTCCAGGGGTGCCGGCGAAAGACCGTGAGTAGCTGGCGGGCCCATTCCTCCAGCTGCTCTCGCCATCCACCGAGCCGCGCCTTCGCTGCCGGGTAGGGGCCGATCGCGGCGTCCACCATCAGGGCGACCAGTTCCGCCTTGCCCGGCACGTACCGGTACAGCGCCATCTTGGTCACGCCCAGTTGGGCGGCGACGCGCTGCATGGACACCTCGGCCAGCCCCTCCGAGTCGGCGATCTCGGTCCCGGCCCGCGCGATGCGGTCCAGGTCGAGTTTCGGCCGTGGGCCCCGCGCCGGCTTGGGGTGCGGCCCCCACAGCAATCGCACCACCTCGGCGTGCTCGCCACCCATCTCTGCCGTCCTTCCTGCCTTGCCTTGCCGAAATTACTGTGTCTAAGGTACACAGTAATTATTAGTGTCCGTCGGACGCAGTTTTAGAAGGGGGAGCCCATGAACAGGAAAGTCCTCATCTCCGGCGCGAGTGTCGCCGGCCCCGCACTGGCCTACTGGCTGGGACGCCACGGCTTCGAGCCCGCTGTCGTCGAACTGGCCCCGGCCCTGCGCCAGGGCGGTCAGGCCGTCGACTTCCGAGGTGAAACACACCTGACCGTGTTGGAGCGCATGGGTCTGATTCCCGAACTGCGCCGTATGCGGACCGGCGGCAGCCCGGTGCGCTTCGTCGACGAACTCGGCCGCACGCTGCTGCACCTGCCGGCCGAGTTCACCGGCGGTGACATCGAGGTGCTCCGCGGTGATCTGGCGCATGTGCTGTACGAACACAGCCTCCCGCGCACCGAGTACATCTTCGGCGACTCGATCACCGGCCTCACCGAGAGCTCCTCCGGCGTGCGGGTCGACTTCCGACACGGAGCCTCGCGCGACTTCGACCTGGTCATCGGCGCGGACGGGCTCCACTCCAACGTCCGTCGTCTCGCCTTCGGCCCGGAGGAGGACTATGTGAGTCACCTCGGCTACTACGCCGCCACCTGGCAGCTGACCAACGACTTCGGCCTGGGAGAGGGCTCGATCGGCCACAACGCTCCGGGGCGGTTCGTGTCCGTCGGTGCCGACCATCGGAACCCGGCGCAGGCAGGGGCGTTCGTCGTCTTCGCCGCGTCCGAGCTGTCGTACGACCGTCACGACGTCGAACAGCAGAAGTGCCTGATCGGCAACGCGTTCTCCGGCCTCGGCTGGGAGGTGCCCCGACTGCTCGGGACGCTGCCCCAGGCCCCCGACCTGTACTTCGACTCGATCAGCCGGGCGGACGTGGGTACTTGGTCCGCCGGGCGCGTGTGCCTCGTCGGCGACGCCGCCTGTGGCGCCACGATCGGTGGCATGGGTACGGGAACCGCAGTCGTCGCCGCCTACGTGCTGGCCGGCGAACTCGCGCGGGCCCAGGGCGACCACCGGGTGGCCTTCGCCCGGTACGAGAGCAGGCTCCGGAATTACGCCAGGGGGTGCCAGGCGGGCGGCGACCGCACCGGGAAGTTCCTCGCGCCCGCCACGGCCGCCGGCATACGGTTCCGCAACACCGTGTTGTCCCGTCCGTTGTTCCTGAACGGAATGCTCAGGCTGGGGGAGAGGGTCAGCAGCACGGTGTCCCTGCCCGACTACGCAGTCGAGCCCAGCCGCGTCGGCCGGTGAATCGGTCTGGCGATGCCCTGGTACGTGGCGCGTGGCGGCGGCGACGGCGGGTCGTCCACCCGGTGCACGGCCGTGGTCTGCGACCGTGCACCGGTCATCGGTCAGGCCGTGTGGAGGGTCAGGCCGTACCTGCCGAGGATCTCGTTGATCGGCTGGAACCACGTCTCGCCGCCGGAGGAGCAGTTGCCCCAGCCGCCGGAGGTGACGCCCTGGGCCTGGTCACCGCTGATGAACGCACCACCGGAGTCACCACCCTCCGCGCAGACGCTGGTCTTCGTCATCTGGTGGACGGCGCCCTGGCTGTAGTTGACGGTCTCGTTCTTGGCCAGGACGGTGCCGCAGTGCCAGTGCGTCGTGGAGCCCGAGCGGCAGATCGAGGCGCCGACGGGGGCCTCGGCGGAGCCGCGTACCAGCCGGTCCGAGGTCGTGCCCCAGCCGAGGACGACCGGTACGGTCCACCAGCCGCTGTGGATGCTCACGTACGCGTAGTCGTTGTCGGGGAACGAGGAGCCCTGGAACGTGCCCATGGCGGACCCGTCCCAGCCACGCACCGCAGCCCCGGCCTGCCCGCAGTGACCGGCTGTCACGAACCCGCCGTGCACCGAGAAGCCGATCGAACAGCGGACGTTGCCGGTGTAGTACGGGTCGCCGCCGACGGTGCCTGCCGCGTACGTACGGGGCGCCGAGGCGGTTTCCGCGACGGTGACGGGTCCGTTGCCGCGGGCCTTCTCGACGAAGGACCGAACGGCGGGCGTGTTCCGCTCGGTACGCACGACCGTGACGACGACGCTGTTGGCCTTGGGGTCGACGTGCCAGCCGGCCACGCCGGCGGGCGCGGAGAGCGCGTCCAGCCGGGACTTGGCACGGTCCAACGCGACGGCGCTGTGGCGGACGATCCGGGTATCGGCGCCCAGGGCGCGCACGTCGGCCTGCTCGGTGCGGTCGGTGAGGCCGACGACGAGCCGTCCCGTGGCCGGTTCGAACCACGATCCGCCGTACGCGCCGCCCGCGGCCTGCCGGGCGTCCCGCTCGACGGCTGCGGCCGCCTTCTCGGCGCGGAGCCGCTCCGCCGCCTGCGGCGCGGTCAGTCCGAGGTCCTTGCCCATGGCTTCGACCAGTCCGGCCGAGGCCGTGGGCGGGGCAGCGGTGGGGGTGGCGTGGGCGGCTCCGACTTGGGCGCCGCCGAGTCCGACGGTCAGTAACAGAGCCGCGGCGGCGGCGCGCAGGGGGGTTGTGCGGTTCACGAGGGCCTCCAGAGGTGGGGGGTCGAACGCGCTGAGAGCGCTCTCAACGAAGCGCCGGAGGTCACGCTAGCGGCGATGTAATGTCAGGTCCATACCAAGAATCGGTCGCATGGCCGGCGTCACCCCAGGCGGGGCCCGCGTGAGGGAGGAGTGGATCATGGTCCCGCACGGCCTGACGTCGCCGTGGACGTCGTGCCCGATGGCGACCGGCCCGGGGCGGCTACGTCGGCCCCGGCCACTCCCCTCACCGAACTCCTTCCCGGACGTACCGTCCGGGCCCGTCGGCAAAGACCATCCGCAGCGGGCCGCCGGTGCGGGCCGTTTCGCGTCCCTGGCATGACCGTTGCGCCGGGAAGGCCGGCCAGGTTCATGCGTGCGCTCTCCGCGTTGGCCGGGGTGGCGGCACCTTCGGTCAACCCGGAGAGCGGAGGGCAAAGAATCAGGCCAGTCCGTTCCAGCCCCATCGAGGCGTGGGCCCGGGGTCACCGACATCGGTGCCGACCGGATCGGCTGACACCTCGCGGGCGATCTTGGTGCCCCAGTCGAAGTACTCGATGACACGGCTCCGCAGCAGTTCGTCGTCCGGGAGTTCCTTCTCGACGGCAGCTGTCATCAGCTCCATCCAGCGCACGCGCTGCTCCTCGGTGATCGACAGGCCGAGGTGGGCGCGCAGCAGAGCCTGGTGGCCGCCGAGTTCGTCGGTGAACCGGGTCGGGCCGCCGAATACCTCGGCGAGCCAGACGGCGACGTGTTCGGTATGGGTGCGGCTGAAGTTGGCGAAGACGGGCGCGAGCAACGGATCCGCCAGGACGCCGTCATAGAAGGTGTTGCTCAGGCGGCGGAGCGCATCAAGGCCGCCGATGGCCTCGATCAGAGGTTTCGTACTGTCGGTCATTCCGCCTCTTCTGGGGTGGATGCCACGTTGGTCTGCTCGTGGTGCTTCCTTCGCGCGAAGCTCTGCGTATTCAACCCGCAGAGCGACTCGAATGCGAGCATAAACCGGCGAAGTCGACCTGGCGGGAAGGGACTTGCCCGGCCAGGGCGCCTAAGAAGAATCGTTTGGATCACCGGCCTTTGATCCTGTGCTGTAATCCCCCCTACCGGTTCTGGAAGGGCCGACAAGAGGTGAGGGGGACAGGCCGTGGCTGCTCGGGTGCGATGTGCTGCTGGGGTGCTCGTGATGGCGGTGACCTTGCCGCTGGCGGGTTGCGGCGGGTCCGACGGCACTGCGAGCGACGGTGGGAGCAAGGAGCGTGCACCGGCTGCTATCAAGGCCGCTCGGACCTATCAGCAGGCTCAATTGGACCATGATTGGGAGGCTGCCTGCGAGGCCCGGACCGAACGCCTGCGGCGGAGTTGGGGAATGGACTCCATCGCCGAGTGTGTCGAAGCTACTGCGGCGCCCAAACCCGGTGACAACCGGGACGCGCGGGTACGCACCGGTGAGGCGGTCGAGGTCTCGGCCTTCGGTCCGCACCCGGCGGGAATCGGCCTGGGGATGACGGTGGACTCCAAGCGGCTCGCCATGACCGTTCACGTCGCGCTGCGGCTCGTTCCTGACGAACACGGCACCTGGCTCGTCGATCAGGCGGTCAACCTCGACGAGACCAAGAGCGCTGACTCCAAGGCTGTGCGCACGGCGCTGGAGAGCGAGTAAGCCGGGGTTTTTTCTGGTCCACCGGGCAGACCAGAGGAAGATGCTCGCGATGTGGAGTCCGGCCAGGTAGAGGGTCGCGGTCCTTTCGTAGCGGGTGGCGATACCTCGCCGGTGCTTCGGGCGGTCGATGCAGCGTTGCACCGCTCGCGGACCCAACCGTGGATCACCGCGCAGCGTCACCGACGACAGAATCTTGGGACCCCCTCGCGAAGCCACCTGTTTGACCTTGACACGGTGACAGGGTCTTCACTCCTTGCCGAGGAGGTGGTCTCGATGATGGTCACGAGACAGGACACGGATGTGACGCGAGCGCTCCACGGGTTGGAGGACGACCGTTCACACGTGCGGCTGCGGGCTGCTCTGGCGGTCGGCACGGCGCCCGACCCGCGCTTCGTGGACAAGCTCGTCGAGCGATGCGCGGTCGAGCCCGAGTTCTTCGTCCGCGACATGCTGACCTGGGCGCTCACCCGCCACCCGGTGTCCATGACCCTTCCCGAGCTGCTCCGCGAAGTCCACTCGAAGCGCGCGCAGGCACGGAGCCAGGCGCTGCACACGCTGTCCAAGATCGGGGACCCGCAGGCGTGGCCGGCCATCACGCGGACGGTTCTGGTCGACGCCGACGACGAGGTGGCGCGGAGCGCCTGGCGGGCCGCGGTCGTGCTCGTACCGGAAGGCGAGGAGTCCGCGTTGGCCATGGTGTTGGCGACGCAGCTCGGACGCGGTGGGCGGGAGACGCAGCTGAGTCTCAGCCGGGCCCTGGTCGCGCTGGGTGACGTGATCGAGCCGGCTCTGCTTGCCGCCGCGGCGGCCCCTGACCCGATCGCGCGTGCGCATGCGCTTGCCACGGAACGGCTGCTGCGCGACCCGGACACCGGATTCGAGTACGCGATCGAGGAGGCGAAGCGCGTCGTGGCCCTCGGAGGGTCCGGCCAGGAGGGACGATAGAGCGTGTTGATCGGTGAGGTGGCGCGACGGTCCGGGGTCAGTGCCCGCATGCTCCGGCATTACGAGTCGCTCGGTCTGGTGCGTCCTTCGGGGCGTACGGGCTCCGGCTATCGGGAGTATTCCGGGCAGGACATCCGGCGGATCTTCCATATCGAGAGCCTGCGGTCGCTGGGTCTGTCGCTGCGTGAGATCGGGCGCGCGCTCGACGATCCCGGCTTCGTGCCCTCGGCGCTCGTCGGCGACCTCATCCGTCAGACAAGCGAACGCATCGCTGCGGAGAACGAGTTGCTCACGCGGCTGCGCCGGATCGATGCCGCAGACCCGGCCGGCTGGGAGGAAGTCCTCCAGGTCGTTGCGCTCCTCCAGGCGCTGGGGTCGAAGAGCGCCGACACGCGCCAGCGCGCGGCCCTTTCCTCGGTCGACGAGGTTCAGGTGCCGGTGGAGGCCCTGGTCGAGGCGGCACTGAGCGAGACGGATCCGAACGTCGCCGGGGCCCTTCGATGGGCGCTGGCGCGATCGGATGACGGCGTCCCGGCACTGCTGGCGGAGGGCCTCGGCTCACCGGTGGCGGCGGTACGGGAACGTGCCGTTAAGTCCCTCGCCGAGATGCCCGGTGGTGAGGCCACCGCGCAGCTTCGGGATGCCCTCGCCAACCCCGACGTCGTGGTCCGCGGGTACGCGGCCTTGGCGCTCGGGACACGTGGTGTGACCGAGGCGGTTCCGATGCTCGTCGACATGATCGTGGAGGGACGGAACGACACCGACGCAGCCGATGCGCTGAGCGTGCTGGCGAGCGACACGGCGACGGCGGATCGGATCGCGTCCGGGCTCGTCGAGTGCCTCGCCTCCGACCCTGCTGAAGCGCCTGCCCGCGGACGGCTGACCCAGGCGCTTGCGGGCATCCCGGGGACGAGGGCGTCACGGGCCCTCGTAGAGCTGTCGCACGACGCGGACCGTGCCGTTGCGCTGACTGCGACGTACCTGCTTCAGCTGCGCGACGGACGGTGACGGTCGCTCCCGCCGCCCGCGAGGCGAAGGGGTACCGGACATGGGGCGGACGGCAGTGATCACTCCCGGCGACGTACACCGGCCGGTTGGCAGCCGCACCATGTACGGAGTCACCTTCCTGGGTGCCCGGTAGGTCGAGGGTGGTGCGGGCGCCCGCCGCGAAGCCTCGCCGCCCGCCCGAAAATCGGTGGAGCCGTACTCCCGTGGGCCGTTACTGTGCTCCAGCCCACCGTTGCCCTCCCTGTCAAGGACATGCCGTTGTACACCAAGTGAGACCCCCGAGCGCTGATCCGTCGCGCGTCGCACCTGTGCGCCGCGCTCCTTTCCGCTGCGGTCTTCTCACTGGAACCGGTGTATTTCTGTGTCCGAAAACTGGGTGGTCGTGCCCACCTGCCTGCCAATCGTTTTCCGCCGTTGCCACAGGTGCGCGTCCGAGCGCTTCCGGGCGAACGGCGAAGTCCGCCTCAACGTGAACCACAAGCTCCTCGATGCCTGGCTCCTCGCACCGTGTACCGGGTGCGGGGGCACCACCGAGCTCACCGTACGTTCCGTGCGACCCGAGCTCCTGAACCGGCTGTACGACAGGGACCCCGGCGTGGCAGCCGGGCAGTACCAGGACCCGGTCGTACGGCGTCGCGACGTCGGCGGCTCGGGCCGAACCGCGAGGCCGGCCTGGCAGTCGCCGTACGGTCCGCCGCCGCACCGGGCGCACCGCGGCCGGTGGGCGCCTGTGCCGGTGTTGGCCAGGTCTCGGTCCGCTGTGCGGAGTGGTTACCTGTGCGGCCGGTGCGACTGATCGCCGGAGGTTTCTGTTTCCCGCGAGCCGAGGGGAACCTCGTGTCGACAGTCCGCCTGAGAGGAAAGCTCCTGGGGGACTTCACCGTCACGCTCAAGGGCTGAGTCCGTCCCCGGGCAGGGCGCCGGGCATTGCCCGCCTGGCGCCCTGCCACCGGCAGTCGAGGCCCTCCGGGGGAGCCGGTTCGGCCTTACGCGGTCATCGGGGGCCTGCCCTCTCGATGGCGTTGCGGTAACCCGCGGACAGAAGCGCACCCAGCAGGGCGACGCCGAGTGTCAGGCGCTGGCCGTGCCACCCCGGGCCGCGGCCAGCGCGGCGTCGGTGTCGGCAGTGGCCAGCAGGGCGTTGATGTGGGCTGCGGCCAGGGCGCCGGCTGCGGCGGAGGCGCCTACCTGGGCGGTCGGGTCGGTGGCGTTGCCGGCCACCCACACCCCGGGCACCTCGGTGGTTCCGGACGTGCCGGAGGCGAAGCGGCGGCCCATGTCGTCGGGCAGGTCCTCCATCGGTAGCTTCAGCCCTTCCAGGCCCTTCGTGCGGGCCTGCATCCGCGTGGCGACCGCGAGGACCCGGCGGGCCACGACCTCGCCGCCGGCCAGGCGCACCCCCGCGATCCCGCCGCCGTCGGCCCGCACGACCTCTTCCACGGGGGTGTCGACGATGCGGATGCCTCGGGCGGCGAAGCGCGCGCGGGTGTCCTCGTCGAGTGCGGTGCCGCGGGTGAAGTAGACGAGATCGCCGGTCAACTGGCCGAACAGCAGCGCGTGGTGGACGGATGCGGGGCCGGTGGCGAGAACGCCGATGGGCTCGTCGCGGACCTCCCAGCCGTGGCAGTACGGGCAGTGCGCGACGCCGTGCCCCCAGTGTTCCGCGAGCCCCGGTACGTCGGGCAGCACGTCGCGGAGCCCCGTGGCCACCAGCACACGGCGTGCCGTGACCGTCCTGCCGTCGGCAAGGGTGAGGGTGAAACGCGGATCACCGTCGGCCGAGGGGGCGGCCGGCTCGGCCGAGTCCACCTCGCCGAAGACGACCCGGCCGCCGTACTGGCGCACCTGCTCCCGGCCGCGCCGGAGGATGTCGGCGGGTGGCATGCCGTCCAACACGATGAAGCCGTGCATGGCCTCGGCAGGCGCGTTGCGGGGCGCGCCGCTGTCGATCACGACGACGGAGCGGCGGGAGCGGGCGAGCATCAGCGCACCGTTCAGGCCTGCGGCGCCGCCGCCGATCACTACGGCGTCGACGATTTCACCAGGCAGTGCGTCGCTCGTGTACGCGGAAGTCTGTACGGACATGTCCTCGCGCCCTTCTTTCGGCCGTGGCGCCCAGCTGATCCGGGCCATCTGCCGTCGACGGTAGGAGCGGATTGCGACAAGGGCATACGGTGTTGCCTATGACGCAAGAAGATGGCGCTCTGGACGGCCTCGTACGCAAACGCATCCGCGCTCTGCGGGTCGCTCAGGGCTGGTCCCTGGAAGAACTGGCCACCCGCGCCAACCTCAGCCAGTCCTCGTTGAGCCGCATCGAGAACGGTCAGCGCCGCCTCGCGCTGGATCAGCTCGTCACCCTCGCCCGCGCTCTGGACACCACCCTGGATCAGCTCGTCGAGAACGCCGCGGCCGACGTCGTCATCAGCCCCGTGATCGACGCTGCCCACGGCCTGATGCGCTGGCCGGTGAAGGGTGATCCCGGGATGACCGTCACGCGTCAGCGGATGACCGAGCCGCCGCCGGACAACCCCTCCCGCATGCGTGCCCACCCGGGCCGGGAGTGGCTCGTCGTGCTGTCCGGCACCGCGATCCTGATGCTGGGCCACCGTCGCTTCCGCGTCGAGACCAACCAGGCCGCGGAGTTCCCGACGATGATGCCGCACGCCATCGGCGCCGAGGGCGGGCCCTGCGAGATCATGGGCATCTTCGACCGCGACGCGCGTCGCGGCCATCAACGCGACGACGGCGATCAGCGTGGTGACGGAGACCAGGGCGCGTAACGGGCAGGCTCGTAGCGACGGTGCGCCTTGCGCGCCTGGCAGCACGGAGAGCCATCTTCTTGCGTAATCCGCAAGAGGGCGTGCCGAGGGCGCATGGTCGGCTTAATGTGGCGGTATGACCCAAGCGCACGCGCACGCCCCCCACCACGGCCGTCACGACGCACAGCACGGCCACCACCAGGAGCACGACGACGGTCAGGCGGAGATGCTCGACCTGGACGCGGAAGTCCTCGCCGAGCACATCGCCGCCATCACCGAGTGGCTGCCTCTGAAGGCCGGTCCGCGTCGGATCGTGGATCTGGCCTCAGGAACGGGAGCGGGCACCTTCGCGCTCCTCGACCGTTTCCCGGAGGCGCACGTCGTAGCCGTCGACGCCTCGCCCGGGCATCTGCAGCGGCTGCGCGAGAAGGCGTGCGCCCGCGGTGTGGCCGACCGGGTACGCACCGTACAGGCCGATCTCGACGACGCCACCTGGCCCGATCTCGGTACGCCCGACCTCGTCTGGGCGTCGGCCTCCATGCACCACATGGCCGATCCCGACCACGCCCTCCGTACCGTCCACGACCTGCTCGCGCCCGGCGGCCTGTTCGCCGTCGTCGAGCTGGCCGGCTTCCCCCGCTTCCTGCCCGAGAACGCCCCCGAGGACCGGCCCGGACTGGAAGAGCGCTGCCACGCCGCGACCGACCGCTTCCACGCGGAGCACGTGCCCCACCGCGGCGCCGACTGGGGACCCATGCTGAGCGCCGCCGGATTCACCGTCGATGGCGAACTCGGGGTCGCGGTCGACATTGAGGGGTCCCGCCACGAGTCGATAGGCCGCTACGCCCTGGGGGCACTGCAGCGCATCCGCGGCACCGCCGCCGAGGAGCTCTCGGCGGAAGACCTCGCCGCGCTCGACCGGCTGCTCGACACCAGCAGCCCGCACAGCATCCTGCGCCGCGACGACCTCGCGGTACGCACCGAGCGCACCGTCTGGGCCGCGCGACGCAACTGACGTGCCATCCGCGCGGGGTGGGCCCGCGCGGCAGCCTCTGCGCACTGCCTGGGGCCGTACGCACGCAGCGTCTTCTGGAATGCGGCGGAACCACCGGATTCCGCATCTTCCGGCCGTCATCGGTCGTTGGTGCGGTGTCCGTGTCGGTTTCCGAGTCCGGAGATTCCGTGCCCGCTCCCGCAGTACCGTCCCCACCCCCTGACCTGCTGTCCGTACGGGTACGGGACCCGTACCCGTATTTCGCCTGGCTTCGCCGCCATGCGCCCGCCCAACCGGACCGCAGACCCGGGAGGCCCACCGTCTGGCAGATCTCCCGTTACGACGATGTCCGCACGCTGCTGACCGACGGGCGGCTGAGCAAGGACCCCGGCAGGGTGCCCGGCTACGTTCCGGGGCCGGCGGGGCTGAACCGGCACCTGGTCCACGCCGATCCTCCTGACCACACCCGGCTGCGGACCCTGGTGAACTCGGCGTTCGTACCCCGCCGCATCGCCCAGCTGGAACCTTTCATCAGCGATATCGCGAACCGGCTGCTGGACCGGATCGAGCAGCACACCCACGTGGATGTGATCGCGGATTTCGCGGCGCCGCTGACCTTCCGGATGATCTGCGCGATCCTCGGCGTCCCCCGGGAACTGGACAACGCGGTGACTCGGGACACTCTGATGGCCACCATCGCGCCTGCTCCTGGCCTGGATCCGGCCCGGGTGGAAGGCGATCTGCATGCCCTGCTGGACACCCTGATCGCGGGCAAGCGCGCGGGCGGTGAGCACAGCCGAGTGGACCTCCTGGGCGCTCTCGTGCAGGCGAGTGACGACAGCGGGGCGATGAGCGAGGAGGAGCTGCGCTCCACCGCCTACCTGTTGCTGCTGGTGGGACACGACACCACGATGAACCTCATCGGCAACGGCCTGCTCGCCCTTCTCCGCCACCCCGCCGAGACAGCCCGACTCACCGGACCGGAAGCCGCAAACGGCCTGGTCGGCACCGCCGTCGAGGAGTTGCTGCGCTACGACTCCCCGGTGCGGGACGCCACGTTCCGGTGCGCCGCGGAACCGATCCCCCTCCACGGGCAGATGATCGGCGAGGGCGACATCGTCAGCCTGGTGATCGGTTCCGCCAACCGGGACGAGGCCCGCTTCCCGGACGCGGACCGCCTCGATCTGGGCCGGACGCCCAACGACCATCTCGCCTTCGGCCACGGACCCCACTTCTGCATCGGCGCGGCCCTGGCACGCCTCGAAGGCTCCGTCGCCTTCCCCCGGCTGCTCGAACGCCTGGGCCCCGTGGCACTGGCCAAGCCCACTGACGAGCTCCCATGGCGGCCGGCTCGGGTGATGCGAGGTCTGGCCGCACTCCCCGTCGTACGGATCTGATCTCTTCCCGCCCCCCCCGCCGCACCATCCCCCCGACCAGGAGCACTCCCGATGGACCTTCAAGACCCCGTGATGGTGACCGAGCCACGCGCAGGCGTCCTTCTCATCACCCTCAACCGGCCCCACGTCCGCAACGCCATCGACCGGTCCCTGGCCGAAGCCATGGACGCGGCCCTCACCCGTCTGGAGACCGACCCGGCTCTGGCCGTCGGCATCCTCACCGGAGAGGGCGGCCACTTCTGCTCGGGCATGGACCTCAAGGCATTCCCCGCCGAAGGCGTCCCGGTCGTGGCCGACCGCGGGCTCGCGGGGCTGACCCGCTCCGGCCTCCGCAAGCCACTCATCGCAGCCGTCGAGGGTGCAGCCGTCGCAGGCGGCTTCGAGCTCGCGCTCGCCTGCGACCTCATCGCGGCCGCCGACACCGCGTTCTTCGCCCTGCCCGAAGTCGCCCGCGGACTCGTCGCCGCCGAGGGCGGAGCCATCCGTCTCCCCGGTCGCCTGCCCTACCACGTGGCCATGGAGCTGCTTCTGACGGCGGCTCCGCTGCCCGCCCCGGAAGCAGCCCGGTACGGACTCGTCAACCGGCTCACCCGCGAAGGTGAAGCCCTCGATGCGGCCCTTGCGCTTGCCGACCGTGTACAGGCCCACTCGCGCGATGCCGTCCTCGTCACGAAGCAGGTCGTCCAGGACACCCGTGGACTCGACGACCTCACCGCCTACGCCGTCCAGGACCCGCTGAGCAGCCCCGTGTTCACGACCGACGCCGCCACCGAAGGCGCCCACGCGTTCACCGAGAAACGCTCACCGGCCTGGCAGCGGTAGGACCTTCGGGGGGCTGCGAGTTCCATTGCCGCCCCGGTGAGGTCCCCAGCCGCATGGCGATCAAGGGGTACCACCGGGTCCGGCCCCTCCACGTGTCAGTTCGGATCCACTCCGTCCGCGCTCTGCGTCCGCGTGTTCGGCGGCGTCCCGGTCTGCGTCGGCCAGGTGTCGCAGCGCTCGGGCGCCAGCGCACGGTCCGTGCCCCGCAGTGCCACCAGGATGCCGCCGTCGGCGCTTTCCGCGTACGCGATGGTGCAGACGAGCTGACGTCTGGCCGGCTCTTCGAGGCCGCCCAAGGGGGCCGCCACGACAACGTCGACGGTGTCCCCGGCAAGCGAGATGCGGACGTTGCCGGCCGCAGCGGTCAGAGACGGGTCGTTGCGCAGCCCGGCCCGGAGCTCCGCCTCACGGGGGCCTGCCACCAGCGCGGCCACGGTCTTCACGGTCGGCGGCCGAGTGGGGTCGGCCGAGCCGGCCTTGTCGTCGGTGCCACTGCTGTATTCCCCGCCGAAATCCGCGGAGTCCCCGCCGCCCACGATCCGGGGCACCGGCAGCAGGGCGCCGTCGGGGGAGAGGAAGAAGAGCAGCATCCTGACCTGCCGCGCCGGGAGTACGTCGATGGTCGCCGGGCCGCTCGCCCCCACCACGTCCGTTTCCTGGATGCCGCACGCGGTGAGTGCGGCCATTGCCGCCACAGCTGCGGCAGGACGAAGACACGTCCTCATTCCGGTTCCTCATCTTCTTCGGGCCGCGTGCGCAGCGGCATCTCCACCGTGAAGACCGCACCGCCCTCCGGCCTGTTCGCGGCCCGGACGGTGCCACCGTGCAGGCGCACGTTCTCCTGCGTGATCGCGAGTCCGAGACCGCTGCCCGCGGAGCGGCTACGAGCCGCGTCGGCCTTGTAGAACCGGTCGAAGATATGCGGCAGCACCTCGGGCCGGATGCCGGGACCGTTGTCGGCGACCTGGGTGACCAGCACGTCCGTTCCGTCCGCGGCCGAACCCGTGTCCACGCGTACGGTGACGGGGTCGCTGCCGTGCCGTAGCGCGTTGCCGACCAGGTTGGCGACCACGATGTCGAACCGGCGCGGGTCGAGGCGGACCCGGATGCCCTCGCGCAGCTCGGTGCGGACGCGGTCGTCCCAGTGCCGGTGGTGGAGGGTCTTGCGTACGGTTTCCGCGGCGTCGACCTCGTCGGTGTTCAGCTCGGCTGCGCGGGCGTCGAAGCGGGAGATCTCCATCAAGTCCTCGACAAGTACGGCGAGTTTGCCGGTCTCCACGCTGATCAGCCGGACCGCCCGCGCGGTATCGGGGTCGAGGCCGTCGGCGTCCTCGTCGAGGACCTCGGTGACGGCGAGCATGCCGGCGAGGGGGGTGCGCAGTTCGTGCGAGACGTCGGAGGCGAACCTACGGGCGCGGGCCTCGGCCTGCCTGAGCTCGTCGACGGAGCGTTCCAGTTGGCCAGCCGACTCGTTGAACGTACTTGCCAGGTCGGCGAGTTCGTCGCTGCCTCTGACGCGTATACGCGTGTCGAGCCGGCCGCTGCCCATGGAACGGGCCGCCTTGCTCAGCGCACGGACGGGGCGCAGCACACTGCCTGCCGCGATCAGCGCGGGCACGAGGGCGATGACGAGGCCGGGCAGTGCCCCGTTGCGGGCAGCCGTGAGCAGGGCGTCGACGTTGTCCTGTTCGGCCGTCATCCTCATCACCGCGAACAGGAGGAGCCCGGTGGGCACACTGCTGTCGCTCACGCCGGTCCTGGTGACGACGGGGATGCCGATGGTGAGGTAGGGGACGCCGTTGCTGACGACTCTCTGGAAACCGCCGTGCGGGGTGGAGAGCGTGACGCGTCGCAGCTCTGGGGTGACCACCGAGGAGGTGGGGTTGGTGCCGGAGGAGACGCGCAGCGAACCGTACTCCGCGAAGACGATCCAGGGGTGCGGTTTCGCCTTGCTCGCGATGACGAAGAGCGACTCCCGGAGCATGTCGGGGTCCACCGGCAGTGAGGGGGCCAGGGTCTCGGCCTGCTCGCGGAAGGACGTCACCGCGGTGTCCTGGGCGCCGGCGAGAACGGCGTTGCGCGCCTCACGGTAGGTGAGTGCGGCGGTCGTCCCGGCGCTGACCGCGGCGACCAGCAGGAAGGCGAGGACCAGGCGGGTACGCAGTCCGAAGGGCGCTGTCCGGTGCGGGCGACCGACGCGCGGAGCACGCCTCGTGGCGCGGGAGGGCGGTATCCCGGTGGTGGTCACAGCGGTCCGAAGCGGTAGCCGAAGCCCCGCAGGGTCTGTATGTAGCGTGGGCTGCCCGGGGCGTCCTCGATCTTGTTGCGCAGCCGTCGTACGCAGGTGTCCACGAGGCGCGCGTCGCCGTGGTAGCTGTGCTCCCACACGTGCTCCAGCAGTTGCTGGCGGCTGAACACCTGCCCGGGTGCGGCCGACAGGTACAGGAGCAACTTCGTCTCGGACGGGGCGAGCGCGACGCGCGCCCCCTTCTTGGCGACGGTGAGCCCGGCGCGGTCGACGGCGAGGTCACCGTGGAATTCCACGGCAGGTCGTCCGCCGCCGGGCTCCTCGATCCTGCGCAGCACGGCACGGATGCGGGCCGCGATGACCTCGGTGCGGGCGGGTTTGACGATGTAGTCGTCGGCACCGGCCTCCAGGCCGACGACGACGTCGAAGTCGTCGTCGCGGGCGGTGAGCATGATGATCGGCAGCTGGCTGTCCTCCCGCACCCGGCGGCAGACCTGCACCCCGGTCATGCCCGGGAGCATCAGGTCGAGCAGGAGCAGGTCGGGCCGGAACTCGGCGAGTGCGGCGAGCCCGGCCTCGCCGGTGGCGGCAGTCCGCACGTCGTGGCCGCGGCGGCGCAGTCCGAGCTCGACCCCTTCGCGTACGGAGGGGTCGTCTTCGATGAGGAGCACGCGTGGCATGGGCAAAGTATCCCTGGGAGCCGGGGGCGGGGTGGTGGTGCGGCCGTTCACGGCCTGCGGCGGAGACGGTCGGCCGCGCCCGTGACGAGCGCGGCGATCTCGGTCAGCCGCAGGGGACGGGACAGCAGGAGGAAGACAGCGCCGATGGCAACGGCCCCCGCGCCGGTGGCCGCGACAGCTCCGCCCGGGGCCGCCCAGCGCGCGGTGACGTATCCGAGCAGCGTCGCCGGGACGGCGGCGAGCAGCAGCCGGGCCTGCGCGGCGACGGTGGGGGACCGCATCAGTCCGGGCGCCTGCGTGGGCCGCGCCGCGAGGCTGCGGTTCAGTACGAAGGCGGTGGCTGCCCAGCCCGCGAACAGCGCCAGCGAATACGCCCCGGCGATGCCGGTCACCGCCCAGCGAGCCGGGAGCAGCGCGTACGCGGTCACGGACAGGCCCGCGTTCAGGCCCGCGATCAGCAGGTTGATGAGGAAGGGAGTGCGTGTGTCGGACAGCGCGTAGAAGGTGCGGGAGAGGACGTACTGCCCCGAGAAGGCGATCAGCCCCGGTGCGAACGCCATCAGCGTGCCCGCCATGACGGCGATCTCGCCCGCGTCGGTCTCGCCGTACCGGAAGACGAGCGTCATCGCGGGCTGAGCCAGGGCGAACAGGGCGCACGCCGCGGGGACGATGGCCGCCGCGCTGGTGCGCAGGGCGTACGAGAGGTCACGCCGTATCCCCGTCGTGTCGCCGTCTGCGGCGGCCGCGCTCATCCGGGGCATCAGCGCGGTCACCAGCGACACCGTGATGATGCCGTGCGGCACGGCCCACAGCAGGTAGGCGTTGTTGTACGCGCTGAAACCGGCGCCCCCGTCGATGCCGGCCGTCTGCGCGCGCAGGCCCGCCGCCGTGGCCAGCCGGGTCGTGACCCAGTACGCAGCCTGGTTGGTGAGCACCAGGAGCACCAGCCAGCCGGCGGACCGCAGCGGGCGGGCGAGTCCGCTGCCGCGCCAGTCGAAGCGGGGACGGAAGCGGAAGCCGGCCGCACGCAGGGCGGGAACCAGGGCCAGGGCCTGGACGGCGATGCCCGCGGTGGTGCCCCAGCCGAGCAGCGCGGTCTCGGCCGAGGTGAGCGAACCGCCGTCGCCGGTCGCGAGGTAGAGGCCGAAGACGGATATGACGACGACGTTGTTGAGGACGGGCGTCCACATCATCGCGCCGAACCGGCCACGCGCGTTGAGTACTTGGCCGAGCAGGGTGAACAGTCCGAGGAAGAAGATCTGCGGCAGGCAGTAGCGCGCGAAGGCGACCGTCATGGTGGCCTGCCCGCCCGTGTAGTCGGTGTACGCGCCGACGATCGCGGGCGCGCCCCACACCGCCGCCCCGGTGATCACCAGCAGGGCGAGGGTGCAGACGGTGAGGAGCCGGTCGGTGTAGGCCGTCCCGCCGTCCTCGTGCTGCTTGGCGGCCTTGACGAGTTCGGGTACGAACACGGCGTTGAGGGCGCCACCGAGGAGCAGCATGTAGACGATCGTGGGGACGGAGTTGCCGACGGCGTACCCGTCCGCGGCCAGCCCTAGTCCGAGCGCGGCGGCGACCACGGCGGACCGCACGAACCCGGTCGCCCGGGAGACGACCGACCCGGCGGCCATGATCGCGCCGCTGCGCAGGACGGACGGTGTCCGGGACGGCGCCGTTGCGTCGGCCGCAGGCGTCGTCGTGGCCGGCGTACTCACCGGCGCGCCAGATACGCTTGAAATGCGCGGTACAGCGCATAGTTGGCCGTGCCGTCCAACGGTCTCTCCCATTCCCCCAGCGTCTGGACGACCTCGCCTCCGGTGCCGAGCTTCCAGCGCAGCAGTCCGTGGGAACGGTCGTCGGGATCGAGGGTCGAGGGTACCCCGCGCATGTCGTAGACCTCGGCGCCCAGGGCGTGGGCGTCGAGCAGCATGCGCCACTGCAGCAAGTTGGAGGGGCGCACCTCACGGCGGTGGCTCGCGGAGGCGCCCGTCTGGTACCAGACCCGGCGGCCCACATGGACCATGGTGTGCGCGGCCAGTGTCTCGCCCCCGTGACGCGCGAGGTAGAGCCGCATCCGGCCGGGCTCCTCCGCGTTGAGCGCCGCGTACTGGCGCTCGTAGTACTCCAGCGACCTGCCCAGCCGGAAGCCGTCGCGCTCCTCGGTGATCCGCAACAGACGGTAGAACTCGGGCAGGTCCGCCTCACCGCCGACGACGACCTCGACCCCGGCCTTCTCGGCACGGCGGACGTTGCGCCGCCATTCCTGGTTGAGCCCGGACCACAGGTCGTCCGGTCCGCGCCCGGCGAGCGGCACCTGGAAGACGTGGCGCGGCTGCGCGTCCCCGTCCTCCTCGCCGCCGCACCGCTGCCATCCCCGTGCGCGCAGCCGCTCGGCGACCGCCATACCCAACGGGTCGACCCGGCTCGCGAGGACGTCGGAGAGCCTCCGCCCCGGCCCCGTCGCGGACTTGAGCCGCGCCGCGGTCCAGGTGCGGTACGCAGGCGAGGGCCCGATCCGTACGGCGAAGGCGCCCAGCGCACGCAGATGCCGGAGCAACGGGCGGAGCCAGCCGTCGATGTCGGGGTCCGCCCAGTCGGCGACGGGTCCCTCCGGCAGATAGGCGAAGTACTTACGGGTGCCGGGCAGCTGACGCAGCAGAACGAGCGCCGCACCCGACAGCCCGCCGGACTCCGGCTCCGGCCCCCAGCCCACGAGTTGCGAACGCCAGCCGTCCTTGACCTGCGCCCAGGACGGGCACTGAAGGAACCCGGGGCCCAGCTCCGCCCCTTCACCGGATGCCAGGAAGGCCCGGTACGCGGAGGGCGTGACGGGCCCCAGCGGTATGTCGTGGCCGCGGTCGGCCGTCACGAGCAGCTCTGACACGGTGTGAGCCTTTCTCTGGGCGGAATACGGCCGATGCTCACAGCCCTCCGTGACCCCTCCACGCGCCGTATGTGACCGGACGGCGACCGTTTCCCTGCAGTCGCCGTCACACGGCCGCAATCCCTCTCACCTGCGGTTCGTCCGCCCTACATTCGCTGTGTTCCCACCGATCGACCATGGACGGAGGCTCAGTTGAGCCACATACAGGTGCGCATCGCGGCGGTCGCGGTGCTACTGGCACCGCTCGCTGCCTGTTCGTCGGGATCCGGCCCCGACACCACGGTCCGGAGCGCCGGCCACGGCGCCACGGAGGCTGCACGGGTCCGCCCCGCGACCGTGACCGTGGTGCCCGAGGGCCGAGGGGTCAGGGCCGGCGTTCCCGTGACGGTCACCGCGGCGGGAGGCACCCTCACCTCGGTCAGGGTTGCCGACGCCGACGGCCACGCGCTGCGCGGCACGGTCTCCGCGGACGGGGCGAGTTGGGCCTCCCAACGCAAGACGGCACCAGGCACCTCGTACACGGTGACGGCCACCACCGCGGCGAAGGCCGGTACGAAGAGCACGACCACATCGGTGTTCACAACAGCCGGGGCCGACAAGGTCAACAAGGTCGACTGGCGGCCGGGGACGCACACGACCGTCGGTATCGCGCAGCCGGTCTCCCTCGTCTTCGACCATCCGGTCACCGACAAGGCCGAGGTGGAGAAGGAGCTGAAGATCACCACCTCGGACCGGACCGAGGGTTCCTGGGGCTGGATGAAGGACTGGTCCGGCCGGGACCGGGTCGACTGGCGGCCGAGGGAGTACTGGAAGCCCGGTACGAAGGTCACCCTCGACGCCGAGCTGAACGGCACCGACTCCGGAGACGGCGGCTGGTTCGTCCGCGACTACTCGACCACGTTCACCATAGGCAGCACCAGCCAGGTTGCGAAGGTCGACCTCGACCGCAAGCTGCTGACCCTCGAACGGGACGGCAGGACGGTCCGCACGATTCCGGTCTCCGGTGGCACACCCGGCGGCGACAAGCGTTCCTGGCGGGGCACCGCGGTGCTGATGGCCAAGGAGGGCACCATCAACATGAACTCGGAGACCGTCGGCCTCGGCGACGCGTACGACAAGATGGTCGACCACTCGATGCGGCTCACGTGGTCCGGCATGTACGCGCACGCCGCACCCTGGAACGACCGGTGGTTCGGCAATGCCAACATGAGCTCGGGCTGCATCGGCATGAGCACTGCCGACGCCGCCTGGTTCTACGGCCAGGTCCGCCCGGGTGACCCGTTCGAGATCACCGGCCGCGACACGAAGGGCACGGTCGCACCGGGCAACGGCTTCGGTGACTGGAATGTGTCGTGGGACCAGTGGCAGGCGAAGAGCGCCCTGCGCTGACCCTGGAGCGGTTGATGCGCGTGTCGTGCGTGCAACACGGGATGCCGTCAGGAGCACCGTGGCGGCGGACGTAGCCTGGGTCCTTGTGGACACCGAAAACGCAGCCTCGGGGCGCTCTCACGTCGTCGCGGCCCTGGTCTACGACGGGATGGCTCCGTTCGAGCTGGGGCTCGTGGTGGAGATCTTCGGGCTGCGACGTGCCGAGCTGGACCTTCCCTGGTACGACCTGCGGGTCTGTGCCGCCCAGCGTGGCCCTTTCCGGATCGCGGGCGGCATGTCGCTGGAGGTCGATCACGGTCTGGAGGCCCTCGATCTCGCGGACACCGTGATCGTGCCCGGCGCCGACGTTCCGGGAACGACGCCGGAGCCGGTCCGGGATGCGCTGCGACGGGCTCACCGGCGTGGTGCCCGCATCGTGTCCATCTGCTCGGGAGCGTTCACCCTCGCGGACGCGGGGCTGCTGGACGGGCTGGACGCCACGACCCACTGGAAGTTCGCGCCCCTCCTTGCTTCGCGCCACCCGGCGGTCCGGGTGGACCCGAGCGTGCTGTACGTGGATTGCGGCCAAGTCCTCACCAGCGCCGGCTCGACGGCGGGCATCGACCTGTGCCTGCATATCGTGCGGACCGATTTCGGCGCGGTGGCCGCGAACACCGTCGCACGGCACATGGTCGCCCCGCCGCACCGAGAGGGCGGGCAGGCCCAGTACATCGACGCCGCGGTGCCGGCCCCGAGGCAGGACGACGCGGTGGGGCGTGCGATGGGCTGGGCGCTGGAGCACCTGACGGACACCGTCACGCTCGACGATCTTGCCGGGCAGGCGAACATGAGTCAGCGCAGCTTCGTGCGGCATTTCCAGAAGCGGGCGGGCACCAGCCCGATCCGATGGCTGGTCGATCAGCGGATCCGCGCCGGCCTGCCGTTGCTGGAGGGTTCGGACCTTCCCGTGGAGAAGGTGGGGGCAGCGGTGGGATTCGACAGCCCCGCCACCTTCCGGCACCACTTCCACCGCGTCATGGGCACCTCTCCTACCGCGTACCGCAGGGCGTTCGCGCACGGGGGAGCGTCGGCTCCCGCCGTTCTCGACGTGGCGGGAATTGCACG
Source organism: Streptomyces sp. NBC_00234 (assembly GCF_036195325.1). Lineage (NCBI taxonomy): Bacteria > Bacillati > Actinomycetota > Actinomycetes > Kitasatosporales > Streptomycetaceae > Streptomyces > Streptomyces sp. NBC_00234. The sequence goes on along the minus strand of NZ_CP108101.1, from coordinate 153,689 downwards.
GTAACCAGCAATTTCGCCACTGTTGGGGGCGGGGCCGACCGTCGGAAGATCCAGGGAGACGTCGTTTCGACGTCCCTTGTGCTTCCGAAGGATCTTCGAATGTCCCTGGTCAAACGTGCTCTTCCCCAGCCCGGCGACGCCGGTGCGGTGGCTGCCCGCTTCGCCGCGCAGCTCGCGGTCCACACCGACGTCCACGACGTCGCCGCAGACCTGGAGGCCGGTGTCGACGGCCTCGTCATCATCGACTCCCGGCCGTACGAGAACTGGCGGCAGGGGCATCTGCCCGGCGCCGTCCCGATGCGGGCCGCGTCCGTCGCGACGGACGCGGCCCGCATCGTGCCCGCGTCCGGCGTCGTCGTCACCTACGGGTGGGGCCCCGCCTGCGACTCCGGTACGCGGGCCGCCGAACAGTTCGCCCTGCTCGGTTACCCGGTCAAGGAGATGCTGGGCGGCTACGAGTACTGGGTGCGCCGCGGCCTTCCCGTGCGGACACCCAAGGGCCTCGTCAGAAGCTGGCCGGACCCGATGACCGGCCCCGTGCCCGCATCCCCGGCATCAGGAGACGTCCGATGACGCAGGCACACCGGGCCGATGACGCGCTGCAGACCCGCGCCGTCCACCCACCTGCGCACCGCACCGGCTCGCTGAGCCGGCCTGCTGCGCCCCCCGTGCACCGCACCGCCACCTTCACCTTCGACTCCTCGGACAGCTTCGCCGCGGTCATGACGGACCACACCCAGGGCTACGCGTACAGCCGGATCGACAACCCCACCAGTGACGAGTTCGCCCGGGCCGTTGCCGCGCTGGAGGGAGGGCAGGCGGCGCAGCCCTTCGCCTCGGGCATGGCTGCCATCACCACCACGCTGCTGGCCTTCCTCTCCTCCGGCGATCACGTCGTTGCGCAGCGGCAGCTGTACGGCGGCACGCACCACGTCCTGACCCGGGTGCTGCCGCGCTGGGGGATCGGTGTCTCGTTCGTCGACTCGCCGCAGGAGGCGGCGTCGGCGATGACGGAGACCACCCGGCTGGTGTGGTGCGAGACGATCTCCAACCCGACGTTGCGGGTGGCGGACATTCCCGCCTTCGCCGCGGTGGCGCACGCCGGGGGAGCGCTGCTCGCGGTCGACTCGACGTTCGCCACTCCGGTGGTGTGCCGCCCCCTGTCCCTGGGTGCGGATCTGGTGGTGCACTCCGCCACGAAGTACATCGGGGGGCACAGCGACGCCACCGGCGGGGTCGTTGTCGGCGACCGTCACCATCTGGATGCCGTGCGCGCCCTGCGCACGGATCTGGGTGGATCGCTGGCACCCGATGAGGCGTTCCTCCTGCTGCGGGGGCTGCAGACTCTTCCGCTACGGGTCGAGCGCCAGAACCGGACCGCGGCTCGGCTCGCGGAAGGGCTCGGCGCGCGCCCTGAGGTCGAGTCGGTCCAGCACCCGGGCCTGTCCGGGCACCCGGACCACGCTCTTGCCTGTGCCGTTCTGGCGCCCGGCCGGTTCGGTGGCGTCGTCACCCTCACCCTCCGTGGCGGGGAGAGCGCGGCTCTGCGGCTCTGCGACAGCCTCCGGTTGTGCCACATCGTCACCTCGCTGGGCGGGACGGCCACAGGGGTCTCCCACGTCGCCTCGACCAGCCACCGTCAGCTCGACGACGCCGCACTGGCCGCGGCGGGTATCTCCCCCGGGGCCGTCCGCATCGCCGTGGGGCTGGAGGACCTGGACGACCTGCTGGCCGACTTCACCACCGCGCTGGACGGACTGTGACGGGCCGCAGACCAGGCGGCCATGCGCCGCACCGGGTCGCTCTGGTCGTCCTGCCGAACCTCGTTCCCCTCGGCCTGGCCGTGCCGATGGACGTGTTCGGTCCGAAGCCGGACCTCGACCGCCCCCTGCCCAACTGGGACCTGGCTCCCTACGAGACCTACCTCGTCGGGGCGGCCGGCACGTCGCGCACGCTCGGTGACTGGATGGACATGCGGGACGTCCGCCCGCCGGAGTCCCTGAGTCAGGCGGACACGGTGATCGTGCCGGCCATGGGCGACCCGATGGCCGCCGTCGATCCGGAACTGCTGGCCCAGATCGGCGCCGCGGGCCGACGGGGCGCCCGTATGGTCGGCATCTGCACCGGAGCGTTCGCCCTGGCCCAGGCCGGCGTCCTGACAGGGCGGCGGGCGACCACGCACTGGATGTTCTCGCGCCTGCTGCAGGAGCGGCACCCTGATGTCCGGGTCATCGACCATCACCTCTACATCGACGACGGCCAGGTGCTGACCTCGGGCGGAGTGATGTCCGGCATGGACCTGTGCATGCACATCCTGCGGCGCGACCTGGGCACGGAACGGGCCAACCGGACCGCCCGCATCCTGGTGTTCCCGCCCCACCGTGACGGCGGCCAGTCGCAGTTCGTGATGCACGCGTGGCCCTCGGACGCCCAGGGGCTGGGCGACACACTCGCCTGGATGCGCGAGAACCTCGACCGCTCGCTGACGCTGGACGACGTGGCCGCGCACGCCCACATGAGTGTGCGCTCCCTGAGCCGCAAGTTCCGTGAGGTCACCGGTAGCACCGTGGTGACCTGGCTGAGCGAGCAGCGCATCGAGCGGGCCAAGCAGTTGCTGGAGGCCAGCGACCTGACCGTGGGCCGGATCGCCGAGCGCGTCGGCTTCGGCACCCACGAGGCGTTCCGGCTGCAGTTCGCACGTCGGGTCGGAGCCACTCCGACCGCCTACCGCGCCACCTTCCGCACCGGCTTCTGACGCACCACCTCACCCCGGTACACCCGCTGGGCGCTGCCTGCCCTGCACTCCTCAACGGCGAGGAGCGCACGGCGGGCACCACGCATGACCAGGCACGTTACCTCCGTACGGCCTGTCCGGATACTTGGAAGTGCTGGCCAGGCAACCCGTATCGCCGCCACCGGCCGCCGGGAGATCGTGGAGACACACCGGGAGAGACCCCCGGGTAACCGGACGCGAACCGCATACATCGCATTCCGGAACCGCGAACACCCCCACTTCTTGGAGTCCTTCGATGCGTGCAGCCATAGCCACCGCCGCCGGAGCCCCGTTGTCCCTCACCGAGCGCGACGTACCCGAGCCCGGGCCGGGCGAGGTCCTCGTGAAGATCACCGCGTGCGGTGTGTGCTTCTCCGACCTCAACCTGCTGCGCGGCCACTACCCCTTCGCCCGGTTCCCCGTCGTGCCCGGCCACGAGATCACCGGAACCATCGCCGCTGTCGGAGCGGGCGTCACCGGCCTCGCCACAGGCGACGCGGTGGGGGCACAGTTCCTCTACGACTCCTGCGGCCACTGCGGCTACTGCGCCGCCGGGGAGCAGATCCTCTGCCCCCGCAAGCGGATCACCGGCGTGGTCGCCGACGGCGGATACGCCGAATACGCCCTCTTCAAGGCGCCGTACGTCACGCCCCTGCCCGCCGGCCTCGACCCGGTAGCCGCGGCACCGCTGATGTGCGCGGGCGTCACCGCCTTCAACGGACTGCGCCAGGGCGGCGCGAAGGCCGGCTCCCGCGTCGCGGTCATCGGGGCGGGCGGCATCGGAGCGCTCGCCGTGCGCTACGCGGTGGCCATGGGCGCCCGGGTGGCCGTCATCGGCCGCTCCGCACGCGGCGAGGACCAGGCCAAGGAGCTCGGCGCCGAACTGTTCATCGCCTCCGCCGACACCGACCCGGCCGCCGCGCTCGCGTCGTGGGACGGCGGCGCGAACCTCGTTCTCAACGCCGCCCCGTCCACTGCCGCGGCCTCCGCCACCCTGGGCGGACTGGCCCCCGACGGCACGCTGCTGCTGTGCGGCTACGGCAGCGACCCACTGACCCTGCCGACCCAGCCGATGGTCCTCAACCGCCTCCGGGTCATGGCCTCCCCGTCCGGTTCGCCCCACGACCTGCGGGACGCCCTCGCCTTCTCCGCGCAGCACGACATCCTTCCCTCCGTCACGCCAATCACACTGGAGCAGGCCCCGGCGGCGCTGGACGCCATGGCCACCGGTTCCGGAGGCGGTCGCTCCGTCATCACCTTCGCCTGACCCTTCACCGTGCTGGGCGCACCAGTTGACCTTGCCGCGCCCGCCCCCGCCCAGACGCGGGCACCCGGGCTGCCCCGCCCCCGTCACCCACCGATCCAGATCCCCTCGATCTGCGGCGAGGCATCACCCAGGCGGTGTGCCGTCCCACCCACCCTGCTCCACCCCGTCACACCCTCACCAACAGGAGAACTCCCATGAGCAGCACCATTCTGATCACCGGCGCCGGTTCCGGTTTCGGCGCGCTGGCCGCCCGTGCCCTCGCCGACGCCGGGCACACCGTGTACGCGGCGATGCGCAACACCACGACCCGCAACGCCGAGCGGGTCGCGGACGCCAAGAGCTATGCCGCCGAGCACGGCGTAGACCTGCGCACGGTCGAACTCGACGTCCTCTCACAGGAGTCGGCGGACAACGCGATCGCCACGGTCCTGTCGGAGGCCGGACGGCTGGACGTGATCATCCACAACGCCGGCCACATGGTGACCGGCCCCACCGAGGCGTTCACCCCCGACGAGATGGTCGCCGTCTACGACACCAACGTCCTGGGCACCCAGCGCGTCAACCGGGCCGCGCTGCCTCACCTGCGCGCCCGCCGCGAGGGCCTCGTGCTGTGGGTGGGCTCCACCTCCACCAAGGGCGGCACCCCGCCCTACCTGGCCCCGTACTTCGCGGCCAAGGCCGCCATGGACGCGCTCGCCGTCTCCTACGCCGCCGAGCTCGCCCGCTTCAACGTCGAGACCTCGATCATCGTCCCGGGTTCGTTCACCCGGGGCACCAACCACTTCGCCACCGGCGGCCGTCCCGGCGACCAGACCGTCGTGCCCGACTACGAGGCGCACTACGCCGGGCTGATGGACCAGGTCTCCCAGCGACTGGCAGACCTCGCCCCGGCCGACGCCGACGTCTCCCAGGTCGCCGACGCCATCGTCGAGGTCGTGGGCACCGAGCACGGCAAGCGCCCGTTCCGCGTGCACATCGATCCCGCCAACGACGGCAGCGAGACCGTCAGCGCCGTCGCCGACCACATCCGCGCCGAGTTCCTCACCCGCATCGGCCTGGACGACCTCCTCCACCCGCACAACAGCTGACCCCCGCCCACCGAAGGCCCCGCGGCCTCGCGGAGACGGAACCCCTGCCCCTCCTAGGGCCTCTCGTTTGGATCATGCCGGGCTCGCGTGCCCTGGCGCGCGCATCTGCGGCGTTGTCGTCGGTCACCGACGCTCCGCGTCGACTCCCTCCTCCGCCTTGCAGCTGCCCACACCAGACCCCACTCCCTGATCCGGCCTGATCCAAACGAAAGACCCTAGGTGCGGAGCCCTTCCCCGGCTCCGCACCGGCCCCTCTGCCCACCACCGGCCGCCCCAGGCCCGGTTCGTTCCAGGAGCTCCGCCATGACAGTGATCCCTCTGCCCACCGCCTCCACCCGCGGCCTGCTGATCGGCGGCAAGGAAATCCCCGCCGTCTCCGGCCGCACCACCGAGGACCTCGACCCGCGCACCGGCACACCCTTTGTCCGTGTGCCCGCGGCCGAACCGGCCGACGTTCAGCTCGCCGTCGACGCAGCGCAGGAAGCGTTCACCGGGTGGGCCACCACCGCGCCCTCCCGACGCCGGCAGATCCTGAACGACGCCGCCGATCTGCTCGAAGAGCGCGTAGCGGAATTCACCGAGATCATGACCGCCGAGACCGGCGGCACCCGCATCTGGGCCGCCTTCAACGTCCACATGGCCGCCACGCTGATGCGTCAGGCCGCGACCATGGCCACCTCGCCCACCGGCTCCGTCCTGGCCACCGACGTGCCGGGCGAATGGTCGATGGCCGTACGGGAACCCGCCGGAGTCGTCGCCGCGTTCGTCCCCTGGAACGGACCGCTCATCCTCTGCGCCCGGGCCATCGCCGTCGCCCTCGCCACCGGCAACCCGGTGGTCATCCGCCCCAGCGAGGACGGGCCCATCACTTCCGGATACTTCCTCGCCGACCTGCTGACGGAGGCGGGACTGCCCGCCGGCGTCGTCAACGTCGTCACCAACGACCGCGCGGACGCCCCCGAAGTGGTCGCCGCCCTGGTCGCCGACCTCCGGGTACGCCGCGTCAACTTCACGGGCTCCACCCCTGTCGGCCGCATCGTGGGCCGTCTGGCCGGCGAACACCTGACACCCGCCATCCTGGAGCTGGGAGGCAAGAACCCCATCGTCGTCCTGGACGACGCCGACATCGCCTACGCGGCCGCGGGCGTCACCGTCGCCAAGTTCATGAACTCCGGCCAGATCTGCATGTGCGTCGACCGCGTCATCGTCCAGGACAGTGCGTACGACGCCTTCACCGCAGCATTCCTCGCCAAGATCGCCACCCTCGGCCAGGGCGACCCCGATGACCCGCACACGCTCGTCGGACCGCTGATCAACGACCGGGCCGCGCGACGCGTGGCCGAACTAGTCAGGGACGCAGTCGACAAGGGTGCCAACGTGCTGGCGGGCGGTGGGGACGCCGACGGTGCCTTCTACCCCGCCACCGTCCTGAGCGACGTCACCCCCGACATGCGCATCTACCACGAGGAAGTCTTCGGGCCCGTGGCCACGCTCTTCCGCGTGGCCACCGCGGAAGAGGCCGTCGACCTGGCCAATGACACCCCGTACGGCCTCTCCAGTGCGGTCTACACCGAGAACGGATCCCGCGGACTCGCGGTCGCCCGACTGCTGCGCCACGGCGCGGTCCACGTCAACGACCACTCGGTGTCCGACGAACCGCAAGCCCCCGTCGGCGGCGTCAAGGACAGCGGCTACGGCCACTTCGGCAGCGAATGGGGAGCCGAGTTCTTCACCGAGACCCGGTGGATCACCCTCGCCGACCGCCACACCACCTACCCCGTCTGACCCGTCCGGCACCGCCTGCCGCGACCTGGGACCGGCCCGCCCGTCGCATCCTCGACGCCCCACTGCCTACGACTCCGGCGCCTGGCCGGGCACGAAGCCGCGCGCCCAAGGAGGAAGAAGTGCCCGCGTTCACCAGCGGCCTGCTCGTTCTCGCCCCCAACCTGACACGTCTGAGAGTGGCCCTCACCGCAGCCCTCTGCGCGGGCCTCGCGGTGACGATCGGAGCCGCCACCGGCCACGCGAACACCGGGCTGATCGCCAGCACCGGATCACTGGCTGCCCTCTACGCCACCGACGGCACCGCACGGCGCGAAGCCGTCGGCGTCGCCACGGCGGCAGCCGCGCTCAGCGTGTCCCTGGCGGCGGGCACCCTGGCCACGGGGCCGTGGTCCGCGGTAGCCGTCACCACCGCGTGGACAGCCGTCGTCGCATACGGGTGCGCGGCGCTCGCCCCCCGCCCGCCGGGAGCGATGATGTTCATCCTGCTGTGCACCCTCGGCACTGTCCTTCCTGGTACCTCACTCACGTCGGTCCTGGCCACCGCGGCCACAGGCGCCACAGCTGCCGCCCTCACCGCCGCCGGACAACGCCGGAGTCGGCCGAGCACGACGACGCCGATGCTCACGGACACGCTCCGGGCACGGCTCACCCGGGCCCGGTGGTCCCTCAACCCCAAGGCATCACCCCTGGTCGTCATGGCGGCGCGCAGCGCCCTCGCCGTCGCCCTGGCCGGCTCCGCTGCCGTCACCGTAGGCGCCGAGCGCCCGTACTGGGCCATGGCAGCGACCGCGGCGGTCCTGGGACGGGGCAACCAGGCAGCCACCGCGCTTCTGCGTGCAGTACAGCGGCTGACCGGCACACTGGCCGGCTGCCTGGTCGCCGGCCTGCTGCTTCTGGCTCATCCCCGCGATCTGGTCGCGGCCCTCGTACTGGCGGCGCTGACCTTGGGCACCGAACTCTTCGTCGCCCGCAACTACGCGCTGGCGATGGTGTTCGTCACCCCCATGGCGCTGCTCCTCACCGATGCCGCCGGGCCGGCGCTGCCCGTGGGGCCCCTGTTGGCCTCACGCGCCGGAGAAACCCTCCTTGGCTGTGCCGCAGCCGTGGCGGTGTCGCAGGTGGTGACCCGTCGCTGGGCCGTGCGTCACCATCGCCGGGCGCTGCAAGCAGTACTGCGCTTCACCGCACAGGAACCGTCCGGTGCGCCGAGCCCGCGAGAAGCACAGGAACGAGCAGGGCGCCTCGCAGGCGCCGTGCACCGGCTCGAAACCGTGGCCACCCGCACTGCGGCGGAACGCCGTGGGATCCGGGCGGCCACTGAGGAGTTGCGGATCCTCTCCGACCGGGCCCTCGCCCAGGCGCGGACCCTTCTGAACGGCCCCGGCCCCCTGCAGGGCGACGCCTCCACCCGGCAGGACGCGCTTTCGCTGCCTGCCTGCTCCGAACCGGAAAGCCGGCCCGTATGAGCCGGTCGTCACCGGGCCGCCGAGCATCGGCGCAGACCCTTCGCGCTGCCGCTCTCACGGCTGTGCTCGTGACCGGTGGGTGGGCGGCGACGAGTTGCTCCTCCACCACGCCTCCTCTCCCTCGTCCACCAAGGAGTTCCCCGATGTCCGCCCGTCCTGCTCTGCCTCCTGTCGTCACCGCGTCCCTGGAGGCTGCGAACGCCCATGACACCGACGCGTGGCTGAGGACCTTCACCGACGGCGGTGCCGTGGACGACTGGGGCCGGCTCTTCACCGGCCACGACGCCATGCGCGCCTGGAGCGACACCGAGTTCATCGGTGCGAACGTCACCCTGCGGGTCTCGGAGTTCACGAGTCAGGACGACACCGTCACCGTGACGGCGCAGGTCGGTGGCGACGGCTTCAACGGACCCTCCCACTTTGCGTTCACCGTGCACGACGACCGCATCACCCTGATGCGCATCACCGCGTAGGAACCCCGGGTCCGAACCGGACCCGACGGAGCAAGAGGCAGGACGGGACGTGGGCCGAACAGCACGCCCGGACCGGCCCACCCTTGCCCCGGCGCTGCCCCGCCCCTCAGCGACCGAGCCTGTGGCTCGCTCCCTTCTTCGGAGATCTCCTCATGCGCTCGTTGCGCCTCGTGCTCGTGGGCCTCGTCCTCACCGGCACCGTCTTCGTCCTCGCTTCCCTCCTGGTGACCCAGGCAGGGAACTCCGCCACGGTCGCCGTCGCCGTGTTCTGCTCCGTGTGGTTCGTCGTGGTGGTGGTCAACGCCCTGGGAGGAATCGCGCAAGGGCACCCACCCCGCCTGGAAGCCGGCCTCGCCGTCCTCGTTCTCGCCGTCCCCGCTACCGTCGCCCTGGGCCTGTGGTCCGCGGGCGGATCAGATATCGACTCCGCCCGCACACCCTGGGTCCTGGCAGCGGGAATCGCCCTCTGGGCGGCGATTCTGCAGCTGGCGGCGGTCTGGAACAGCCAACGGACGATCGTACGCACGCTTGATGCGGCAGCAGCTGTGTTCCTCCCTTTCTGGCTGCTCCTCATGCTGCTCAACATGGCCCTGGGCGTGAACATCGGCTACACCCTGAGAGAGGAATTGCCTCTCCTGGCACTGAACTTCGGCGTACCGGCCGCCGTCGCCGTCGTTGCCCGGGCACTGATGGCACACACCCGTTCTCGCGCGGCACGACCACTTCCCCAGCGCCAGGCGTAGAGATGACCGTCTTGGGCCTGGACCGATGCAGCGGGTGTCGTCCTGCCGGTCCCACTCTTCGACCACATCGTTCAACTCGGCGAACCATCTGTCACCGAGAGAACTTGGCCGCGCTCCAGCCGCGTCGCGGCACCCGTCGCGTGGAGGGGTTCGGAGCGCGGCGGACTCGGCGTCATTCGCCGATCGAAGCGGGGGAAGCGGCGAGATGCCGGGCGACTTGGGCGGGATGGGTCAGCTGGGGGTAGTGCCCGGCCCCGGCGATCTCGGTCGCCGGGTGGTCGAAGGCCGGGACCAGCGGGTCGGCCGCGCCCACGATGATCTGGACCGGGACCCTCACCCGGTCCAGCAGCGCCCGCGACTGCTGATGCTCGGCAAGGTCCGTGCGTACTGCTGTGGCCACCCGACGCGCCACCCCGCTACGGCGCAGGTCCGCTGCGGCGCTCCGCACCTCCGCCCCTTCGGGGACGCCGAGTGTACGAGCCAGCCGAGCGGCGGACATGCGACGCAACAGCGGTATGGCCAGGCCGGAACGGGCCAGCCGTGAAGCGGGCGCCTGCAGGAACGAGGGGGAGACGAGGACGAGTCTGCTGATGCGGTCGGGGTGATCGACAGCGAAGCGCAGCGCCGGTCCGCAGGCCATCGAGTGCGCGACCAGCACCGGGCGGCTCCGTACCGCGCTCAGCAGGTCGGCCAGCCACGTCTCCACCGGCTGGGTTGTGGCGGCCGAACGTCCCAGGCCCGGCAGATCGGGGGCCAGGACCGGGCCGGGGAGGCGGGCGGCGAGGGGAGCCCAGAGGTCGGCGTTCATCGGCAGTCCGTGCAGCAGGACATGGTCGGGTTGGTGCCGCTCGCCGGTCACCCAGGTACGGGTGCCCGCCACGGTGCGGAAGCCGTAGGGGCTGAGCCAGGGTGATGCGGCACCGAAGCGGGCGGCCACCAGGTCGTCGGCCCACGCGCGCAGGGCGTCGGCGGCCGGAGGCATCTCCAAGTCGGCGCTCGCGGCCAAGGCGTGGGCGGAGGCTGTCGGGTAGCGGTCGGCCGACAGGAAGGACAGTGTCTCGGGATCGGCCCCGGTCAGCTTGCGGGGCAGGCGCCGCAGCAGACCGACGGGAACGCTCCGACTAGGCGCCCGCACTCCGGTGTGGTCGGCGATCGTACGGATCAGCTCGGGCAGGAGGCCCGTATTGTCGTCGAGCACCCAATAGTGCTCACCCGCGGGCGAGGCGGGGACCTCTGCCAGGAACCGCACGAGGTAGTCGATCGTGGCGATCGGCAGGAAGGTGTCGGGGCCGCCGGGCAGCGCTCGGAGCCGGCCGTTCCACAGGTCTTCGACGAGAGTGGCCAGGCCGATGTACTGGCCCGGCCCGATCACGGTGCTGGGATTGACGATGGTCAGCGGGACCTGCAACGCGCGAGCCCGGGCGCGCACCGCGAGATCACCTTCCATCTTCGACGCCTCGTACGCGCCCAGCTCTGCGTAGTCGGGGTGGCCGTCGGTTGCGCTCACCCGGTATCCGCTGATGTGCACCAGCCGTCGAAGCCCGGGCAGCGTGGCGGCCCACTCGAGCACGTTGAGCGCACCGGTGACGTTGGTCGCCCGTGCCTCCTGCACACCGAGGCCGAAGGCGAAGCGGGCGGCGGTGTTGTAGACGTCGCGCACCTCCGGGAGACCCGACAGGGGTTGCGTGATGTCTCCGGTGACAATGACGAGCCCGCCGGTGTCAACGCCCTGGGAGGCCAGCCACGGGGTGAGGGAGTCGTTACGTACGACTGCCGCCACCCGCTGCCCCCGGGTGAGCAGTTCGGCGACGAGAGAGCGGCCGATGAAGCCGGTCGCGCCGAAGACGATCGCGTCCATGAAGCTCCTTAATAGATCGGTCTACATATTTTTCGGCGAAAAAAGGACCCGCCGGTTCCGGTGCGTCGGCCTGGTCCGGCTGCGCGGCGTCGAGCGGCCGAGTCAGCTCAACAGGGCGCCGATCTGGCGGGCGACAATGTCCAGCGGCCCCCTGCTGCGGTGCGCCCGGGCCAGCAGAAGCGCCCCCTCCACCAGGGCCAGGATCGTGACCGCCAAGTCGTCGGCACCCGGGCGGCCCGCCAGTCGTGCTCGCAGGGCCGCCTCCCACGAGGTGTACACCTCCGAGCACGCCTCCTGCAGGGGATCGCTGGTCGCGGCGGTCTCCAGTGCCACGGTGGCCACCGGACATCCTTTGCGCCACCCGGACTCCTGGAGTCGGTCGCCCAGATGCCGCAGCAGCCCGTCGACGAACTCCTCCACCGGCGAGCTGGAGTCCGCCAGGTTCCCGAAGGCATCGGCGATCGTTTCTCCGGCCCTCCGGACGGACTCGCCGACCAACTGGTCCTTGCCGCCGGGGAAGTGGAAGTAGAGCGAACCACGGGGTGCGCCACTGGCCGCGATCACCTGGTTGAGTCCGGTGCCGAAGTAACCTCCGGTCTCGACCAACTCCTGTGTCGCATCCAGCAGTCGGTCCCGCGTCTCGGCGCCCTTCTGTCCCATGACGCCAAACTAGACCGGTCTGCATATTTTTTCAACCGGTCTCTTGCTGCATCTGCGGTCGACCAATCGCACCGCGACCGGCACCGACCGCACCGAGACCGACGGATCGCGGCGCCACGCATCGACTCGTCCGCTGTCCGCAGCTACGCCACCATCGGCCACCTGTCCGCAGGCACCGAACAGCACGGCCGGACCCGGTGGCCCCGGCACACCACAGAAGCCCGACGCAAGGCAGGGGGCCGGCGCAATCCCGGTCGCAGGGCGGCGATCGACTGAAGAGTCCGACCGGCCGCACGCATCCCACACCCGTTCTTGAATCATGCATGACCCCTTCGGAGCAATTCGTTCGGCGATGAACGATGACTCGCGTAGGGTGCCCCAGTTATCAAAGCGGAAGGCGGGTTGCGGGCGTGGCACCCAAGAAAGTGACGCGGCATCAGTTGGCGGGTGCGGCGCGGGCCGCACTGGGCGGCGGGCGACGGCTGGAGGCGGTGGAGCGACTCGCGGGCGGCACCACGAAGGGCGTCTATCGGCTGACGATGGACGACGCCATGACGGCGATCGCCTATCTGTGGGAGGACTCCGAGAACTACTGGCCGGCCACCGAGCACGACGGCGACCTCGCCGACCCGTTCTCGCCCGGCATCGGGCTCGACCTGTTCGAAGCCGCGCACGCGCGGCTGGAGGCGCTGGGCCTTCGGGTCCTTGAGATCCACTTGGCTGATCGTGACGGCACGCACTACCCGGCCGACCTGGCGATCGTCGAGGACGTGCCCGGCGAGAAACTGATGGACCTGCGCAACCGCGACCCGCGCGCCGCGGAGCCGACCATGACGCGCCTCGCTGAGAGCCTGGCGATGATGCGCGGCCACCGGGCACCGTCCTTCGGCAAGGTCGCCCTGATCGACGGGGGCGGCACGTCACGGTCGGCCTCGTGCGAGCAGGCAGCGCTCGCCTTCGCGCTGCGCGGTCTCGCCGACGCGACAGCGCGCGACCACAGGATCGCCGACGCCCGCGATCAGTTGGAGGAGCGGCTGCGTCAGCTGACCACGGCGATTCGGCCACGCGCCGAGTACTCTGTCGTCCACGGCGAGCTGGGGCTGGACCACGTCATGGTCGACCGGGACGGCCATCCCGTCGTGATCGACATCGAGAACCTGCTGTATTTCGACGTCGAGTGGGAGCACGTGTTCCTGCGCCTCCGCCATACCGCCAGCCAGTATCAGCGGCTGGCGGTGGACGGCCTCGACGAGGACCGCCTCGCGCTCTACAAACTCACCCAGCATCTGTCGCTGACAGCCGGCCCGCTGCGCCTGCTCGACGGGGACTTCCCCGACCGGGATTTCATGCGAGGGGTCGCCGAGCATCACCTGAACGAAGCGCTGGCATCGGTCCTGGCTAGTTAAGAGGTCATCTCATCTGGCGAGCCCAGCGCAGACGATGAGGGACCGGCGACGGTGGCGAAGGCGAAGGCGAAGAAGCTGTCTCGGGCGTGCCACAAGATCAGATAGCGTGCGTGGCTATGGGTGAGCTGATAGTGATCAGGCACGGCCAGACCGAGTGGAGCCTGTCGGGCCGGCACGCTGGAAGGACCGACGTCGCTCTGACCGAAGCGGGCGAGGCTGCGGCCAGTGCTCTTGCTCCGAGGCTGGCCCACCGCCGTCTGGTTGCCGTGTTCAGTAGCCCGCTGAGCCGCGCCATGCGGACGGCCGAGCTTGCTGGCCTGACCGCGGCCAAGCCCGATCCCGACCTGTTGGAGTGGGACTACGGCGGCTACGAAGGCATGACCGCCGAACAGATCCGCGAGGCGAGGCCAGGCTGGGACCTGTGGCGCGACGGCGTCATTCCCGGTGCCGCCCGCCCCGGCGAGGAGCTCGCGCAGGTGGCCGCACGCACGGACGCGGTGCTGGACCGCATCCGTCCGCTGCTGAGCGAGGGAGATGTCGCCGTGGTTGCGCACGGCCACCTGGCGCGCGTGCTCACCGTGCGCTGGCTCGGTCTCGACGCGTCCGCGAGCCGACTGCTCGGCCACCCGCATCCGGGCACTCTCAGCTTCCTGGCCACGGAGGACGGGCAACCCATCATCTCCGCTTGGAACGTCCCGTAGGGCAAAAGGCCGCCGCGTCACATCTGACGTGACAGGCGCCGGAAGCAGATGAGTGCCGCGGCGATGCCGGCGAAGGCGAGGAAGTGCTCGGCCTTGCGTTCGTAGCGGCGGTGAAGGCTGCGGCATCCGGCGAGCCAGGAGACAGTGCGTTCGACCGTCCAGCGATGGCGTCCCAGCCGCTGGGAGGATTCAACGCCCCGTCGGGCGATGCGCGGGGTGATATTGCGGGCGCGGAGCCATCGTCGCAGGTGGTCGTAGTCGTAGCCCTTGTCGGCATGGAGCTTGGCGGGACGCCGCCTGCGCGGCCCCCGTCGGGAGCGGATCGGCGGAATTCCGCGCACGAGCGGCTCCAGCGCCTGGCTGTCGTGGGTGTTGTCCCCGGAGATGCCGATCGAGAGGGGGCAGACCGGTGCGCTCGGTGATCACCACCGTGGCCGTCGGCCAGCAGCGCGAGCTCTTCCGCCGCTGGACCACTGCCACCGACGCGCACCCCCACGAAGCCCTGCTCGGCATCCTGGCCCTCCTGCACGCGGCCTCCAGCCGAGAAGTCCGGCTCCTGCTCGTGGACGACATCGATCCGGCCGACCGCCCCGTCCGTCTGGGCAAACGCCCGAATCCGGTGCCTCTGGACCCGGCCAGCTGGTCGGTTCTGCAACGATGCGTGGCCCATCGCGAGAACCAGCACACCGACAATCCCCACGTGGTGGTCACCCGGATCACCGAGACCGGTCGGGCGCCGGCGTCGACCGCCTATATCAGCCACGTCCTGGACCCTTGCGGCATCCCGCCCAGGACGCTGCGATGCACCCGCCTCTCCGACCTGGTGAACATTCTCGACCCCAAACTCGTTGCCGCAGCCCTCGGCATGGAACCCGAAGGCGTCGTGATCTATCTCGCCGACCACGTCGACCGGACACGGCTCCCCGACACCCTGACGGAGAAATGGCCATGAGCATCCCGCAATCCGACGACGAGCTCTGGCAGGCATTCATCGAGGCCAAGCGGGAAATGCACCGCCGCCAAGCCGACTTCTACCAAAAGGCCTACGACAGGCCAGGGCTCCTCAAAGCCGCGCTGACCGCAGGCGCAGGACCATGGCAGCAGGGCGGCGCCCTCGACTTCCTCGCGGCACTCCCCGATGACGTCCCGGCTCTGCTCGGCGACCTTGTCGGCCTCTCCCTGTCTCACGGGTGGGCTCTGGCCGCCCGGCAGGCTATCGACTGCATCCCGCATGACGACCTGGTATCGCTGATCGAACCACTCATTTTGGAGCGACTCGGCTCGGCCGACGATGACGAGTACCGGTGCCTCGCCGAGCTCCTCGCCCATATCGAAGCCTGGGAACTCCTCGGCCAGCTCGTGCGCCGTGCCCTGGACACCGACAACCCCGCCACACACGAAGTAGCCGAAGACTTCACACAGTCGTACGGACCGATGTGGCTCTCCAAGCCCAACCTGTGACGCTTCGGTGCCGCCTGGCACAGGTTCGCCGGAACATGTGCGCTTTGCCGAAGGACTCGTTGGAGGTGATGGCGACGCTGCCGCCGTCGTGCGAGGTTGAGAGCGTCTTTGGTTCAGGCTGGTGAGGGAGAAGCTTGTCGAGTGAGGGAGCGAGGTGTGCGGCAGCGAGCAGGAGGGCCGTCCTGGGGTGAATGCGTCCGAGCGACCCTCCAACTGGGTCCGCTGGAAGCCGACATGTCGGTGCCGCTGAACCACATCAGAGTCAGAGACAGACGGCCCCCCACGTGCTCCGCATCCAGGACACCGGTGAAAGCCGCTACCACTCGGTCCCAAGGCCGACTGCGACCGGACCGACTCAGTGACCCGCCGGACACTTCTAGGTCCGGTTCAGCGGCACAGGGCTGTGTCCACGACCCCGTCCATGCGCTCCTTGGTTGCCTGGCTTGGCTGCGTGGTCACAGCGACATTGGCGGCGCGACCCTCGTCGGTGGCGCCGCCTCGGGTCTCGTATCCCGTCATGCTGCCGCCGTGGCCCCAGTACACACCGCCGCACGACAGAGGAGTGCTCACGAGCCCCAACCCGTAGCGGGCACCTGCGGGGAAGGGGTAACTGGCGGGGACGGTGGTGCGCATCTGGTCAAGCTGCGCCTCTGAGAGGAGTCTGCCGGCCAGCAGCGCGGTGAAGAACCGGTTGAGGTCGGAGCCGGTGGACACCATCTGCCCTGCGGCCCAGGCCCACGAAGGGTCCCATTCCGTGGCGTCGATCAGCGGTGCGTCCGCCGAATCCTGGTAGTAGCCCCTGGGATGGCGCTCCCGGATCGCGACCTCGCCCGGGGCGGGGAAGTAGGTGTGGTGCAATCCGATGCGCTTGATGACGCGCCGGTCGATCTCTTCGGCGAGGGAGCGGCCGGTGACGTTCTGAACGATCAGGCCGGCCACCACGTAGTTCGTGTTGCTGTAGGCCCATTTCGTCCCGGGGGCGAAGTCGGCCTCGTGCTGGAGAGCGAGGCCGAGGAGTTCGCGGGGGTCGTAGTAACGGATGCTCTCGCTGAGATACTTGCTGTAGTTGGGAAGTCCGCTGGTGTGCTGGAGCAGTTGGCGGACGGTGATGCGGCGCCCGTCGATCCCGTCCCCGCGGACGAGGCCGGGCAGGTAGGTATCGACCGGGGCGTCAAGGCTGATCTTCCCTTCACCGACCAGTTGCAGCACGACCACCGCAGTGAACGACTTGGTGTTGCTGCCAATGCGCACCTGACCGTCACGGGGGACCTGAGCACCGGTCGCCAGGTCGCCGACCCCGGCAAAGTAGGCGCGGGTGCGGCCGTCACGGTCTCCGACGCTCGCCAGCGCGGCGGGCACACCGTTGGTGTGCACCAGCGCGTTCAGGCCCTTCTGGGGGGTGCCCGGTTTGGCGGCGGCAGACGCCGCGGGCGGTGCCAGGGTGCCCATCGTCATGATGCCGACGGCAACTGCGGCTGCGACCGGCACGGTTCTGCGCCGGTCACTCCGCCGCCCGGACGAACGAAATAGCTGCCATACCTGCTCACGCACGAGCCAACTCCTGAGAAATCATTGGGAAACCAGCGGCTTGGAAGCCAGCATCTCCGGATGTGACTGCGCAGGACGATCGTGCTACCCGCCCAACTTCAGGTAGGGCTGGCCCCCGGGCGCACTCCGTCGGCGGGGAGCAGGGCGGGGGACACCTCGCGTACGTGGCAGCGTCAGGAGAGCGGACACGACGGGGCCTGGGGCCCCGGCTCCGACCCGTCGGTCACGCACGAAGCTTGGGATTCAACCGCAGGAGCCTTCGATGCTTGGCTCGCGTACTGGCCCCACCCAGCGCCGTACCGGAGAGGCGAACCGCCCGAACTACTCCGGCAAGCATCGCCGCCACGGCCTGCAGGCGCTTGCGCTGACCGACGAGCGGGGCCGTCTGGTGTGGCTATCGGCCGCCCGGCCCGGCCGCACCCACGACATCACCGCCGCCCGCCGCGGCCATATCCTGGCCCGCCTGCGCGCTGCCGGTCTCGGCGCCCTGGTCGCCCTGGGCTTTATCGGCCTGGACGACGACAGGGACGACCCCATGGTCGTTATGGTCGTCACCGGATTCAAAGCCACCCGTGCCCGCAAGCTCGCACCCGCCGAAAGAGAAGCCAACCGCATCCTGGCCGCCGGCCGCGCCCCGGTCGAACGCGGCTTCGCCCTCGTCCTGACGAACATCGACGAGGCCACCACTGGCAAATGAACTGGACCGCAGGCAGCCCACGGCCAGCACAAGCACCCGGAACAGCGTCACTGAGTCGGGATCGGCTGGGTGAGGTTCACCGGGTTGCCGTCGGGGTCCTGGATGTGGGCGACGCGCTGTCCCCACGGCATGTCGTTGGGGCCGCTGCGGACCGAGCCGCCCAGCGCCGCCACCCGGCCGAGCGTCTCGTCGACGTCGTCGACACCGATGCTGAGCAGGATCCGCGGTGCCGCCCCGGTCCCCGGGGCCGTCTTGGCCACCAGGCCGAGGTCGGTGTCGCCGATGCGTAGGCCGAGGTAGAAGGCCGGGCCTTCCGCCGGTACCCGGAAGATCTCCTCGGCGCCGAACAATTTCGTATAGAAGCCGAGCAGGACGTCCTGGTCGGCAGTGATGATCACTGGCTGGATAGTGGACATGGCACTCCTGTCGAGAACGGTCGTGTCGCTGGGTAGACCGTTCGAGGACGGTGAACTCATCGGTAAAACCACCCCGCCAGACGATCTACACCCCAGCCTGCCGCCCGCGACCGGTACGAGCAGCCCGAAACGGGGTCACCCCACCCCTGCTGACCAGCCACTTCAAGATGGCGCAGCCTCAATGAGTGTGTTGCGTATCCCGTGACGCGTCTTGGTTTCGGCCCCTTCCTGTGATGGCTGGGGCCGTCCGACCACAACGACCAGGCGGGTGTCGGCATCAATGACGACTTGGTGATTGAGGGAGTACCGATAGTTCCTCGGCCGCTCGGTCGCCGCGTGATCGCGGGTCGGCACGAACGTCCCGTCCACGATCAGCACAGTGCCCCTCGCGAACCGGCGTCGGGCCGACAAGGCCGGAAGAAGGCCGGTGTGGTCGATGATCCGGTGGGCCGCCGACTTCGAAATGCCGAACGGCAGGGCCAGTTGGGGCACGGCCAAGTTGGTACGCCACCTGTAGGCCACGACCAAGGGAATACGGTCCCCAAGCGACAGCCTCCACGGATGACCCGTCCATGGAGGCTGCACTCTCGCGCTGAACTGCGGTCACTAACTTGCTGAAGCAGCGGGGCTCAGCCCGGCGAACGGACGCAACCAGGACGGCTCAGACGCCGTTGATCACACCAGCCACGCCAGACCTTCCCCCAGTGGATCCAGGTATGGCTCGACGGCATCTCGCCCACAAGTTGATGGGGGCAAGGAAGCTGCAGGACGAATGCTGGATCGGACCGTGGGCAAAGGCTGGGTCGGACCGCAGGCAAACAAGCAGCCAAAGTGCGGGGTCGCGACGAAGCAGCGGCCCGGGTGGGTGATCGAGGCGGGCAACCGGCGGCGGCGCGGCGGGTGAGATGCGTCGGCCGGGCGTGGGCGGCGCAGAGTGGGTGGCGTGGATGTCGAGAAGATCGCCGATGAGCTGTACGGGTTGAAGCCGGCCGAGTTCGTTCAGGTGCGGGATGCGTACGCTGCCGAGGCTCGGAAGGCGAAGGACACGGCGGGGGCGAAGGCGATCGCCGCGTTGCGGCGGCCGGCGCTCGCGGCGTGGGCTTCGAACCTTCTGCCCCGTGAGCGGCGCCAGGAGGCGGAGCAATTCTTGGCGCTGGGGGAAGCGCTGCGGGAGGCCCACCGGACACTCGATGCCGAGCGGCTGCGTGAGGCGACCCGCCAACAGCACCAGCTCATCACCACCCTGGCCCGTACGGCCGCAGGACTGGCAAAGGAAGCCGGGCAGCCGGTGAGCGGCACGGTGCTGCACGAGATCGAGCAGAGCCTCCACGCCGTGCTTACCCACCCGGACGTTGCCGAGCAGTGGTCGAAGGGCCGCCTCGTGAAGGTGCCCGAAGCCACGGTCGGATTCGCCGCCGTCACCCCGGAGACGGCTCCGGACCGCCCGGCCCCGGCCGAACGGCCTGAGCCGAAGAAGCCAGGGCGTGGAGCGGATCGGCGAAAGGACCTCGAACGGGCGCGTACGACAGCGGAGAAGGCCGATGCCAAGGCTGGCCGACTCGAGCAAGAGCTCGATGAGGCCCGCGATGCGCAGGAGGCTGCCGGAGGGAAGGCCGAGGAGGCGTCCGAGCGGGTTCGCCGCCTGGAGCGCGAGCTGAAAGAGGCCCGGCGGGCCAAGGCCGAGACCGGGGCTGCCGCGGCGGAGGCTGATTCGGCGCTCCAGGCGGCGGAGCGCGCCCTGCGGGAGGCACGCCACAGTGCTGAGCATGCCGCCCGAGCCGTTCAGCACCTGGAACGGCAGAGCGGTCTCTAGCACGTGTCCGGCCGATCGTGTGACGGTCGCTTGTCCTGGTTGTCGATGTGGACATGGGGCGGGGCGATCCGACAGATGCCGAGTGGGAACGGCTGCGGCCGTTCCTGCCCTCGTTAACGGGCGTTGTGGGCCGGTGGCGAGGTCACCGGTAGGTGATCAACACTCCAGGCCGGCGGGCGGACTACCCCAATTTCATCGCGGTGCTGGTGATGATCCGCGTCCTCAGATCCGGACCGGCAAAGCCACGTGTGAAGCGGGACGGCCTCGCGGCCGACAAGGTATATGGCAACGGCCCTCTTCGCGAGTACCTGAGGCGGCGGGTATCCGCCACACGATTCCGGAGCAGACCGACAGCCAGGCCGCCCGCCTGCGAAAGGGTTCACGCGGCAGACCGTCGCCCGGGTTCGACGAGAACCACTTCAAGACGCGAACCAGCAGTAGACCCCATGGCCCTGGCGTCGGGCGCTGCTGACGAGAGCAGCCAGATCACCCAGGATCACGGAGGCGATCTCCGCGTCGATGTCCTCGCCGTCCTCCGCGCGCTGCAAGGACCACGCGACAGCGGCGCAACTTGGTGGCGTCTGGTGTGGAAGTGAGGCAGGCTCGCGCGCATGGTTTCGGTATTGCAGAACGTGGCTATTGACTGTGCGGATGCTTACGAGCTGGCACGGTTCTGGAGCAGGGTGACGGGCCGTCCGCTGCATCCAGAGGACAAACCGGGCACCCCGGAGACGCAGGTGCTGCTGGCGGAGGGGCCAGCGCTGTACTTCAGCCAGGTACCCGAGCCCAAGAAGATCAAGAACCGGATCCATCTGTGTTTGCGCCCTGAGACATCGCGTGAGCAGGAGGTGGAACGGCTGCTCGGTCTCGGTGCCACCCTCGTCGCCGATCACCGGAATCCCGATGGCTCGGGCTGGGCAGTCCTTGCTGACCCCGAAGGCAACGAATTCTGCGTTCTTCGCAGCGAGTCCGACCGCGCCGCGATGATTTCCTGACGATCACGCGCCATCCTGGCCGGGTCCGGCTGACCGCTGCTCACGGTCACTCGCTGATGGCCGCTACGAGGAGGGTCGCCTCGTAGCGGACCGCGAGATTGTCGTACCTTGTGGCCACGGTGCGGTGCCTTGTGGGGCGATTGATGTCGCACTCGACCGCGTGGCGGGCCTTGTAATCCTCCGGGTCAGATATCGGCGGACGACCGCCGCGGGAACCAACTTCTTGCGGTTGCGGCCCTGTCGGCCATGCCCGGGATGGTGCAGCGGATTCCACGGCGGCGCAGGTAGGCGCGGTTCCTGCGGGAGGCATACGCCTTGTCCACCCGCCCGCGGTCCGGGCAGACACGTGGCCGGCCCGGCCCGCTGCGGGCACGCGGACTTTCGCCAGCACGGGTTCGAACTGAGGCGAATCCACGTGCTGCCCTGCCGTGGCTACGATCGACAAGGGCTTCTGCCCTTGCTCGACGGCCAGGTGGAGCTTGGTGGTGAACCCGCCGCGCGAGCGTCCCAGTGCGTGATCGCGGGGCTCGGTAAGGACGCCGACTTCCGGTCACCGAGGAAACGGCGCGCGACTTCCCGGAGGCGGCGACCGCCACGGGGAGCGGATCGCTTCAAACGCGTCCACAGCGGGTTACGGCTCTGTCACCACTGCAGCCCCGGCGCCCTGCCTGCCGCACCATGGCCCTACTCGTGTCACACCAGGGGGGATCATGAGCATCCGCACCACCACCGCGGCCATCGCCGCCATACTTGCCGTCGCCGCGGTTGGCTGCAGCAGTGAAAAGGGCAGCGACAGCAAGGCCGACACCGTCAAGAGCACCGCACCCGAGGCGTCGAGTGCCGAAGACAACAGTGGCGCCGCCAAGAACGCCGGTATGCCACCCGAGCCCACCGGCGCCGAGCGCGACGCCGTCCTCGCGAGCATCCTGGACGTCAACAGCAACCTCGTCCATGACGAGGACAAGGCCATCAACGCCGCCCGCAACCAGTGCGCGGCCCTCAATGGCGGCGCGACGAACCCGGACCACAGCGCTGCACAGCGGTTCTCCTACGACGGCGTCACGCTGACTGATGACGACGGAAGCCACATCAACATCGGGCTGCGCAAGACGCTCTGCCCCGAATCCTGATCAGCCACCAACGCTGGCCCGGCCGCGACCATATGCGGCCGGGCCTCACGCAGTTCCAGGCGGTGAGCCCGGCCACCAAGCGCGGCCGACTCACCGGCTACGAGTACCGGCAGATGCGCGCCCGGCGAAATCGCTGACCGAGGTGCGCATCGTCTGCGGCCACGGCACCTGACATACGGGGGAAGCTCAGAAGCCGTTGCTCAACCGAACGTGGTCGCTTGATTGGTACTGGTCAGGCATGGCTTCGGGCGGGGTGAGGGAGGGATGAGGCGTCCTGTTTCCGTTTGATCGTTGAGGGGTGCGCGGTGGCGTCGATGCTGGGATTGCTGGAGGCGCGGGAAGCGGCTGCCCGTGAGCGGGTCGAGGATCTGGGAGAGGAGGCGGACCGGGCGGCTCAGGCGCTGGAGGCCGCCGAGATCGAGCTGGACCGGCGGGTGATCGCGCGGGAGGAGCTCGCCGAGGCCCTGGCTGTGTCCGCTGCCGAGACCACCGCCGTGACGGAGGCCGAGGGGGAATCGGCGCCCGCGCCAGTGTCGGGGACGACGGTGCCGCCCTGGCGGGAAGGGCTGCCTGCGACCCTTCTCTCGCCGGACTACCAGCGGATCCTGGGCGTGCTGGAAGACCGGCCGGGGCGGGGGCAGGGGCCGGTGCGGGCCAAGGACATCGCGGTGGTGCTGGGGCTGGAAACGTCGCGGGCGAAGGTCGAGGGGGTGCGGTCGAAGGCGAAACGCCTGGCGGAGCGCGGGTGGTTGGTCCAGGAAGCGTCGGGGATGTTCAGCGTCGGCCGCCGGCCCGTGGCCGGGCCAGTCGGCGGCCCATCCGCGTGATCATCGACCACCGGATCATCGCCTCGCTGGCGGCGGGCAGGGTTTCGTAGTCGCGGGCCAGGCGGCGCGAGTGCATCAACCACGCGAACGTGCGCTCCACCACCCAGCGTCTCGGCAGCACCACGAACCCCTCCATGTCGTCGGTGCGCTTGACGATCTGCAGGGTGAGGTCGAGTTTCTCCTTCGCCCAGTCGACAAGGCCGCCGGTATAGCCGCCGTCGGCCCAGACCCAGGTGATCTCGTGGTGCAGCGACCGCAGCCGCCCCAGCAGTCCGATGGCGGCATCCCGGTCGGGGATGTTCGCGGCGGTCACCGCGACGACCAGGAGCATGCCTAGGCAGTCGGTGACGATGTGTCGCTTGCGGCCCGGTACTTTCTTGCCGCCGTCGTATCCGCGTGAGGCGGCCGGCGCCGATGCGGCAGCCCGTACCGACTGAGCGTCGATGATCCCCGCCGTCGGTTCCGTCTCGCGTCCTTCGCGTTCGCGGACCATCCCGCGCAGACGGTCGTGGAACTCCGCGATCAGTCCTGCCTGCCGCCAGCGGCGGAAGAAGGCGTAGACCCGATTCCAAACGGGGAAGTCCGTGGGCATCGCCCGCCAGGAGATACCTCCCGCGACCAGGTAGCGGATCGCGTCCAGCATCTGACGGTGGCAGTAGCCCTCGGGCTGCCCGCCCCGGCCCTCCAGCCAGGCCGGCACCGGCAAGAGGGGCTTCACCTGCGCCCACTCCGCGTCCGTCATGTCCGACGGATACGGGCGTACCCGGTCCGGATGATCGGCCGCGTTCCCGTACACATGCGCGAGGCAATCACATGACACGACGGTCGAGTTGAAGTCAACGTGCGCGGGCGCGTACAACAACAAAGGGGCCTCCCGACATCGCTTGGTTCGATGTACATCTCCGAGCTACCGAGAGGCCCTGTCTTCATGCGCGTACAACCGGAAGATCACCCGACCAGGAACTCTGTTTGACCCGCAGCTTCCAAGATCGGCTGAGATGCGGCTTCTCATGCCAGCTCCGGAGGCCGGGCGCCCCGTTGCGCGGCCACAAACACGCAATGGGGGAGGGGCTCCGAGTCGGGCTCGGGCAGGAGATGCCGGACAATGGCGTCCGGTGATCGACTCGTGTCTTCCCTGAGCTCACGCCCCAGCGGGTAGCACTGCGAGTGCGTCGATCTCGACCCGGAACGCGGGATGGACCAGCCCGGCGACCTTGACGAGTGAGCAGGCTGGCGGGCGGGCCGTGTCCAGGTACTCGTCGCGCACCTGGCGGAAGGTGTCCAGATCGGCCAGGTTGGTCAGAAATACCGTCAGTTTGACCACGTATTCCATGGAGGCACCCGCCGCCTCCAACGCGGTGACCAGGTTCGCGAAGACCTGGCGTACCTGGGCCGCGGTATCCCCCGCGCCCACCACCTGCCCGTGGGCGTCCACCGGGACCTGTCCGGAGACGGCGACCATCGGCCCCGTGAACGCCACGGCATGGCTGTAGCCGTTGACCGGAGGGGTGCCGTCGGGTCGGACGAAGTGCTGCATCATGTCTCCTGAAAGCGGGCGGTGAACACGCCGGGGTGTTGTGTATGGCTTTGGACTGTCGGCACTTGACGAGGTGTCCCCCGCCGCCGTCGGTACGGGCCGGTGTTGCTACTGACTTGCTGTGGGAACCAGCTCTGCGACGAGACGTGCGGTAATCGGGGTCTCGATCCTGTGAGTGGCCGCGGCCCGTAGGACAGCCCCGCCGATGGCGTCGAGCTCGATCGGGTGGCCGTTCTCCGCGTCGCGCTGCATCGAGGACTTCATCATCTCGGGGGCCCGGTCGAAGAACGAGAGCACGGCCTCGGTGGTCACCGGTGTGCCCGCGGCGCGGGCCACGGCAGTGATTTCGTCGAGTACGGCAAGCAGTTCGGACCGCCGCTCGTCGCGGATGGCGCCCACAGCGGACTGGTAGCGCGTGGTCAGCAGGGCGAACGGGGCGAGGAAGGAGAGTTTGTCCCAGAGCATCGTGCTCTCGTCGGTGCGCAGGGTCACGTCGAGGCCGGCATGCCGAAGGTGGGATGCGAGGTCGGCGAGCGGGGCGGCCAGTTCGAGGGCGGTGAAGGGGCTGGTGTGCGCGATGCGTCCGGGCGAGGTGCGGGTGGCCTCGACCCTGATAGTTCCGGCCACGACCTGGCCGGCCGGATAGTGTCGGCGCAGTGCTGCGAGGTGGTCGAGTCCGTTGAGCAGCGGTACGACGATACCGTCGCCGAGGACCTGCGGCGGAACACGGTCGAGGGCGGCGGGCAGGGCGGTCTGCTTGACGGTCACGAAGGTGACGTCGACCGGTTCGCGCAGCAAGGTGTCAGCTTCGACCGGAGTGGTGAAGTCGCCGTACTGCGTGCTCTGCACTCGCAGGCCCTCGCGGCACAGCACGGCGGTGGTCTCCTCGCCGGCCAGGCAGACGACGCGGTGTCCGTCGCGGGCGAGCAGCGCGCCGATCAGGCCACCGACACCGCCCGGCCCGAGGATGGCCACCGTCACGGTGTTCGTGGTCATGTGCGCTCCTGTTCTTGGGAGACCAGTGCCCGTTGGGCGGTCTCGTTGCTGAATGCGGTCAGTTCGTCGACGGGATCGCGTCGGCAAGTGCTGGTGGTGGAGCCTTGGCCCCGGCCGTGTGTGGTTGCGCCGGTCATCGACGGGAGCCGTTGGCCAGGCGGTCGCGCCAGGCCGGGGCAAGGGCGGTGAGCATCAGCGCGGCGGTGAGGGTGAAAGCCAATGGGTAGCCGGTCTGGCCTGCGAGCACCCCGAACCCGACGGCGCCGACGCCCATGCCCGCGTCGTAGGCGAAGTTCCACAGGGCGCTGACGGTGCCGTAGCCAGACGCGGGGACACGCGCGTACATCAGCGTCAGCGTGGCGTTCTGGGTGACTCCGAAACCGACCCCGAACAGGGCTAGGCCGACGACAACGGCGACCGGGCTGTGGGTCAGAGAGGTGAGCAGCGTCCCTGCGGCGGAGACAACAAGGCCGGGCAGGACGAGTGAGGCCGGTCCGTGCCGGTCGCCGTGTCGGCCCGCGACCCAGCGGGCCGCGGTTGATGCCGAGGACTGGACGAACAGGGCCATGGCGACGATTCCGGTAGAAGCCGACGGGACGGCAAGGGGGAGGAAGGTGACGGTGATTCCGGCAGCGAGCGCAGTAGCCGAGAAGACGACGGCGGGCCGCAGAAGAGCGGCCGTCCGGAACCCGGCCAGCACCCCGATCGACCGTCCCGAGGTCGGCTCGCGGTCCGGCAGGCCCGGCACCGAGACGATAGCGGCCAGCGCGGCCACTGCGCCAGCAATGCAGACCGGTACGTACCCCACGTGCCCTACCAGCCACACCCCCAGCGGCAGGGCCACCAGCGACGGAACCCCGGACACGATGCCAACCAGTGCCAGCCCCTCACCACGGCGCTCGGGCGGGATCAGCGACGCCGTCAAAGCGCCACCCGCGACGACCGTGAACGCGAAGCCCAGACCCCGCACGACACAGACCGCCGTGATCCAAACCGTGCTCCCGGAAGCGGTCAGCACCAGCGTGGGCGTGCCGAGGAGGACCAGCCCTGCCACCAGCGCCAGGCGGTAGCCGAAGCGGGCAACGAACCGGGGAGTGGCCAGCCCGCCTCCGACCGTCGCCAGCATCAGCGCACCCGTGGCCAGTCCCGCGGCATAACTGCCTCCGCACACCTCGGCATAGAGGGGGACGACCGACAACAGCAGGTAGAAGCTCGTCGAGGCACCGATGACCGAGACGAAACGCAGCAGCAGGGGCCGCGTCACCAGCGGCGGCCGCGAACCGGCGCCCTCAGCTCGAGAGTTGATCATCCTGGTCACACGACGAAGCTATAGGCCAAGCGGATCGCCAGTAAGATCCAATTCCATGCCTCTGGAGTGGTCCGGTCTGTCACCCGATCTGCTGCTGGTCATCGACCGGGACAGCGGCGAGCCGCTGCGATCCCAGCTTGAACTCCGGCTGCGGGACGCGATCAGGACCGGGCGGCTGCAGATCGGCGAACGGCTGCCGTCCTCCCGTGAACTCGCTCGGGTGCTCGGGCTGTCGCGCGGGGTGGTGCAGGACTGCTACGCCCAGCTCCAAGCCGAGGGATACCTCGTGACACGCGTCGGCTCAGCCACCCGGGTCGCCGCCGGCGCGGGCGCACCGCCAGCGCCCACGTCACCGCCCTCGGCACCTCCACGCCTGGTGGCCGACTTCAAGTGGGGCGTCCCGGACTTGAGCAGCTTCCCGCTCGCCGACTGGCTGTGGGCCACGCGCGAGGCGGCACGCACCATGCCGACGGCGGCGCTTGATTACGGAGACCCGCGCGGCAATGTGGCTCTGCGCGAGGTCATGGCCGGATATCTGCGGCGGGTGCGCGCCGCCGCAGCGGATCCGGAACGGATCGTGATCTGCTCCGGCTACGCGCAGGGCCTCGGTCTGGCCCTGCACGCTCTGGCCCGGACAGGTGTCCGTACGGTGGCGTACGAGGACCCCGGCTCACCGGCCACGATCTCCTCTGCCGCGTCCTGGGCGGGCCTGTCGGCGATCCCGGTACCGGTCGACGAGCGCGGCATCGACGTGCAGGCACTCGCCGCGACCGACGCCCGCGCCGTCGTCATGACCCCTGCGCACCAGTGGCCCACCGGTGTCGCTCTTGCACCCGAGCGGCGGCTCGCCCTGATCGAGTGGGCCAGGAGCCGGGACGCCGTCGTCATCGAGGACGACTACGACGCCGAATTCCGCTACGACCGGGAGCCGGTGGGCGCCCTGCAAGGACTCGCCGCCGACCGCGTGATCTCCATAGGCACCGTCAGCAAGTCCCTCGCGCCCGCGCTGCGCATCGGGTGGATGCTCTGCCCGCCCGCGCTCACCGAGCTGATCATCGAGCACAAGCAGCTGAACGACCGCGGGTCGCCCACACTCGATCAGCTCGCCCTCGCGAGAATGATCGAGTCCGGCCGCTTCGACCGGCACCTGCGCCGGATGCGGACAACCTACGCGGCACGGCGCACGACCCTGGTGGCGGCGCTCGCCGAACATGCCCACGAGGTCAGGGTGACCGGCCTCGCGGCGGGCTTCCACGCGGTAGCGCACCTCCACGGACCGGCCGACGAGCAAGACCTCATCGCCGCCGCCCACGCCCGATCCGTGGGCCTCTACGGAATGAGCACCTGCCGTTCTTCGCATGCGACAGAGCCAGTGCAGCTGATCCTGGGGTTCGGCAACGTCGGTGAACGCGCCATCACGGCAGGCATCACGGCGGTCGGAGGCCTGCTGAGGGGCCGATATCCCGCGTCGCAGGTCCGTCCGACGCTCGGCGACGACTGCCCCGCCACTACGGTACGAACATGCTCGACATAATCGAGGAAGTCACCCGCTCCGGTGCCAGGATCACCGCCACCCTCGACGCGCTGACCGACCTGGAGATGCGTGCACCCTCGACGCTGGCCGGCTGGACCTGCGGCCACGTCATCACCCACCTGGCCCGCAGCATCGACGCCTATGGGTGGTTGCTCGCCGTGGCCCGAACCGGCATCGAACCCGCCCCGAGGACGGACGCCAAGTCGCTCGCCCGTACTGTCCGTGAAGGCGCCGACCTGCGCAGCCGCCTTGCACACCTGGCCGAAGACGCCACATCGATGCCCGTGGAACGTTGGGACACCCTGGTCACGGCACTGGCGGGCTGGCGGCACCCGGCCTGGTACACCCTCCACCGCTGCTGGCGCGAACTCGAAACGCACCACGTCGACCTGAACGCCGGCTACCGCACCACCGACTGGCCCAGCACGTACGTGACCTGGGCACTCGACGACACCATCACGGCGCTCGCCGCACTCGACTTCCCCGTCGCCCGGGTCAAAGCCCTCGACATCGGCCGATCCTGGACCCTGTCCCCGACCGGCCCCAACATCACCGGCTCCGGCCACGCCCTCCTCGGCTGGCTCAGCGGCCGCGCGCTCGACCCCCCGCTCACGTCCGACCGTCCACTGCCGGTCCCGCCCGACTGACCCCTACCACCAGCCCCCGGCTGGAGCTGATCGCGAAGACCTCCCTACGGGGCGTCGAGTTGTTCGGAAGGCCCCTGCCTTCATGCCCCGACCACGCGAAGATTACCCAACCGGGAACCCTCGTTCGACCGCCAAGCGAACCTCTCGGTACTACAACGGCTTCTCAAGGCCAGACAGGTTGAACACTGAGTGCTGAGTTCGCGTTGTCTTGGTCCAAGCCGCTGAAGTCAAGGTCTCCGATTGCGCCGCAGCCGCTCGATGGGCATGTTGTGACGGGTGGCGGTGATTTCTGAGGACCGGCCGGGACGCGCGGCGGCGATTCACAGGAGGTGGCCATAGTGGATCTCGTCAGGTGCCGAGTGGAAGTTCCAGCAGTTCCTCCGGGGGCTGGAATCCGAGGCGCTGATAGAGCGGGGTGCTGCGCTCTGACGGCCAGACGATCAAGCCCTCGAGGCATGCGCTGCGTGAATGCTGCTTCAGCGCCTCAAGGAGCGCGGAGCCAGCTCCTTTGTTCCGATGTGACGGCAGGACGAAGTAGTTCGTGACATAGCCGACCGGGTTGTTGTCCTCGTAGGGCTCCGGCATCCGCTCCACCAGGCACAGGAAGACGTGACCGCAGATTTCGCCTTCGGCCTCCGCGACCCAGGCCAACCAGTGGCCGTCCCTGAGCCGGTCGTGGATCCAGTGCTCTGCCTCTTCTCCGGGTCGCGCGAGGGTCGGTGGTCGTCCTTCGTGGTCTTCTTGCTTGAACGTCCATCGGAGTTCGGCCAGGCTGCCCGCATCGGCGGGTCGGGCGGGGCGCACGCTGAAGTCTGTGGTCATGGGGCGAGTTTCCCGGTCACACCGCGGTGGGGCGATCTGATTTCCGTGCCGGTCACAGCCATTCGTTGATGGCCACGACGAGGACGGTGGTTTCGTAGCGGACGGCGAGTGATCAGATGCTTCGCGTCGGCACGGGCCCGGAGTTAGGCGAGGAAGCGTTTCCAGGTGCCGTCCCGCTGCCAGCGACGGAACAGGTCGACGCGGCCCCAGGGACCACACCGCTCCGCCACATCCCGCCACGGTGCCCCGGTCCGTGTCCGCCACCGTATGCCGTTGATCAGCTGCCGACGGGTCCGAGTCGGAGGCCGTCGCTTGCCCGTTGGCAACAACGGCTCCAGCCGGGCCCACTGCGCATCGGTCAGATCTCCACGTTTCACGAAGGGAGATCATCTTCCGCCAACTCACTGACGGGACGCGCCAGCGGCTGGGACGATCCGTGACGTGATCGCTTGGATGCACCGCACCCCACACTGGGTGGTGACAGTGGTGTGCGCTACTGCAGCCGGCCTGCTCCTCGTTGGCGCCGTCGCCCATGTCACCGACCTTCTTCACCACGGCCTACAGGCTTACGACTGGGCTCCGAGGTGGCTCAACTTCTACTGGTCCTCGCTGGCGCTCCTCGACCTGCTCGCAGCCGTGCTTCTGATCAGCGGCAAGCGTCGAGGGACAGAGCTCGCTTGCGCCATCATGGCGACCGATCTCGCCGCCAACTGGTACGCGGCCTACGGTATTCAGCACAGCAACCTCGCCGCTCAGCCCGGCCTCCAGCGACTGGTCGCTTTCACTGCGTTCGTCTTGGGAACGGCACCTTTCGTCCGACGACACCTCAGCTGAGCTGACGCGCAAGACCCACTTCCGATATGCACGGCCTATGCCAGCAAATCGCCCGCGGAGGCCGGCACGTCTCCAAGGGCCAGCTTTGCCCTGCACGAGACGACCGCATCTCTCGCCCACGCGCGTACGGCAGCGGCGTCCTCAGCCGCCCCGTACAAATACTGCGCAGTCTGCTGAC
The DNA here is from genome assembly GCF_036195325.1 of Streptomyces sp. NBC_00234. Lineage (NCBI taxonomy): Bacteria > Bacillati > Actinomycetota > Actinomycetes > Kitasatosporales > Streptomycetaceae > Streptomyces > Streptomyces sp. NBC_00234. Next base: position 122,725 of record NZ_CP108101.1, on the reverse strand, counting down.
ACTCCTGGATCCAGTCAGCGAAAGGGTCCTGGGCCAGAACCGCGGAGAAGCGCTCGCGGGCCTCGCTCGCACGGCCGACGAGCGCGGCGGTTACCCCGGCATGGAAGTTGCCCCAGAGATCATTTCCGCGGACCGGCTGGCTCAGCAACGCGCGAGCCACGGCATCGAGATCGGCGAAGCGGTTCCTGAACTCGCCCACACGCTCCTCAGCGTCGTGAGCGAGTCGCTCCACGACGCCAGCGAACTGTTTCTCGTGGCGGAACTCCTGCGAGGCTTCGACCCTCTCATGGACGTGGAAAGTCACATGCCCGACGTCCTGCCACAGCCACATCACGCCGACGGTCAGGCCACTGCCCTGGCTCCACTGCGGGGAGAAGAAGTCGACTACACCGAGCCACCACCCGTGATCGTCGAGCCAGAGCCGAGACCGGCCTCGTTGCCGCAGGCCGAGCGGACGAAGATGTTGCCGAGCTGCTGCGGTGACCAACCGGGATGCGGGGGAGGTGGCTGCCATGGAGAGGATTCTCGCCCAGCGGTGAATGAGCTCGTCGAGCGGCCCGGCACACCTCTATCCCCGCCGTCGTCGACGGCTCACGAACAAATGGTGACTGAGCGCACTCACTGTTCTCGCTCGCGGAGACAGTGCTCGATCGGCGTGCCGTATGCGCCGGAACGGTGCCACCAAGCGTGGGGTGGCCTCAGCCGTCCTGTCCGACACCGCGATCGGGTGCGCTCATGTCTCCCGTGGCGGGAGTGCCATCGGCGAGCCCGTAGCGCAGGTACACGGTGCCCTTCGGGCTGGCTACCGGGGGTGCGAGGAGCGTGACGTTGGTGGGCACCGCGCCGTCGTCGAACACCTTCTTCCCGACGCCGAGCACGATCGGATGCACCCAGAGGTCGAGACGGTCGAAGAGCTTCTCGCGCAGGAGGGTCTGCACGAGGTTCAGGCTCCCGACGACCTTCACGTGCTTGTGCCGGTCACGGATCTCGCGCACCGACTCGCCGAGGTCCGGGCCGAGCTGCGTGGACCCGGCCCACGAGAGGTCGGGCCTGCCGCGAGAGGCCACGTACTTCGGGACGCTGTTGAAGAGTGTGGCGATCTCGTTGTCCTCGCCGCCCTCCTGGTGAGGCCAGTAGGCGGCGAAGATGTCGTACGTTCGCCGGCCGAGCAGGAGAGCGTCCGTGCCCTCGTACGCGGCAGCGACCTGCGCCCCGGCGACCTCGTCCAGCAGGGGCGCCTGCCAGCCACCGAACGGGAACCCCACCGGGTCCTCGTCGGGGCTGCCGGGCGCCTGCCCGACGAGGTCGAGGGTCGCGAACATCTCGACGTGGATGAGGCCCATGGCTTACTCCCGATGAGTCGGTTTTCTCCCTCAGAAGGTAGACCTGCGGATGCCTGCAGACTCATCGCCGCGACGGAAGCCGGTTTCACCCAGTCGGGCGGAGTAATCACGAGGTCGCCTTGCCGGGGAACGACAAGGGCCTGTCCGTTGCGGGGAGATTCACCGCGGTGGCCGCTCCCTCGCGGGCCAACTACAGCGCTCACCCAGGCCAACTGGAACGCTCAGGGGCCGCCCGCCAGCGCTCAGCCGGCGGGCGAAGGGCTTGGCCTTCGTGTGTCAGGTGCCGCCCAGGCCCCATGCGTCGAGTCCGCCGTAGATATGGGCCCTCAGGCACTGGGGGGCGTCAAAGCCCAAGGCTTCGCCGCGGTAGACGGCGATGAGCGAGTCCTTGCCCCGCCACCAGGTGTCAGAGAGTCCCTGGACTTCAGGTACCGGCTCGAATCCGTCGAGGTCCAGCTCCTCGACGGCGCCGCCCTTGATCTTCGTGATGGTCTTGGCCCAGTAGGCCGCGTGGTCGGCCAGCGCCAGGGCTTCCACCCATCCCTCTGTGCTGGCGTGCAGGGGTGTCCAGCGGTCGGCGTCGATCCCGAACTCGCCACCCGGCCCGATCATGAACCCGTGGGCCATGGACACACGAGTGTTGCCGGCCCGGAACCGCCATCCGTCCGCGGCCGAGCCTTTGGGCGCATCGGCTTTCAGCACGTGTGGGCCGCCCTCGTATGCGGGGGCCGGGGGCAGAGCGATGCCGCCCCAGCGCTCCTGGAAGGCCGTGGCCCGGTCGATCTCCGCGGCCGGTATCCCGCGTTCGAGCCAGGCATGCCGGCAGAGCGTGAGATCGCGGCGGGGAACACGCAGCCCGTGCCCCTCGACGAAGTACCGAGCTCGTCGGCTCAAGCCTTCGGGCGCCTGAGGGGTCAGGGGCACTCGGGTGTCCTCCGTCACGGCTGCTGCCTCGCGTCGGGGGAGGCGGGCACCGCGGCGGCGATCTCTTGATCAGGGTGATGCCCACCACCGTATGAGCAGATGAGTCCGTATGCATGGGCCATGGCATCGAGCCTAGTGATCGGCCTGTCCGCCCATGTTCGGGTGCCTCTCTTGCACGGCCGACGGCTGTGCCTCGACGCGGTAGTTGGAACGGCGTGGGCCTGGCGACCCGTGTCTCTTCGGGCGGCGGGACTCTGCGGTGGGAACCGGCGGGACGTTCGTGTCGGCATCTGCGGTGATGTGCCACGCCTGTATGCGCCGGTCTCGGATCGCGCCAGCGTCCGACCGTGCCAGGAAGCAACTGGCTCAGCGCCGCAGTTGGCCCCGCTGACCAACTACAGCGCCGAGCAGGAGGTGCTGGGCGGAGCGGCCTCCGTAGGCGGGCCGCCCCGGTTTCCGGTCAGCTGCCGGCGAGGAGTTCGAGCGTGTCGATCACGCGGTTCGAGAAGCCCCACTCGTTGTCGTACCAGGCGACCACCTTGACGTGGCGGCCGTCGACGCGGGTGAGGGCTGAGTCGAAGATCGACGAGGCGGGATTGCCCGTGATGTCGGACGACACGAGCGGGTCGTCCGAGTACTCGAGTACGCCCGCGAGCGGCCCCTGCGCCGCGGCGCGGTACGCCTCCAGCACGTCCTCGCGCGTGACGTCGCGGGCCACGGTCGTGTTGAGTTCGACGATCGAACCGACCGGAACCGGTACGCGGATCGAGTCACCCGACAGCTTGCCGTCGAGGTTCGGCAGCACGAGGCCGATCGCCTTGGCGGCGCCCGTCGTGGTCGGCACGATGTTGACAGCCGCCGCGCGGGCGCGGCGGGCGTCGCGGTGCGGACCGTCCTGCAGGTTCTGCTCCTGCGTGTAGGCGTGCACCGTCGTCATGAAGCCGTGCTCGATGCCGGCAAGGTCGTCGAGCACCTTGGCCAGCGGCGCAAGCGCGTTGGTCGTGCACGAGGCGTTCGAGACGATCGTGTGCACGGCCGGGTCGTACGCGTCGGTGTTGACCCCGAACGCGAGTGTGACATCGGCGCCGTCCGCCGGCGCGCTGATGAGTACCTTCTTCGCGCCCGCGTCGATGTGAGCGCGGGCGGCCTTGGCCGACGTGAAGCGGCCGGTCGCCTCAAGCACGATGTCGACGCCGAGCTCGGCCCACGGCAGCTGAGCCGGTTCGCGCTCGGCGAGCACGGTGATGCGACGGCCGTCGACGACGAGGGCGTCCCCGTCGACCGTCACCGGGCGGCCGAGCCGGCCCGCCGTCGTGTCATAGGCGAGCAGCCGCGCGAGGGTGGCGGGCTCCGTGAGGTCGTTGACGGCGACGACCTCCAGCTTGCTGTCGCGTTCGAGCAGCGCGCGCAGCACATTGCGTCCGATGCGGCCGAATCCGTTGATGGCGATGCGAGTCATGAGTGGTGTCCCTTCGGGTTCGCCACCAGGTTCTCTCGCAGCATCCGCTCGTGACAGCGGCGTGATCGCCACGGTCCGAAAGGATCCCGCCACGTGACGGCCAGGTGACGGCCACGTGACGCGGTGACGGGCTACTGCCCCTGAGTGAAGGTTCGCCGGTACTCGCTCGGCGTGGTGTCGAGGATGCGCTGGAAGTGCAACCGCAGATTCGCGCCGGTGCCGAGACCGACGTCGGCGGCGATCTGCTCGATGCCGCGCTGCGAACGTTCGAGCAGCTCACGGGCCATGTCGATGCGGGCTCGCATGACCCACTGCATGGGCGTGTACCCCGTGTCTTCGGCGAAGCGTCGTGAGAACGTACGCGGAGACACCGCCGCATGCCGGGCGAGAATTTCAAGGGTGAGGGGCTCGCCGAGCCGGTGCAGCGCCCACTCCCGGGTGGCGGCGAAGCGCTCGCCGAGCGCCTCGGGCACACTGCGCGGCACGTACTGCGCCTGACCGCCACTGCGGTAGGGGGCCGCCACCAGGCGGCGGGCCGCGTGGTTCGACGCGGACACCCCCAGATCGCCGCGCAGAATGTGCAGGCACAGGTCGATGCCCGAGGCGGCGCCGGCCGACGTCAGTACGCTGCCCTCGTCGACGAACAGCACGTTCTCGTCGACCTGGACGAGCGGACGCTTCGCCGCGAGTGCCCGCGTGTAATGCCAGTGCGTCGTGGCGCGCTTTCCGTCGAGCAGGCCCGTGGCAGCGAGCGCGAAGGCGCCCGTGGAGATGGCGGCGAGCCGCGCGCCTCGATGGTGGGCGGCGATCAGCGCATCAACGACGGCCTGCGGCGGGTCGTCACTGTCCGGGTTCCGGTAGCCGGGAACGAAGACGATGTCGGCCCACGCAAGTGCATCGAGGCCGTGGGCGACGTAGTACGACAGGCCGTCGCCGCCGGCTACGAGACCGGGTGCCGCGCCGCACACCCGCACCTCGTACGGCATGCTCGCGCGGGTCGTGAACACCTGCGCAGGAATACCGACATCGAGAGGCTTCGCACCTTCGAGCACGAGGACGGCGACGTGATGCAGGGGTGAGGCTGGCACGGGAAGAGGATACGTGGGGTGGGGATGTATCAGCCCTTTTCGAAGGCGCGCAGGTCCGCCGGGAACAGGGTCGACAGGGGCCGAGGACCGGGGGCCTGCCGCAGATCAGCACCCTGCGCAGGATTGCGTGCGCAGGCGGATCAGGCGGAGGCGGATCAGGCGCGCCGGCGGGCCCGGTGAGCAGCCAGGTCACGTACGCACAGGGCAGTGTGCGCGACGGCCCGCTGCGCGGGGTCGGTGGCGTCGAAGCCGCAGGCGTCGGCCAGGCGGGAGAGCCGGTAGTCGACGCTGTTGGGGTGGAGATGAAGCTCGGCCGCGGTCAGCCTTCTGTCGCAGTGATGGCGCAGATAGACGCGCAGGGTGTCTTCCCAGTCCGGGTGCCGGTCCAAGGGGGTGAGCCGGTCCAGGAGCAGCTGCAGTGCTGGCCCGGGGCGGGTCAGTTGGTACTCGATGAGTACGTCTTCGAGGTGGTACACGCCGGGGGGACGGTGCGTGGCCACGGCGATCTCGCAGACGTCGGCGCACTGGGCGACGGCGGCCGGGATGTCGGCCACGGCGACGAGTGCGGCGCCCACGTGCAGGTCCACGTCGAGGATGTCGATCAGGTGCTTTCGGCTGCTACTACGCCGTGGACGCGGCCCTGATGGCCGACGTCCTTCCCGACCAGCAGGCACGGGCCAAGGACCTCGGCATCCTCAACGTCGCCAACACCGGCGGACAGGCCCTGGCCCCCGTCGCGAGCTCAGCCCTGGTCGGACTCGGCATGGGGTATTCACCCGCCTTCATCGGCGCCATGGCCGCCTGCGCGCTCGGCGCGATCCTCGTCGTCCCCATCCGTACCATCCGCTGACCTCCCCCGCGACTGCCCTTGCCCAGAGCCGAACCGGGCAAGGGCAGAGAACAGCCCCAGAGCTGAGCCCCATGACAGACGACCGCCCCTTCACCTGCCCGAACGGTCCCGGTGGCGGCACCCACAGCACCCGGGTCCTGCCATCGGAAGCCGTAGTGCACATCTGGACCCCCGATGAACCGGCGGTGGCGATGGTCCAGTTGCAGCACGGCTACGCCGAGTACTCCGAGCGCTTCTTCCACCAGTACTCCCAGCTCGTGCCCAGCCTCCTCGGCAGAGGCATCGAGGTGTGGGCCATGGACCTGCTCGGACACGGTCGTTCACCGGGGCGGCGCGCTGTCGTCGACGTACGCCTGGCGGTTGCGGACCACGTCGCCGTCCGACGGGACATGCTCGCCCGCTTACTTCCCCTGCTGGTACTCGGGCACTCCCTGGGCGGGCTGATCACGGCGGGCAGCGTCACCGCGGACGCCACCGGCATCTCGGGGGCGATCCTCCTCGCGCCCGCCCTTCCCCCCGCCCTCCCCGCACCGGTACGGACGCTCCTCTCCGCCGTAGCCCGGATCCTTCCCGCGGCCCCGGCGCCACTCCCTGCCGCTCCCGCGTCCGAACTGACCCGCCGCCAGGACGTCGTGCGGCAAGCGCAGCAGGACCCGCTGATGGCCCACCGGCGTCTGCCCCTGCTCGTGGGGGCCAGCTCCCTCGACGTTGCGGCAACCGTCTGGGCCGGTGCCCCGCAGTGGCAGACGCCGTGCCTCGTCGTCCACGGCACCTCGGACACGTCGACCGACCGCCGGCCAGCCACCGCCTCGCGCGACTCCTGACTGCGGATGGCAGCTCGTACCTGTCGGTCGAAGGCGGCCGACACGAACTGCTCCACGACGACGACGCGGAAATGGTCCTTCATCACGTACTGGCGTTCGCGGCCCGGCACCTCGGTATCTGAGCGCCGGAGTGGGTTGTGGTGGCCTGCCTGCCTGCCTCTTGGGCGGGCGTGGCTGAGTCCGCCGCGAGACACCAGCCGCCGAAGGCGCCCATCGATCATGGGTCCGGAGCTCCTGACCGCGAAGAGGCGCGGAACGCGATGCGGTGAAGGACGTTCTGGTACGCCTGGGTGTGTCGAAAAAATGTTCATCGTCTTGGACGGAGTTGAGCGGGGGCCGGTGCGTTGTCCTTGTCGGTCAGAGGCGTGGCCCGAGGAACAGGCCTCCGCTCGCGTCGATGACCTGGCCGGTGATCCAGCGGGCGGCGTCGGATGCCAGGAACGCGACCACGTCGGCGACATCGGCTGGCTCGCCCAGCCGGTCGAGTGCTGTCATGGCGGCGATCTGTTCGGTGAGTTCCGGCACGTCGAACACGGCTCCGTTGGTCGGTGTCCTGGTTGCTCCGGGAGCGACCGCGTTCACCGTGATTCCTCGGGTTCCGAGTTGGTTGGCCAGGGTCCTGCTCATCGTCTCGACCGCGGCCTTCGTCATCGCGAAGGATGTCTGGGCCGGGTTGGCCATCCGGGTCGCCACCGACGAGATCGTGATGATCCGGCCGCCATCGCGCATCAGGGGTAGCGCGCGCTCGATGATGAAGTAGGGAGCTCGCACGTTCACCGCGAACAGGTGGTCGAACTCTGCCCGTGTCGTCGCGCCGAGAGGGCCGGCCGGTGCGGCTGCGGCGTTGTTGACGAGGATGTCGAGCGGTCGACCGGCCAAACCGGCCTCTACGCCGGCGAAGAGCGTCTCGACGTCGCCGTCCACACCCAGTTCCGCCCCGACGGCGAGGGCGGTCCCACCGGCGCGTTCTATCGCCTCGACCGTCGCCGCCGCCCCACCCTCGTCCGTGCCGAAGTGCACGATGACCATGGCCCCTTCGGCCGCGAGCCGGGCCGCGATCGCTTGCCCGATGCCACGCGACGCACCCGTCACCAGAGCCGTCCTGCAGACCGAACCACTCATACCAACCACCTCATCCACATGTTAGTCACTAACATTGCGGTAGTGTCTATCACATGAGAGAGCGGCAACCCAGTCTGCGCGAGCGGCAGCGATTTGAGACACGGCGCGTGATCCAAGCGCAGGCGATACGGTTGTTCACCAACCGCGGCTACGACGCGGTGACGGTGGCCGACGTCGCCGAGGCCGCCGGCGTCTCGGCGATGACCGTGTACCGGCACTTCCCCACCAAGGAAGACCTCGTCCTCATCGAGCAGCCTGCCCGGCTCATCGCCGAGCGGGTAGCCGCGTCGTCAGCGACGCAGCCCCTGGTGCTCCGCGTCGGCGGCGCACTCGTCGATGCGGCCAGGGCGTTGACCGGCGGTGACGGGGACGCGCCGGAGGCAAGCGAACGGTTCCTGCTGGACTGCCTCCGGCTCATGGTCTCGACTCCCGCACTGCGAGCCCGGCACCTGGACAGCCAGTACGCGCTGCAACAGGCCATCGTCGACGCCCTCGGGGTCGACACGACCGATCCCGACGCCGCGTTCCGCGCCCAGGCGGCGACCAGCGCCTGCCTGGCCGTGATGCACACGGCGCTGACGCGCTGGGCCCAGGACGACGGGCAGACGAAACTGCCCGCACTGATCGAGCGGGCGCTCACCGCGTCCTTCGGCGACGTCGCCACCGGCCAAGGGGACTGAGGCGGCCGATGCCCGCCGTCAGGACGGGGCCAACTCGGCCCGAATGGCCTTGCGGCGAGCAAACAGTGAGCCCATTCCGTTTGCCCCTCCAGGGTGAGGACGGCCTTGGCGATGCATTTCGGCCGGCACTGCGGTGGCCTCCAACTCGCCGAAATATGTGCGGGAGACACCGGACAGGGCCGGATGGGAGCAGGCCGCGCGGGCCCAGGTCAGCTTCGCGACTCACCCAACTCGTGCGGCCCGTCTCATGTCACGGTCCGCGGTTCCGCATGACCGACTCGCGTGGGCAGTGTCGCCCCTGTCAGCTGTCCATCGGCAGCAGCCTCTTGATCGCCGCGACGGCGGTCTGCGGTTCGTCGGCGTGGCAGCGGACCGTATGAACCTCCGTGCGCCGCCCCAACAGGCTTACTGCGGTGACTGGTTGGGTCAGCGCAATGGTGATCGAGGTCTGAGAGGCGATGGCCACGTCCAGCACACCGTCCTCGGACTTGTTCGCGTCCGGGAAGCGGAGGTCGTAACGGGCGGACGCGATCCGTTCCAGGGGTATCCGCAGATCGAGCCGTGCACCGCGTCGCACCCGCAGCTCGCCCGGCCCCACGACGTGTGGGCGTGTGACGGCGGCGGCGTGCAGCCCCAAGACCAGAAACACCGTGTAGAGGTCGAGAACCAGCATGACCAGGTGGGCGACCGGATACGGGGCGAGCATGAAAGACACCCCGACCGTCTCGATCGCGAACACGAAGACCAGCCCGTACGCCGTCGGCGTCTGAGCACGCGCGTACCCGACAGCGATGTCCATGTCCCCGACCCCATGCGAGCGCCGAGCCACCCACAGCCCGAGGCTCGCCATCCACCGCCCCTCGTGTGCCGCCAGCCGTCGCGTCTGTGTGATGAGTGCCCCGATCCCCATGTGCCTCAGTGAATCAGAGGGACTCATAAATTCTCCCCAGGCCGTTTGCCGTTCGCCCGGAGCGTTGCACCATGGCCGTGGCCTGTTCAGGGGCACGACGCGGAGCAGCGGAAGCACATGCCGGGCGCACCGACCCAGGCTCACCGCCTTGATCCCCTACGCCACGACAGGGCACACGATCTCCACTGATTGGTGCCCCTAGACGCGTGCGGCATCGTGCATGCAAGCCTGTCCACATGGACACGTTCGCGGAGCGACTCGACGGCGGGTGGAAGTGGTGGGAGGCCGCCATCGACGAAGCGCAGCAAGGGCGCTGGGTCCGTGACGCCGTGGAGCGGCAAGTGATCAAGGACATCGGTGCCGCCACAAACCCTCTCCATGGTGGGCGGATGGCCCCGTTCACCGAGGACACTTGGCACATACGCATCGGGAGGATCGCGAATTGGGCCGGGGTGCTGCGCCTCGCTGCCAGGTCAGGCGGCTGGGCTCTCCAACCGGTCGCCGGACTCCTCCCTCCGAACCCTGCCGGCATGACCGAGCTGCTGTCTGGTATCTACGCGGTCGGAGAGCAAGGCGACATCTGGATGAAGCAGCTCCTGAAGGGCGAAGTGCCACCAGAAGACGAGATCGCGAAGGCCGAGGGCTTCTTCACCGGGCCAGGATCCATCGAGGACCTTGAGCGCTTCTTCTATGACTGAAAGGCCGTCTCTCCATCGTCACCGCCGTGCCCGGATGAGGATGGTGGCGAGGAGGAGAGCGGCCTGGTAGGCGAGGGCGAGCTTGTCCGTTCGCGTGGCCAGGCCAGGCCAGGCCACTCCACGCCACTCCACGCCACTGCTTCAACCTGTTTGTTGCGTCGCTCGACAGCATTCCGCTGTCTATATGCCTCGGCATCGGATTCGACGAGACGAGTGCGCGCGATCTGCGGCGACGGCTGCTGGCCGGAGGTCGTACTCCCGTCGGAGTCCCGGAGTCCCGGAGTAGTCCCGGGGCCCCGGCGTCGCGGAGTCAGCGCAGGAGGAGCAGGACGGCCAGGGCGAGGAGGAGTGAGTCGATCCGGTCGAGCAGGCCCCCGGATCCGGCCAGCCAGTGGGCGGAGTCCTTCGCCCGCGCGCCTCGTTTGACCATGGATTCGAGCAGGTCCCCCGCCGGGGCGCCGACCGCCACCGCGACCGCCGCCGGCCAGCTCAGCGCGGACAGCGCGGCGAGCACGCCGACGGCGGCCGCGGCGCCGGCGAGGGTTCCGCTCCACCGCTTGGCCGGGGAGAGCGGTGACAGCCGTGGCCCGCCCAGCCGCTGACCCGTGAAGTACGCGACGATGTCGCCCACCGAGACAGCGACGAACAGGGCGAGCGCGGTCGCGCCGAGCGGCGCCAGAGCGGCGAGCACGCTCAGCCAGACCAGCCCGAGCAGACCGGCCCCGAGCCGTCGCAGACCGTGGGTGGAGTCACCCGCCAGCAGCGGGACCGCGGCGATGGCCAGGGCGCCGACCGCTACCGCCCGTACCTCCTGGCCGGGCGCCAGCCAGGAGGTCAGTACCACGCCGGAGACGGCAGCGGCCAGTACGGTCCTGTCCGCCCGGGACAGGCGCATCAGCCCGCCGTACTCCAGCGCCGCGACCACTCCGACCACAAGGGCGAGAACCGTCACCCCCGGGCTGCCCCACCAGAACGCCCCGACGACCAGGGGCACTCCGACCGCCCAGCAGCACCACCGGACCAGCAGTTCACGTCGGCCCGAGAGCGCTGCGGCGATCCCGCCGACCGTCAGGGCCCCGCCGAGGAAGGGCGCGAGGGAGGCGACGGTGATCACCGGGCGTACCCGGCGGCGGCGTTGGCCGGGAGTCTGAGGGCCCGCCGCGAAGGGGAACTGGGTCGCAACGTCTCCAGCGCGGCTTCGTACGCCGCAACGATGCGTGCGTTCTCCGCAGCGTCCCTGACCGCGACGCGTACGGTGCGCCCTTCGTACTGCGGCGACAGGGGCGACAGGTCGCGCAGGTAGACGTCGTACCGGCGGCACTCCCGCACCAGGCGGGCAGCGCTCGGTCCGTCGTGCGGCAGCGTGATGTTGAGGAAGTTCGCAACACCTTCCTCGACCACGGCGGTGCCGTCCACCTGGGCGAGGTCGGCGGCCAGTTGACGGCGCAGGGCGTGGGTGCGGAGCCAGCAGGCGCGGTAGTGCGCGGGGTCCCGGAGTGCGGCCACCGCGGCGAGTTGCGCGGGAAGGCCCACCGCCCAGGGCGGCGTCCACCGGCGCAGCAGTGCAGCCGTGGCGGGTTCGGCCACCAGGAAGGCCGCCCGTACCCCGGACAGCGCGTACATCTTGGACAGCGAGGTGCAGACCACGACCCGCGGGTCCACCGTGGCCAGCGGGGCGAGCGACTCGGCCAGGTCCACGTAGCCGAGATAAGCCTCGTCGATCCACCAGCGGGTCCCGGCCGGGGCAGCCTCGATCAGGGTGCGCAGTTCGGCCGCGGGTGCGTGGCGTCCGGTCGGGTTGTTCGGGTTGACCACGACCACCAGGTCGTAACGACCCGCCCCGACGACAGAAGCCAGCCGGTCGATGTCGATTCGCCACCCGTCCTTGCGGTGCAGCCGGAAGCGGTCCACCCGGCATCCGATCACGCGCTCGGTGACATAGGCGTATTCGCCGTACCCGGGATCCAGCAGCAGGACCCTGCTCTCCGGGGTCAGCCAGCGTCCGAACGCTCGGAAGATCAGGTCCGACGAGCCGGCTCCGGCCACGAGCGTCTCCACCGGCAGTGCCCGGGCCTTCGCGAGTTCCGACAGCAGGCCCTCAGCGCCGGTGGGAGGCGAGGTCCGGGCTGACCAGGCCGGGTCTTCCGCGAGCGCCGCGCGTACCCCTGGAGCGGGCGAGAACCAGGCGTCCAGCACGTCGGCAGCAACGACCTCGTGGCGCCGGTGCAAGGTGCGGAAGTCCGTTCCGATGGCGGTGAAGGAGGCGCCGCCGTGTTCACAGCCGTCCGGCCCGAGCTCCCACTCCATGTCCAACTGCCAGTCCACGACGGAGCGGTACCGCTCCAGTGCGGTGCGGTACCGGGTGGTGGCGACCTGCGTCAGCTCGGCCACCTCGCCCGTCAGCACCTCGAAGGTCACCGCACCGCTGCGGACGGTGTGCCCGAGGGGCCTCAGGCCAACCGCCTGATACATGCCGAGCAGTTCGGTGCGGCCCATCGCCACCACCGTGCGGCCTCCCCGGGAGGAGATCCAGCGCAGGGCCGCGTACATCAGCAGCGGCGCCACCGCGGTGCTGCGCCAGCGCGGCTCCACGGTGAGGATGCGTACCTCGAAGACTCCACCCTCGGACAGCAGCGGCAATTCGTCGCGGGTGACGTACTTGTCGAGGCCGTAGCGGCCCAGCCACGGCGGGGTCACGCTGACGAAGCCGATGCGGACCGGCCCTCGGGCCGCGACAAGGTAGACGTTGTCGCCGTCCAGCGCGTCGTGCAACCGTCGGTCCGGGCGCGGTGCGTGCTGACCGAGCTCCTGGGCGTACACACGGTGCCTCAACTCGTGGATCCAGACCAGGTCCTCGGGATCAGCAACTCGTATGTGCAGGTCGCGACTCATGAATGCCTCTTTCGGGGAGTCCCCCGTGGGGGAGCGCCGGAACGCACCTTGTCGGAGGGCCGTCTCCGTTTCTCCACCGAAGGTTCGCGTTATGCGGACATCCTTTGCGGTGACCTGCGGCCGCACATGAGTAGCCGTACCTGAGTACCTGATCGGCAACGCTTCGCTTCTCGGGTGGCGGTACGGAATCTCGATGTTGGCCGAGTCTCCGTCGTAGTCCAGTTGCAGATGACCAGCAGCCCCGTCACGCCACAGAGTCAGGCAGTAGGGGAACTCCTCAGTGGTGACCGGGCCAACCTGCGCACTGACTGCGGGCAGTTACGGTCCTCGTTCGGTGAGCGGCATCACCCCTGTGCTTGCCGCCGGCTATGGGTACTTCGGGCGGCCTCCAGGCGATTTCCGTGGACGGCGGTGGCCGTGGTGGCTACGATCCGCGAATGATCGCGGCACTGGACGACCTGACTGTGGACCTCGTACCCCACGCCCGGTCGGTCGCACGTGAGGGCTGGACGGGCAGAGAGTTGGCGCGTCCGCTGAGCTCACGGGGCCTTCGCCAGGCCGACTCCCTGGCCGTGGTCATGCGGGACAGCATCGATGCGATCTACTGCAGCCCGGCGAAGCGGTGTGTGCAGACGGTTGAGCCGCTGGCCCGGTGCTTGGGCCTGAGCATTGCGACCGCTCCGGGCCTGGCCACCCCCGATGGCACCTACCAGCCGCGGGAATGGACCGAAGGGTTCTTCTCCCCGTTCGAGCGGGAGCTGGGCGGGGCCTGGATGGCCGGGGCGGCCCTTGCAGTGTTGATCGAGATGGGCCATGCCCACCCCGGTGGCCACGTGGTGGCTTGCTCGCACGGTGACGTCATCCCTGTGCTAGTGGCCCAGGCGCTGGCCCTCTACGGCCATGCGTCCCCGCCCCCCGTCGTGGACAGGGGCGGCTGGTACCGGATGCGGTTCGGCACGCATGCGCTGACCGTCGAGCCCCGCGGTCCCGTGGTGCCACTGCCGAGCACGGCGATCCCGACATCCTGATCGCGATGGACGTCGGCTGCGACGTCACCCGCTGGGCCGCTGACCTTCGCGATCGAGCGGTATGGGGCAGTCGCAGCCGTGGCGGAGCACGGTTTCACCGCCCAGGTCTGACTGCGTGACCTGGCCGATTCGGTCGCCGGGAGAGGCCGGTTGAAGGGGGTCTTGTCATCGAACGGTTGCTCGTAGTCCTTGTTGGAGTGCCCGGACGCCCGGCCGCTGGGGTCCGCTGAATTGCACGCTCAGCTGTCCATGAGGGCGTCCACGACGGCTCTTGCGACACGGCCGGCCCGCTCCGGTGTCCAATAGCCCGGCTCCTCCATGGTGGAGACGTAGTAGCCGCGGGTCATCAGCGAGAGGAGGTCGGCGGCGAGGCCGGCGTCGGGTACTCCCGCGGCGATGGACGCGTCGCGGAACTCCTGGCGTGACTCGCGCGGCTCGCGGCGGTCGACGCCGTTGGGGTCGGCGTGCGCGGACGAGAGCATCTCGACCCAGAGTGCACGGAGCAGTAGGTCCTCGGGTTCCGTGCTGAGGTGCCATTCGACCGTGGCGCGCAGCCGGTCCGCGCCGGTCAGATCGCCCAGTTGGGCGTCCAGGTCGGCTCGCCACTGGGACTCCGCGGCGCGCACTGCATTGGTGATCAGCTCCGTGCGCGTGGGCACGTAGTTCGTGACCATGGCCGTGGACCCGCCGAGCTCCTTGGCCACGGCACGGATGGTGACGGCGCGCGCGCCCTCCCGGGCGGCGACAGCGAGGGTGGCCTGGGCGATTGCCTTGCGGCGCTGGACTTCGTCGACGTCGATCGGCATGGAAGCAACCTAGCTCAGAGGGGGTTGACGTTGAACACATCTGAATGCAACGCTGTTATATCACGTTGTTTTCTCAACGTTTGCTTCCGTGGAGAGCCCTATGAGCCTTGCCGTCCAACGCATCACCCCGGAACCCATCCCTCCGCACGTGCGGCAGCACATGGTGCGCATGCGTGACGGAGCCCTGCTGGCTACGGACGTCTATGGCGCCGACCTGGGGGCGCCGGCACCGACCGTCCTGGCCCGCGTCCCTTATGACAAGAACAGCAGGTACGTCTTCTTCGACAAGATCGCAGAGAGGTTCACGGCGCGCGGCTACGTCCTGGTGGTCCAGGACGTCCGCGGCAAGTTCCGCTCGCAGGGGCAGACGCTGGGCTGGACCGGCGAGGTGGACGACGGATACGACACCATCGAGTGGATCACCCGCCAATCGTGGTCCGACGGGATCGTCGGCATGTTCGGCGACTCGTACTACGGCTTCACCCAGTGGTCGGCGGTCTCCAGCCAGCACCCTGCTCTGCGTGCCATCGTTCCCCGGGTGACCTGCACCAACATCGGTCCGGGCATCGCCAGTTACGACACTGGATCGGGCCCGCAGCCTGTGTGGCTGGAGGGGACCACCTACCAGGCGCAGGTCTGGACGGACAACGACAGTTACGAGTTCGACGTCGATCTCGGGAGGCGCCCCGTTGTCGCCGCGTACGAGGAGGCGTTCACCGCGATCGGGAAGCGCTCGCCCGGTTTCGACCTCATCGTCGGCGGGATCCCTCTTGCCCCGTACAACGGTCCGCATCCCTATAGCGCCCGCCCCGTACCGGTGCTGCACTGCGTGGGCTGGTTCGACAACCTCGGCATCTCCCACATGCGCGACTACATGGAGCTGGCGAAGCGTCCCGGCTGGGCGGCCGTCCAGTACCTGATCGCGGACACGATCGACCACGAGAACTACTTCCTGGAAGACGCCCCGGCGACGCCGGAGACCGACCACCTGGCCGGCGACGCCGCCCTCGAACGCATGCTGGACTCCTACGCCGGTCCCGCGATCGAGTTCTTCGACGTCTTCCTGAAGGGCATCGCCGCTCCCGACTCGCTTCCCCGGGTGCGCTGGAAGCTCGGCCACGAGGGCTGGCGTACCTCGGCCACGTGGCCGCTGCCGGAAGCCACGGCCACCGAGCTGTACTTGGCGGAGCCGGAAGCGGCGAACGGCGCGGTCCCAGGCGGACAACTGGCCCTGTGCCCGGCCGATGCACCGGAATCGGCGGAGTGGCGGTACGACCCCGACGATCTCGTGCCGTCGGCCGCAGCCGATACCTTCCTGCAGTTGCGCGACCACGTCGACGAGCGCACCACACTCGACCGGGACGACGTCCTCGTGTTCACCACCCCTGCCTCCGACCGGCCGCTCGACCTGGCCGGCCCCGCCCACGCGGTGCTGCACGTGGAGAGCACTGCGCCCACGTTCGACGTATTCGTCCGCCTCCTCGATCTGGCCCAGGACGGCACGGCGCGCCTGATCGTGCGCGGATGCGCCCAGGCCGACAGGCCGGGGGAGGTGGAGATCGCCCTGGGACACACCGGCTACCGGGTGCGCCCGGGCCACCGCCTCGCACTGATGATCGCCGGCAGCGACTTCCCGAACCACCTGCCCAACTCCGGCTCCCTGGAGAGCCCGTGGCTGACCACTGCTCCCAAGGCGAGCCGGCAGCACCTCCGGACCGGCCCCGTTTGCCCCTCCCGCCTGCGTCTGACCGTCCTGCCCGATCGCGGCGAATAGCCCCTGCACCCCGGGAGAGCCCATGCTCCCTCTGCGACATCTCCCCAGCCCGCCGCCGCCAACCGGCTCAACAGTGCACCACCCGGCCGTAGAACGGTGTTGTGAAGGAGGCGGTCCGAAGTGAGTCTGCGATTCGTCGCGATCCGGCTGACCATGCTCCTCCTGACCGTGCTCGCCTCCAGCCTGGCCATCTACGGCGCGATGTTCCTCACCCCCGGGGATCCCGCCACACTGCTTGTCGGCGGCAGCCGCAACCCCGACCCCGCCGTACTGGCGCAGATCCATCGCGAGTACCACCTGGACGATCCGTTCATCCAGGGCTACTGGCACTGGCTGAGCAACTTCCTCCAGGGGGACTTCGGGAAGTCCCTCGTCTACCGTGACTCCGTCGCCGGCCTCATCGGCGCCCGCGCCGGAGACACCCTCGCACTCGTCGCTTACGCCTCCGTCCTCGTCCTCGCCGCCGGCACCTTCATCGGCACGGTCGCGGCACTGCGCGGCGGACGCACCGAAACGCTGGCCACGACCCTGACAACGGCGGCGATGGCGGTACCGACCTTCGTCATGGCAGTCCTGCTCATCTGGCTCTTCGCCGTCCAGCTCCCGTGGTTCCCCGTCTACGGCTCCGGCCAGGGCTTCACCGGCACTCTGATGCACCTGACGCTTCCGGCCGTCGCGCTGGCGTTGAGCTGGATCGGCTACGTCGCCCAAGTGACCCGGACCGCAGTCCGAGCGGAGATGCGCTCGGAACACGTGGAGACCGCCCGCAGCCGAGGCGTGCCCGAGCGCACGGTGATCAGACGACACGTCCTGCACAACGCGTCCGGCCCCGTCTTCGCGGTCTCCGGTGTCGGGATCGCCGGACTGATCGCCACAGCGGCCGTCGCTGAGCAGGCATTCGGCACCGGAGGGCTCGGAGCCCTCATGATCGAGGCCGCGTCCAAGCAGGACATGGCCGTGGTCCAGGCCGTGTCCCTGATCTTCGTGATCGTCTTCGTCGTCATCAACACCACCGTCGACCTGGTCAGCGCCGCCTTCGACCCCCGAACCGCACAGAAGGCGGCTGCCCGATGACGACTGCCCTGCTCACCCGCACCGCGCCCAAGCGGCGGACCGGACACCGACGCGACCACCTGACGCTCGGCGCGGGATGTGTCGTCGCCCTGTTCGTCCTGCTGGCCGTGCTCGGGCCGCTGCTCGCCCCGCACGACCCGAACGCCGTCGATCCGCTGAACGTCAACGCCCTACCGTCCGCCACCCACTTCCTCGGGACGGATGACACCGGACGCGACCTGCTGTCCCGGCTCATCGCCGGAACCCGCGCCAGCCTTGCCGCCCCGGCCGTCGTGATCGCCGTGTCCACCACGCTCGGCACTCTCCTGGCGCTGGCGGCAGCCTGGTCCGGAGGATGTCTCGACCGGTTCGTCTCGGGCGCCCTCGACATCGTCTTCGGCTTTCCGGGGCTCATCATGGCCGTCCTCGTCGCTGCGGTCTTCGGCGCCGGACTCACCGCACCGATCGTCGCCCTGTCGATCGCGTACCTCCCCCTGATCACACGTGTCGTACGATCCGCCGCGATCAAGGAACGAAACCTTCCGTACGTGTCGGCACTCCAGCTCCTCGGTGCGCCCACCGCCCGCATCTGGCTACGGCACCTGCTGCCGAATCTGCTGCCGCTCGTCCTCGTCCAGGCCACCATCGGCTTCGGCTACGCCCTGCTGGACGTGGCCGCGATCTCCTTCCTCGGACTCGGCAGCCAGCCCCCGGACCCGGAGTGGGGACTGATGGTGTCCAACGGAGCCCCCTCCATCCTCGCCGGCCAGCCGCAGCAGTCGCTGTACGCGGGCATCGCCATCCTGATGGTCGTCGTCGCGTTCAACCTGCTGGGGACGGGACTGTCCCGACGTCTGCTCGGAGAGAGCGCATGAGTTCCACACCACTGCTCCACATCAACGCGCTCGGCATCGACCTGCTCCTCGACGGAGCGCTGCGCACCGTCGTCCACCGTGCCGACGTCACCGTCCCCGAAGGCGCGGCCGTCGCCCTGGTCGGCGAATCCGGATCCGGCAAGTCCCTGACCGCCCGCTCCGTCATGGGACTCCTGCCCAGGAACGCCCGGATCAACGGAGACGTGCTGTTCGCCGGGGAGTCCGTCCCGCGGATGAAGCCGGCGCGCCTGCGCGCCTTCCGTGCGACAGAGGTCGCCATGGTGTTCCAGGACCCGCGCTCGCACATCAACCCCGCCCGCAGCATCGGCGACTTCCTGATCGAAGGACTGACCACCACACGCCGCGTCCCGACCGCCGAAGCGGCCAGGAAAGTTACGGAGATCCTGCGGGAGGTCGGCATCGCCGACGCCGGCCGGCGCATGCGCCAACGGCCCCACGAACTGTCGGGCGGCCTGCTCCAACGCGTCATGATCGCCGCCGCGCTGGCCGCCGAGCCACGCCTGCTCCTCGCCGACGAGCCGACCACCGCACTCGACGTGACCACCCAGGAAGAGGTCATGGCCATCATCGGCGAGGCCCGCGAAGCCCGCGGTCTCTCCATGCTTTTCATCACCCACGACCTGGAACTCGCGACCGCCGTGTGCGACCGGGTCGTGGTGATGTACGCGGGGACGACCGTGGAAGAACTCCCTGCCGGCCGCCTGCGCGGCCACGCCGCCCACCCCTACACGCGCGCCCTGCTCGCCTCTCGCCCCTCGGTCTCCGACGCCGCCGCGGAACTCCGCTCGATACCCGGCAGCCCCCTGTCAGGATTCGAAGCGCCCGACGGATGTGCCTTCAGCGAACGATGTGCCCACGTTCAGGACCTCTGCCGCAACGACCAGCCGCAGCCGACATCCGCCGGTGACGCCACAGTGGCCTGCCACTTCCCCCGCACCTGCACTCCCGAGGAGGCCGCCGGCCATGCTTGAGGTACGCAAGCTCCGCAAGAAGTTCGGCGAATTCGTCGCCGTGGACGACGTGACGTTCTCGCTCCCGGAGCAGGGTTCCCTGGCGATCGTCGGCGAGTCGGGATCGGGCAAGACCACCACCGCCCGCATGATCGCCGGCCTGGAGGCGCCGAGCGGTGGTCACATCGTCCTCGCCGGCGACGAGCGCCGGGCCGGGCGGCTGAGTTCACGCGAACGCCGCGTCCGCGGTCGGCAGATCCAGATGGTCTTCCAGGACCCCTACTCCTCCCTCGACCGGCGCCAGCGCGTCGGCGACGCCGTCGCCGAGGCGGTCGCGCTGCATCAGCGCCTGCCCGCCGACCAGCTCCGCGCCCGCGTGGCCGAACTGCTCGACACGGTGGGCCTGGACGACCGGCAGGCACGCTCCCTGCCGAAGGCCCTCTCCGGCGGACAGCGCCAACGCGTCGCCATCGCCCGCGCCCTGGCCGCCGAACCACAGATACTGATCCTGGACGAGGCCATCGCCGCCCTGGACGTGTCCATCCAGGCACAGATCCTGACTCTGCTCGCCCGCATCCGGGCGGACACCGGCACCGCCCTGCTCTTCATCACGCACGACCTCGGCGCCGTCCGGCACATCAGCGACGACGTCCTAGTGATGCAGGCAGGAAGGGTCGTCGAACACGGCCCCGCCGCAACGGTCCTCGGCAACCCTCAGGATGCGTACACCCAGCGCCTGATCGCTTCTATCCCGAAACCGGGCTGGAAGCCGCAGAGAAGGGCGAACAGAGCCGCAGCCTGACGTTCCGTTTCTTACCCCGCCCACTGAGCGAAGACGTCTGCCCCGGCAAGAGGTGCGGGGCAGACGTCTTCGCTCTTTTCGCCCCCGGAGCACGGGACCTCGTGTTCGGCGAAGACCAACAACCACCCCGGCACGGCTCCACGCAGAACAGCAACACGATCTCGCGGCGCTGCCCGCCGACACCGCATACGCCAACGGCGCCGATTGCTGCTCTCTCCTGAAGCAGCTGTCCCGCCTCTTCAGGAACTCGACACGAACAGCGCCCGAGCCACACCCCAAACTGCCCGTCGCGTCGTGAACCGTGAACACTCGGGCCCTCGGGCGCACGAGGGCCTCAATACCGCGGCCCTGTTGCTCAGCCGCCGCGTAGCCCTGCGAAAGGGAACGGCGTGCCCCGGCAGTCGGTGGAGACTGCCGGGGCACGCCGTTGACGGGCTGGGGGAGCGGGCGGTCAGCCGGTGTGTGCCCAGGAGAGGGACGGGCGGGTACGCGTGGCCCGGGCCTCGATCGCCGAGGCGACGTGGAGCAGCAGATCCTCCTGGAAGCGGCCACCGATCAGCTGCACGCCGGAGGGGAGTCCGTCGCGCAGTCCGGTGGGCACGGAGACGGCTGGGAACCCGAGCACCGGGACCGCCTGCATCGGCCACTGCGCGGCCAGCAACTCGCTCACCCGGGCGTCGCCTGCGAGGTCGGCGTCCTGCTCGAACGGCGGCTCGGCGCAGACAGGCGTCAGCAGGATCCGGTCCTGGCCCAGGAACTGCTGGAGTCGGCTGATGAGGGTGCCGCGGCGGGCGTAGCCCCGGATGTAGTCGGTGAGGGTGGGCTGCTCGCCCCAGGTCTCCGCGGCGGCAGCGAAGGAAGCTGCGAGGGAGACACGCACGGAGTCGTCACCGAACAGCTCGATCTCGGACATCATCGTCTTCAGTTCCTGGTAGAGCAGGAGCGACCACAGCCGGGCGGCCTCGCCGAGGAGGGGGAGCTCGACCTCCTCCACGTCGTGGCCGGCCTCGCTGAGCCAGCGGGCCGCGTCGTCGAGGGCAGCATTGACGCTGGGATGAGGCTTGGCGCCTCCCGCGTCGCGCACGACGGCGACCTTGACCCGGCCGGGCTCACCCAGAGGCGGGCGCACCGGGAGCCCCACGGGGTCGTTCAGGTCCGGGCTCACCATGGCGTGCAGGCCGAGCCGGACGTCGTCGACGGTCCAGCCGAGTGGCCCGTGGACCGCCATGGTCTGGAAGGACAGCGGGCTGTCGAACTCCTCCGCGCCGCGCGGTTCCACTCCGGAGACGAGGCCCATGGTGGGGCGCAGGCCGACAGCGCCGCAGCAGTACGCGGGGAAGCGGACGGAGCCGCCGATGTCATTGCCCTGCGCGATCGGGGTCATGCCCGCGGCGACCGACGCGGCGGCGCCCCCGGAGGACCCCCCAGGGGTGTGGCCGGGGTTCCACGGGTTGAGCGTCTTGCCGTGCAGGTCGTTGCTCGTGAACCAGCGCACGGCGAAGGCCGGGCTGTTGCTGCGGCCCAGCAGGGTCGCGCCGGCGTTGCGGAGACCGGCGATACAGACCGCGTCGTCCTGGGCGACGGCGCCGGCCCACGCGGGGACTCCGTGGGAGCTGGCGTATCCCCGCTGCGAGGTATTGATCTTGGTGGACACCGGGACGCCCAGCAACGGGGGCAGGACCCCGCCGGCCACAACCGCCGCGTCGGCGGCGGCGGCCTGGGCCAGCGCTTCCTCCGGCCGGATGTCCACGAGGGCGTTGAGCGCCGGATTGGTCTCCTCGATGCGAGCGAGGAACGCCTCGGCCACCTCGGTCGCCGAGAACGTCTTCGCGCGGATGCCGGCGGCAAGTTCCGCGGCCGAGTGGTCCCACAACGGTGTGCCGCCGGTGGTGTCGGTCATCGTCGTCTCCTGATTCGAAGGGTTGGTGGTCACTTGGCGGTGCCGCCGAGGTAGGCGGCCCACGGCATGCCCATGTACGCGAAGGAGGTCGGCGCGCCGCTGATGCGCTTGTTCATGAACATCCGCTCGTGCGTGGTGGCCAGGAACACTGCCGGGGTGGTGGGGGTGAAGAGGGCCTGGGCATCGGCATAGGCATCGGCCGAAGCTGCGGGGTCGGAGGAGGTGCGGGCGCGGTCGAGCAGCCGGGTCACCTCGGGGTTGTTGTAGCCCGTCCAGTTGAAGATGCCACGGGGGGTGACGCTCTCGGCCACGTAGGACGCCGGGTCGGGCATCGTGACGTAGCCGAACGTGAGGATGAGGTCGAGGCCCTTGCGGACCGAGGGGTCGTAGAAGAGCGAGGACATCTCGGTGGGCTGGAGCTGCTTGATCTCGATGTCGACGCCGATCTTCTTGGCCGCGGCCTGGATGAACGTCAGCGTCTGCAGTCCGCGTTGGTCCCCTGCGGGGATGGCGGCCACCAGCGGACGTGTGACCGGGCGGGCCTCCGCGACCAGCTTCCTCGCCTTCTCCGCATCCGGCTTCGGGACGTCGGGAAGCGCGGCGTAGGCGGCGTCGAACTGGGTCGCGGCCCTGTCCCCGCGCCAGGTCAGCGGTGGGACGAGCGACTTCAGGGTGGTGGCGTCACCACCGAAGACATTCTTGATCAGCGCGTCGCGGTCGATGATCAGGGACAAGGCGTCCAGAAGCTTGCGGTCGGACGCGGGCGACTCGGCGTTGCCTGGAATCAGCAGCACGTTCTGGGTCGACGGGCCGAGGTGCACCTCACCGTTGCGGGCTCTTGCGAGCGCGGTGGCGCCACTGGGCGGCAGTTCGTATGTGCCGTCCACTTCGCCGGACAGCAGTGCGCTGGTCAACGTGTTGTTGTTGGTGATGAACTGGAACTCGACCTGCTTCGCCTTCGGTTTGAGCTCGGTGTCCCAGTAGGCGTCGTTGCGCTCCAGGGTGATGCCGCTGCCGGACTTCCAGGAGCCGAGCTTGAACGGCCCTGTGCACATCAAGCCGCCCTTGGCGGTGCCGTAAGCGGGACCGGCCTTCTCGGTGTACGCCTTCTGGCTGACCGCGCCGAACGATGTGGCCAGCGCCTTGGGGAGCGTCTGGTCGTACCCCTTGGTCTGCAGGGTCACCTGGTGGGGGCCGGTGGCCTTGATCGAGGTCACGGCCGTCAGGTAGTTCCCGTACAGGGCCTGCGTCTTCGGGTCCCGCTGTCGCTCCAGGCTGTGGATCACGTCTGCGGGTGTCATGGTCGAGCCGTCCCAGAATGTGACACCGGGACGGAGGTCGAGAACCAGGGTGTGGTCGTCGGCCCAGGTGACCTTCCGGGCGAGGCCGGGGCTCAGGGAGAAGTCCGCGTTCATCCGGGTCAGGGTGTCGCAGAGGTTCGCTTCGACCGCCTGGGGCGAGTAGTCGCCGATCTTCGCGGGGTCGAGCGTCGTCGGTTCCCCGTAGGGCAGGGCCCAGGCGACCCGGTCCACTTCGGAGGTACCGGGTGCCGTGGTGGAGGTCAGACGCTCGGGCTTGGGGGCCGCGTCGTCTCCGTTCGACGAGCTGGTGCAGGCCGTCGCGGCCAGCAGTCCCGCGCTCGTGAACAACGTCAGCACCGTTTTCTTCGCAGCCATAGCTGATGCTCCTTGCCGAGAGGGGTGAGGAGAGGAGGGGACGCTCGACATGGGGGGACATGGGACACGCCGACGAGCCGTCATAAACGAACGTCATATAACGCTGTTGCATCTCACGCTTGCATGTGGTGAGCTAACGCGTCAAGAGCAAGACGTGACCGTCTCACGGATCAGCGCCCGTTCCGACAAGATCGCCACGGCGTCGGAATCGGCCTGACCGGCGGCGATGTCCCGCGGCCTCACGATGTCCGCCGCCCCCCGCGTTCCGGGGTGCCGACGGCCCGTCCTCGCCCGTGGAGGGAGGGGTGCATCGCGCCGACCGCGGACAGGCCGCCCTCTCACAGAAGCGGAGAACCAGCATGTCCTTTACTCCCGCCCTCGACTTCGTGTTCGAGATCCGTGCCGAGGTATCCGGCACGCTGCACATAGGCAATGGCGACGGGGAGGTCACCGAGTTCACCCCCATCACCGGTGGCGGCGTGGACGGGCCCCGGCTGCGCGGGAAGGTCCTTCCTGGCGGAGGCGACTGGAGCAGCACGCGCGGAGAGGTGTGCGAACTGGAGGCCCGTTACCTGCTCCAGGCGGAGGACGGCGCCGTGATCGACGTCGTCAATCGCGGCTACTACCGCCCCAAGGCCGACACCCCGGACCAGTTCGACGGGGAAGTGCAGGTCTCGGAGGCGGGCCACTACTACCGCACGTCGCCGGTCTTCCGTACGGACGCCCCCGCTCACCGCTGGCTCGCGGAGACGGTCTTCGTGGGGCTCGCCCGCCCGGACGGCGACACCACCGTCGTCATCCGTATGTACGCGCTCAAGTAGCGGTCCCGCCACGGCCGGCGCATCGGCCGCGCGGGCCGTGGCGCAGGGGATGCCCTCCGGGAAGGGCTGTCTCCGTGCTCGGGGCCGAGGCGCGGGCGGCGCACATCGTCGTCACCTGCACGGCAGCAGGGCCCGAACCGCGCGTCGCGGTCCGGGCCCTGCTGTGGTGCTGTGTCGCCTTGCGGCGGCGGTGCCTCAGCTCTGTGCGGCGTCGTCGCCCGTCTGCCCGGCGCCCTCGGCTGCGGCTGCCTTCTCGCGCATCTTGCGCACCAGCTCCGCCTTCTGGTCGGCTGCACCCTGGCGGTCGAGGTTGCGGTGCGGACCGTTGTTCTGGCGTTCGGCGCGGGACAGCCTCTTGCGCTGGCCGCCGCCCATGCCCACGGGGTTGTTGATGTTCTTGCTCACGGTCACGGGTTCTCCGGTAATGATGTGAAGTGATCTACGGATTCATCGGTGGGGGACGGGCGGCGACGTCGAAGGGCGTCAGCAGGGGCCCATCACGCTCTCACTCGTAAATCGGCGCTTGGAAGAATATGACCGAGACGTTACCCGGTTCCGTCGGTCACTCGCACCAAGGCTTTCGCCTCACGGCCTCGGCCAGGTCTTCGGCGAGCGCCTGGGGCAGTCGTTTCCTGCCCGGGATCTCACCGATGCCCGCACCCGCCGGTGGTCGCAGCCCGGCATACGTTCGCGCCGAGATGGAGAGGAAGCCGCACTGGCTGCAGGCGCTGCGAGTCGAGTTGGCGCCCCGCTCACTTTCTCGCGTCGCCTCGCGGCTGCCGTACGAGCGCGTTGAACCCGCTCCCAAGAAGCGCGACCACACCGTGATCAATTCCTCGGTACGGAAGGGGGCAGGGTGAAGTGCGTCGTCTCAGTCGATGACCGCGGTGGCCTCGACCTCGACCAGAAAGTCGGGCCCGGCCAGGGCGGGCACACCCACTCCTGTGAGCGGAGGGGTCGGGGACACCCCCAGCCTCGCCGACGCCCGAGCGACCCCCTCGGTGAACAGGGGCATCTTGTCGGGGGTCCAGTCGACGAGGTAGACGGTCAGTTTCACCACGTTGTCGAAGGAAGCACCGACCTCGGCAAGGGCGGTGCCGATGTTGAGATAGCACTGCTCGACCTGAGCGGCGAGGTCGCCTTCGCCGACAGTGGTGCCATCGGCATCCCAGGCGACCTGCCCGGCGACGAAGATCAGCTTCGACCCAGTGGCGACCGACACCTGTCGGTAGAGGTCGACCTTCGTCAGTCCTTCGGGGTTCACCAGGGTGATGGCCATGCTGCCTGCCTCCTCGTCATGCGCCCGTGGGCTCGCTTCCACCGAACCAGGACACCTTGGTCTCTTGTGGTTACTCAGGAACGATAGGAGAGTGTGCACCGACCTGGAAGAACGCACTTTTCGGTGACGGGGGAACCCCATGGTGACCAAGCAGCTCAAAGGCTCGCCCGACGAAGCAGACCTCACACGCGCGGACTCATTGGCACGGGAGATCTTCTCGGAGATCGCCAACAAGTGGGCGCTCCTGATCATCGAGTCCCTCGGTGAGCGCACGCTGCGGTTCACTGAACTGCGGAACGCGGTCGAGGGGATCAGCCACAAGATGCTCACCCAGAACCTCCGCATGCTGGAACGCAACGGCCTGGTCGACCGGAACGTGCACCCCACCGTGCCGCCGCGGGTCGAGTACACCCTCACTGAGGCGGGCCAGGCCCTCCGGGCGACCGTCGACGGAATGTGTGACTGGACCCACCGGTACTTCGGACACATCGAGACCTCCCGCCACCGCTTCGATGCCTGATGGGATCGGGAATCCCGCTGGGGGACTCGGTTCTCGCCGGTTGGCGTGCACGTCGAGTCGGTGACTCCCGAGGCCGTGGCCAAGCCCGGCCAGCCGGTGTCGTTGACGAGCCGGGCCACGAATGCGTTCGGCGGTGTGACCGGGCAGAAGCCGGCCCCCTGTGCCGTCCACCTGGCCGGTGAACCACAGTGCGTGTTCCCGCTGACACTTCCCTGTCCGTCGGTGCGACGGTCGTCGGCAGGGAGCAGGTCACCACCGACGGACAGGGCGGGGCCGATCAGCAGCTGGGCTTCACGGTGGAGCGGTAGGAACTCATCGATGGCGGCGTGGGCAAGTCGTCTGCCCGGCTCACCTGGCCGCGGTGCGAAGGACGGTCGCGTGGCCGCGGCGGTCAGTCCTGCCGTCCGCCTCACCGTGGACGGTGAGGCGGACGGCATTGCGCCAACGTCGAGCACAGCTCAACCCGGACTGATGTCGTCCGCGCTGGTGAGGACTGGCGAAACCCGGCGCCCGCTCAGGGCATCACTCACCGATTCGGTAGAACTCCACGTTGCCGTAGTTGTAGAGGTTGAACGCGGCGCTGGTGGCTCCCACGACCATTTCCACCGAGCCGCCCTCGTGCCGGTCTCCACGCACGGAGATGCGGACGGGCGTCTCGTCACACCAGAAACTCTGGTAGTGCCAGGTCCCGTTCCAGTTCCTGTAGCCGAAGATGGCCGACTGGCGGGTCGCGGTCCCGTGCGAGCAGTAGGCGTCCAGTTGCCCCTCGATCGTGTAGCGGCTGGGGCCTTCAGGGCTGACGGTGCCATTGAAACGGACGCTCCCCGAAAAGGATGAAAAGGAACTTTGCGGGCGCCCGGGGATGCTGGAAGTCGGTGGCGCTCGTGTGCGAGTGCCCGGTCGGGTACGACGAGATGCGGGCCGGCCGTCGCCAGCCACCAAGACCCGTACGACACCGAACGCGAGTTCCGCGGCTCCGCCGGCTACATCAGGGCAGCTCAGCCGGAGCGCACGCCGAACCGCCCCGATGAGGACCGTGCCTCGCGCGGAAATCCCGGGGATCCGTTGTCTACCGCTTCTGAGGGGAGGGTGCCGGCTCGGTGTGGGGGGCGGTCAGGTCGAGCAGGAGCATGGCGTCGTGGTCGGGGGTGCCGGGTTCGGCGGTGTAGATGCCCATGCGCTGGCCCGGGGTGCCTTCGAGGGCCATGCCCTGGAAGTGGAGGGTGAGCGTGCCGACCCGGGGGTGCTGGAAGGTCTTGGTGGTGATCTTGCGGCCGGTGACCTCGTAGCGTTCCCACAGTCCGGCGAAGTCCGGGCTCTTCAGGAGCAGCTCGCCGACGAGGTGGGTGAGGTCGGGGGCGTCGGGATCGGTGCCGGCCAGTGCGCGCAGGCGGGCGACGCAGCCGCGGATCTGGTTGTCCCAGTCGGGGAGGACCTCGCGGGCGGCGGGGTGGAGGAAGAGGTAGCGGGCGAGGTTGCGCTGGGTGGCGGGCCAGTCGTCGATGCCCGCGTACAGGGCGAGGCCGCCGGGGTTGTGGGCGAGCACGTCCATGCTGCGG
This sequence comes from Streptomyces sp. NBC_00234, assembly GCF_036195325.1. Taxonomy (NCBI): domain Bacteria; kingdom Bacillati; phylum Actinomycetota; class Actinomycetes; order Kitasatosporales; family Streptomycetaceae; genus Streptomyces; species Streptomyces sp. NBC_00234. The sequence continues at coordinate 94,871 of NZ_CP108101.1, read as the reverse complement.
CTGACGACGTAGGCCGGGCTCGGGCGCAACGTCTCCAGCAGCAGCTTCAGGTGGGGGCGTACGGTCCGGCTGGGGGGCGGGGCGGCCTGGGGTGCGTAGCGGGCGGCGCGGACGGCGAGGTCGCGCAGGTGCTGGTGCTCGGCGTCGTCGAGCTGCAGGGCACGGGCCAAGGCGTCGATCACGGCCGGGCTGGGGCGGGTTTCCTTGGCGCGTTCAAGGCGGGTGTAGTAGTCGATGCTGACGCCGGCGAGCGTGGCCAGTTCCTCCCGGCGCAGGCCGGGGGTGCGGCGCACGCCCGGGCCGGGGGTGAGGCGCACGCCCGGGCCGGGGGTGAGGCCGGCGGACTGGGGGCTGGTCTGGGTGCGGCGGGCGCGCAGGAAGCGCGCCAGCTCGTCGCCGCCGGTGTTCTGCTCGGGTGCCATATCGCCAGTGTCTCTCCCGCAGCCTGCAGGACATCTCCGTCGAGGGGGGCCCTGTTACACCCCCGCTGGCTACCCCCTGGCACGGCTCGGCCTGCCTAACTCGTGCGCGCGGCGGCAGTCTGGACTGTGTTGCTCGCTGTTCTCGGCGGGCAAGGGCCTACCTCGCCGGGTGCTGATCCCGTGGCGAGCCCCTGGGAACCGGGGGACGGTGGTTCTGGCACAGGCAGTCGCGGCTTCGACCTGCGGCTGAGGATCGAAAGGAGCCGTCGATGAAGCAGTGGAACAGCGCTGAGCTGGAGAAGATCGGCGCCGCGGAGGAACTGGACCTCGAGTCCGAGCGGGTCGACGGCGCGTTGCGCGATCCGGTGACGATGTGGGTCGTCCGTGCCGGTGACCACCTGTACGTCCGCTCGGTCAAAGGCACGACGGGGCCGTGGTACCGCGGAACGCAGTCCCGCCACCAGGGCCGCATCGCAGCCGGCGGCATACGCCGGCAGGTCACCTTCCAGGCGGCAGACCCGGGCGAGTACGGGGACGTGGACGCCGCCTACCGGAACAAGTACGGGCACTACACCAGCATCGTCGAACACGTCCTGACCGATCAGTCCCGGGCCTCCACCCTGCGCCTGGAACCGCGCTGACCCGCGAAACCCCCGCCGCCGCAGAGCGCGGCCCCCGTACCCCTTCCAAGATTCAAGGAGCTGCGCTGATGCGCGCCACCCTGCTGTACGGTGCCGACGACGTCCGTGTCGAGGACGTCGCCGACCCGAAGATCCAGAACCCTACCGACGCGGTCGTGCGGATCGTTGTGTCGTGCGTCTGCGGCAGTGACCTGTGGCCGTACAAGTCCGCGCCGCCCACGGACAGCCCTCGCCACATGGGTCATGAGTTCCTCGGTGTCGTCGAGGAGATCGGCCGCGAGGTCACCGTCGTCACGCCTGGTGATGTGGTCGTGGCCCCGTTCGTCTACAGCGACAACACCTGCGCCTTCTGCCGTGAGGGTCTGCAGACCTCGTGCGTGCACGGCGGCCAGTGGGGTGTGAACGGTGTCGACGGCGGTCAGGGCCAGGCCGCCCGCGTCCCGTTCGCGGACGGCACTCTGGTGAAGCTGCCGGTCGGCGAGGACTCAGAGCTGCTCCCGGACCTGCTCACCTTGTCGGACGTCCTGTGCACCGGCTACCACGCCGCCCGCACGGCGGGCGTTCAGCGCGGCGACACGGTCACGGTGATCGGCGACGGAGCCGTGGGGCTGGGCGGCGTCATCAGTGCGCAGCTGCTGGGCGCCGAGCAGATCATCCTCATGGGCCGCCATCGTGCGCGTACGGACCTGGGCCTCGAATTCGGCGCCACCGCCGTGGTCGCCGAGCGCGGCGAGGAGGGCGTCGCCAGGGTGAAGGAGCTGACCGGCGGCGAGGGCACCCACAAGGTCCTGGAATGCGTCGGGCTGAAGGACGCGATCGTGCAGAGCTTCGGCGTGGTCCGCGACGGCGGCACGATCAGCCGCGTCGGCGCCCCGCAGTTCACCGACGTGCCGTTCGGTTTCGGAGACTTCATGCGCAACATCACCCTCACCGGCGGCGTCGCCCCGGCCCGCGCCTACATCGAAGAGCTCATGCCGCACATCCTCGACGGCTCGATCCGTCCCGGCCGGGTCTTCGACCGCACCGTCGGCCTGGAGGAGATCGGCGAGGGCTACCGGGCCATGAACGACCGCGAGGCTCTCAAGGTCCTCGTCCGTCCCTGACCCGCCGCAGAGCCCTTCGTCTCGCACCACTCCGCATCTGGAAAGGCACCACCGCCATGCGCGCCACCTTCATGTACGGCCCCGGCGACGTCCGGGTCGAGAACGTCCCCGACCCCCGGATCGTCGAGCCAACGGACGCGATCGTCAGGATCACCCTGGCCTGCGTCTGCGGCTCCGACCTGCACCCCTACCACTCCATGGACAAGACCGACCAGGGTGTCCCGATGGGGCACGAGTTCCTCGGAGTGGTCGAAGAGACCGGCTCGGCGGTCACCGGCCTCAAGCGCGGCGACTTCGTCGTCTCCCCGTTCGCCTTCGCCGACAACACCTGTCCGATCTGCCGGGACGGCTTCCACACCGCCTGTCCGCACGGCGGCTGGTACGGCGCCGGAGGCGTCGGCGGCGCCCAGGCCGAGGCCATCCGTGTTCCCCAGGCAGGCGGCACCCTGGTGAAGATCCCCGCAGACGTGGACAAGGCTCTCCTGCCCTCGCTGCTCGCCCTGAGCGACGTCTACCTCACCGGCTACCACGCCGCCCACATGGGCCGGGTCGAGGCAGGTAAGACCGTCACCGTGATCGGCGACGGTGCGGTGGGTTTGTCCGCCGTACTGGCCTCCCGCCGCATGGGTGCCGAGCGCATCATCCTCATGGGCCGCCACACCTCCCGCACCGACCTGGGACGCGCGTGGGGCGCGACCGACGTCGTGGCCGAGCGCGGCGCGGAGGGCATCGCCGAGGTGATGGACCTGACCGGCGGCGAGGGCTCCCACGTGGTCCTGGAGGCGGTCGGGCTGATGCCCGCCTATGAGCAGGCGTACGGCATCGTGCGAGCCGGCGGGATCATCTCCCGCGTCGGCGTACCTCAGTACGAGGAGGCGCCCGTCGGCTTCGGGTCGCTGTTCGGGAAGAACGCCGGTCTGACCGGTGGCCCCGCCCCCGTGCGCGCCTACATCGAGCAGACCATTCCCGACGTCCTGGCGGGCCGCATCGATCCCGGCCGGGTCTTCGACGCCGAGGTCGGCCTCGACCAGGTCGCCGACGCCTACACGTCCATGGACGAACGCAGCCGACTGAAGGTGCTGGTGCGCCCGTGACCGCCCGCAGGCCCAACGCCGCCGCCACCGCCGCGCACGAGCGGCTCTTCGCCGCGCTCGGCGGGGCGGACGCCCAGGTGAAGGGACATGTCGCCGCCAACCTCAACGTCGGCAATACCCGGAACGCCCTGATCGCCGTCCTGACCGGGCTGCTGCCGTTCATCGGCTACCCCCGCACCCTGAACGCCCTGGCCGCAGTCGACGCCATCACCCCGGCCGATGAGGCCCCGCCCTCGAAGGACCACGCATGACCTCCCGTACCTGGCTCATCACCGGTGTCAGCAGTGGTTTCGGCAACGCGCTGACCACCCAGCTCCTCGAGCGTGGCGAACACGTCATCGGTACCGTCCGCAACCTGGACAAGGTCGCCGACCTGCAGAAGCAGTACCCCGACACCTTCCGCGCGGAGATCCTCGACGTCACCGACACCGCCGCCGTACGCACGGTGGTGGACGGAGCTTTCGCCGTCGGCCGCGTCGACGTGATCGTCTCCAACGCCGGATACGGCCTGTTCGGCGCCGCCGAGGAGATCACCGACGCGCAGGTCGACCACATCATCGCCACCAACCTCACCGGTTCCATCACCCTGATCCGCGCCGCCCTGCCGCACCTGCGCGCCCAGGGCGGCGGACGCATCGTGCAGATGTCCACCTACGGCGGGCAGGTCGCCTTCGCCGGCAACTCCATGTACCACGCCACCAAGTGGGGCATCGAGGGCTTCGCCGAGTCCGTAGCCCAGGAGGTCGCCCCCTTCAACATCGGCGTGACGATCGTGGAGCCGGGCGGGGCGCGAACCGAGTTCCGTTACGGCAGTGCGCAGGTCGCCGAACTCATGCCGGTTTACGACGGGAACCCCGCCCACGCCTTTCAGGCGATGCTCGACCCCGCCAACGGCCTTGCGCCCGGCGACCCGCAGCGCATGGCCGCTCGCATCATCGAGTCCGTCGACGTCAGCCCGGCCCCGCTGCGGATGGTGCTTGGATCCCAGGCACTGGATTCCACGCTCGGTGTGCTGCGTGATCGGATCGACAGCTTCGAGGCGCAACGTGACCTGGCGGCCTCCACGGACTTTCCCACCGGGGAATGACCGTCCCAGCGTCCCAGGTGGAAGCAGCCCGTCACGCGCAAGGGCGCGGCGGCCACCTCGCGATCAACCCGTCAGGAGAAGAACGGACATGAAGCACATCAACCTGGGTGACCTGGAGGTTTCCCGGATCGGTCTGGGTGCGATGGGGATGTCGCACGGCTACACCGGATCCGGGACTGACGAGGCGGAGTCGGTCCGAACCGTGCACCGGGCGCTGGAGCTGGGCGTCACGCTGATCGACACCGCCGAGATCTACGGCCCCTACACCAACGAGGAACTCCTCAGCCGGGCCCTGAAAGGCCGCCGGGACCAGGTGGTGCTGGCGACGAAGTTCGGCCTCGTCTCGCACGCGGGCAAGGGCCCGTGGAACCTCGACAGCAGCCCTGTCAACATCCGAACGGCCGTCGAGGGCTCGCTCAGGCGCCTGGGTACCGACCACATCGATCTGTACTACCAACACCGGGTCGATCCGGACACCCCGATCGAGGAGACGGCCGGCGCGGTCGGCGAGTTGATCGCCGAGGGCAAGGTCCGCTTCTTCGGCCTGTCCGAGGCAGGCCCGGACACCATCCGCCGCGCCCACGCCGTCCATCCGGTGACCGCGGTGCAGTCGGAGTACTCGCTGTGGACCCGGGGCGTGGAGGAGCGGGTCCTGCCGGTCCTGCGCGAGCTGCGTATCGGCCTGGTGCCGTTCTCACCACTGGGCCGCGGCTTCCTGACGGGCACGGTCCGCACCACCGACCAGTTCGACGAGGACGACTTCCGGCGCGACAACCCACGCTTCAGCGGCGAGAACCTCCGGCGCAATCAGGCGATCGCCGACGAGGTCCAGGCCCTCGCCGCCGAGGCGGGCGCGACGCCCGCTCAGGTCGCGTTGGCCTGGCTGCTCGCGCAGGGCAACGACATCGCCCCGATTCCCGGCACCAAGCGTGTGACCCGGGTCGAGGAGAACACCGCCGCCGACGGCATCGAGCTCACCGCTGCCCAGATCGGCACGCTCAGCAGTCTGCCGCCCGCCGCCGGCGCGACGCACACCGAGGCCCAGGCACAGATGCTCGAACGCTGACCCGATCACCCCGCCGACCACTCAACGGCTCCCACCCACCGGAACAGACAAGGAAGATCCCCGTGCAGACTGTCGCCCTGAACAACGGCATCGAGATGCCGATTCTCGGCTTCGGCGTCTACCAGATCCAGCCGGAGCAGACCGAGCAGGCCGTCTCCGACGCCCTCGCCGCGGGCTACCGGCTCCTCGACACCGCCGCCGCCTACGGCAACGAGGAGGCTGTCGGCCGCGCCATCAAGAACAGCGGGATCCCGCGCGAGGAGCTCTTCGTCACCACCAAGCTCTGGGTCCAGGACGCCCCCGCCGAGGCCAACACCCACCGCGCCTTCGAGACGTCCCTGGCCAAGCTGGGCCTGGATCACGTCGACCTGTACCTGATGCATCAGCCCTACGGCGATGTCTACGGCCAGTGGCGCGCGATGGAGGCCGTCAACCGCGAGGGACTGGCCAAGGCGATCGGCGTCGCCAACTTCTACCCCGATCGGCTCCTGGACCTCATCCTCAACAACGAGGTCACCCCTGCGGTCAACCAGATCGAGACCCACCCGTTCTTCCAGCGCACCGCCGACCACGACCTGATGCGTGAGCACGGAGTGCAGCACCAGTCGTGGGGCGGATTCGCCGAAGGCAGGAACAACCTGTTCGCCCACCCCGTCCTTGGCGAGATCGGCAGGACGCACGACAAGTCCGCGGCACAGGTCGTCCTTCGCTGGCTTGTCCAGCGGAGCATCGTCACCATCCCCAAGTCGGTCCGCCCCGACCGGATGGCGCAGAACTTCGACGTCTTCGACTTCGAACTCACCGACGCCCAGATGGCGCGTATCACCGCCCTCGACACCGGCACGACGCTGTTCTTCGACCACCACGACCCGGAGATGGTCGCCTGGCTCAGCAAGCGCCGCCTGGACAGCTGAATTCCGTACGCGCGACGGGCTCTGCGCTGCGGCGGGACGGCCGGGTGCCGTGAGCGCCCGGGTGTGAGGAGGCGCGGTACAGAGGGTGCTCACCCCCCCGTGCGGGCCGAGTCTTCTCGGGGGTAACCCCACCCGCTTTCGGGGTCTTCCCGGAGTGTGCCGAGGTGTCCGCCGCCCCTAGCGTGCGGGTATGTCAACTTCCCGACGCACCAAGGCATTCGCGGCGTGTGTGGCGGTGCTGCTCGCCGCCTCCGCGACGACCACCGCCACCGCTGCCGAACCGGACCCGTTCGCCCGCTTCCTCGACCAGCACGTCGACTGGCACGCCTGCGCCCTCGGCGCCGGCGACGACCTGGGCCAGGCGCTGGACGCCGCCGGCGCCGCCTGCGCCGGCATCACCGTGCCGCTCGACTACGCCGACCCCGGCGGTCGCACCATCACCGTCGCCCTGTCCCGCCTGCAGGCCACCGACACCGCCCACCGCGTCGGCCCACTGCTGCTCAACGACGGCGGACCGGCCGGCCCCGGCCTCCACATGCCACTGACCAAGTCGGAGGTGATGGGAGACGTCGCCGACCGTTACGACCTGATCGGCATGGACCCGCGGTTCGTCGGCCGGAGCACCCCGCTGGACTGCGGCTGGGACCTCGGCTCCGCCCCCCTCCGCTCCGCGGGCGCCGACCTGGCGGCGTACCGCGAGGAGGTCGCCGTCGCGCGCGAGCTGGCCGGGCGGTGCGAGCGCGCCCACGGCGACGTGCTGCCGTACGTCACCACCCGCAACACCGCCCGCGACATGGACGTCATCCGCGCCGCCCTCGGCGAGGACGCCCTGTCCTACCTCGGCTACTCCTACGGCAGTTACCTCGGTGAGGTCTACACGCAGCTCTTCCCCGGCCGCACCGACCGCATGGTGCTCGACGGCGTCAACTCCCCGGAGCGCTACAGCCACACGCTGCTGCGCGGCGCTGAGGCGGCCAACGAGGCGGCCCTGCGCGCGTGGGCGTCATGGGCCGCCGCACGGCACGACACCTACGGGCTGGGCACCACGCGCGGCAAGGTCCTGGCAACGGTGGAGCACATCCTCGGTGCCGCCGCGGAAGAGCCGCTGAGGATCGGGGAGGCGTATCTGCTGGACGAGCACGTGCTCCCCGCCATCTTCATCGGCGGCCTGGGCAGCGACCTCGACGAGCGGCGCGCCGACCTGGCCGAGACCGTGCGTCTCCTGGCGCGCGCTGCGGACCGGGAACCGGTCGAGCCGTCCGAAACGCTCGCCGGGCAGCTGGAGTTCCTACTGACCGGGGCAGGTTCCGCCCCCGCCGGCCAGATGACCGCGATCGTCTGCGGCGACGTGGCCGAGCGGCGCGGCGTCGGCAGTTACTGGCGCGCGGTCGAGGAATCCCGTGAGCGCTACCCCCTCACCGGGCCGTTGGCCAACAACATCACCCCTTGCGAGTTCTGGGACCGGCCTGCCGAGGCACCGACCGTGCTCGACAACGACGTCCCGGCCCTGCTCGTCGCCGCCACCGGCGACCCCCGCACCCTCTACGCCGATGCCGAGGCCATGCGCGAGCAGTGGCCGAGCTCCCGGCTGCTCACCGTGGAGGGCGCCCGCCAGCACGGCCTGTACGGCGAGTACGGCAACGCCTGCGTCGACGAGCACGTCAACGCCTACCTGCGCACGGGACGGCTCCCCGCGCACGACCTGACCTGCGAGCCGTAGCCCTGGCAGCGGTACCCGGCGACGCGGGCGGTGCCGGCGTCGCCGGGCGCACAGACCGAGACCGGCCTCGGGGAACATCGGTACAGCGGCACCGGGAACACGCCTTCGCCCGCAGGGAGCACCACAAGATCCTCCGCGGACCCAGCCCCCTGCGACACGCATCAGGAGGACGTGCGGGTGTCGATCACGGTCGGGACGCCGCGCTCCGGCCAGCGTAGGCGGCTGTCCAACTCCGCACGGACGAAGGCGTCCTTGATGCCGTCGCGACCCTGGGTGAAGTGGTCCCAGGCGTCGTAGTGGACGGGCACGACCGTCTTGGCGCCCAGTGACCGTGCCAGCCGCGCCCCTTGCGCGCCGTCCATGGTGATGAAGTCATCACCGAAGTACGGCACGACGGCGGCGCCGAAGTGGAGGACCGCGGCCCCGACGGAGTAGCGCCGACCGATCTCGTCGAGCTCGTCGTAGTAGACCGTGTCGCCGGATACGTAGAGGGCCTCGTCCTCGTCGGGTGTACGGATCAGGAAGCCGATCACATCACCGGCATGGCGGCCCGGGGTGGCGGTGACGAGCAGCGTTCCGCGCTCGTTGGTGAGTTCGTACGTCTGCCACGGCGCGAGTCCGACCGCGCCGCCACCGAGCCGCCCGGCACCGCTGACGGTGGTGAGGACGGTCCGGCCCTCGAGCAGCGCCCGGCCCGCGGTATCCAGGTTGTCGGGGTGCTCGTCGTGGCTGAGCAGGATGGCGTCGAGGGCCGGCAGGTCCGCAGCCTCGACGGCGGGGCCTGCGAGGCTGCGAAGGGTGACGGGCCCTGTCGGGTACTCCGTGGGTGCGTGGTCGAAGGCTGGATCGGTCAGGAGGGTAAGACCGCCCACTTCGAGGATGACGGTCGCGGTCCCGATGGAGGTGAGGGTCGTCTTCATGGCTCTCCTTGGAGTCTTGCCGGCCGACGGATCCGCCCGGGAGGGTGGTGCCGCCTTCCCGGTCGTCGCACCGACGTACTTCGTAAGGTCGCTGCGCCCGGGGGCGTTTGGCACTGGCCCGGCGAACTGGTGTGGGCGTCGGGGTGACCCGCTCGGTCACGGCCAACAGCGTGCGCCAGAAGTGTGTGACGCGTCATCAGTCGGATGACTTCACCTGTGCGGCTCCACGGTCCGGCGGAGGTGCTGTCGGAAACCGGCACGCTCCGCGGTGCCGAGCTGCGGGCCGGGCGCCACTGTGCCCTGGGGATGAGCCTGGGATCGAACTCGGCCTGAGCGCAGATTCGGGGTGCGCCGACTCCGTTGCGACATGCAGTCAACTGACGGATTTCCGTGCCCGCGAGCTTTCCTAACGTCAGAGAGGCGGAGCAGCCATGCAGGGCATCACCGGCCCGAGTCGGCAGTCTCGCATCGGACCGCCGACGGCATACCGACACACCATGAGAGGGGCTGAGCCGTGACCACGATCACCGCTGCCGATGATCCCGAGAACGTCTCCGGCACGAGCGCGATCGCAGCGCCCAACCGCTTCGTCGAGAGCAAGGGCCGCACCCCCCGGGTGGTCCCTCGGCGGCATCGCGGCCCAGATAGGTCTCGCGACTTACCCCGAACTGGTCAGCGCACTCGTGCTCCTGGGCACCAACCCTCCCGGACACATGGTCAAGCCGTCCGAGCAGCTCTTCTACGACGTCTCCACCAAGCCGGAGAACGACTTCGCCGACGAGGTCACGCTCTTCTTCGAACCGTCGGACCCCGGCAGCAGAGAAAGCGCCCGACGCTCCTGGGAACGGATCGCGGCCCGGAGCGAAGACCGCAGCATCCCGGTGCCGGGGCCCTGGGCCGCCGCCCAGATCGACAGCGAACCCCGCAATCCCGTCTTCCCCGCCGGAGCGGTCCTCGACGTGCTGAAGACGACGCGAACTCCCGTACTCCACATCGCAGGTGACCACGACATCATGTTCCCGGTGGAGAACTGGTACGCCCTGAGCCGGCAGCTGGCCACCGTACACCTGATCACCTATCCGCGCGCCGGGCACGGACCGCACCAGCAGTATCCCGAGGTATCGGCCGCGCACGTCGCCGCCTTCACCGCTTCTCTGCAACCGCGGGGCTGATACGACCCTCTGCCCGGGAGCTTCGCCGCCGGACCGAGGACGACAGCGTTCCGGACACACGTCGGTAGCGGACCGGCTCAGCTGCTCCCAACGCCTGTCGGGCGCAGCCAATGCGGTACAGGGCGGTCGCGGTCCGGCCGCTGTGGTGGATCACTGTGGCGGATGATGTGCCCCTGGCGCGAAGAGGCTTCCCCGGTGCCGGCCGGCTGGGCCGATGCTGTGACCTGGTCAGGCTGGTGAGTTGCGGCGGGCGGACCGGTCGGTCGCGCATGACCGATCCCTCCAAGCCCATGGGAGGGTAGGCGGGCTGTTCTCGGGAGGGGGGAAGGCGTGACCGGGGTATTCGAGGGGGACCTGGCCGCAGGGGAGATCATCGGCCGGGAGGACGAACTGGCCGTTCTGGAGTCGCTGTTGTCGCAGCGGCTGGGTGGGTCGCCGCTGGTCGTGGCAGGTGAGCCGGGCTCGGGCAAGAGCACGTTGCTTGCTGCCGCCGCGGTGTCGGCGGAGCGTCAGGGGTGGCGTGTCCTGAGCGTGCGTGGTGCGGAGGAGGGTGCTGAGCTGGCCTTTTCCGGCCTGTATCGGTTGCTGCGGCCGGTGTTGGACAGCCTGGCCGTGCTGCCGGGGCGCCAACGGACGTCACTGGCGGGCGCCTTCGGCCTGGATCCTCATGACCCGGCTCACCGTCCGCACGGAGAGCCGGGTCAGGAGGAAAGGGCCGTCGGCCCGGATGCGGAGGGCAGGCGTCTGGAACCCGTACTCATTCATCTGGCTGCGCTGGACCTGCTGTGCGAGGTCGGCAGCCGCAAGCCGCTGGTCCTGATCGTCGACGATGCCCAGTGGCTGGACACCGGATCGCTCGACGCGCTTGCCTTCATCGCACGGCGGCTTGCGGACGAACCGGTCGCCCTGCTGGCCGGTGCGCGCACGGGGAATGTACCCGAGCAGCTCGGAGGCTTCCTCGACCAATTGGTGGTGCAGCCGCTGTCGGAGGCTGCCTCGGCGCGGCTTGTGGACCGGCAGCCGAAGGCGCCTGTGGGACGGATGCGGACGCGGATTCTTGAGCAGGCTGCGGGCAATCCGCTCGCGCTGGTCGAGCTTGCCCGGTCGGCTGGGGGACGTGCCGCCGAGCTTGCAGGCGAGGACGTGGAGGTCCTGCCTTTGACGGAGCGGCTGGAGCGGATTTTCGTCTCTCGTCTGGCGGGACTTCCCGATATCACCCGGCGAGCCCTGCTGCTCGCCTCTGCAGCCGGGGGGTCGGACCTGCCGGCGGCTCCTCTGATGGCAGTCGCCGCTACCGCACCCGACGGGGCAGAGGTGTGGCGGCCTGCCGAGCGGGCCGGCCTGGTCCGACTGGACAGTGCGGAGGTCCGCTTCCGGCATCCGCTGGTGCGCTCGGCCGTTTACCAGACAGCCCCGTTCGCAGCCCGCAGGCAGGCACATCTGGCGTTGGCGGAGGTGCTGGAAGGACATCCCGACCGACGGGTCTGGCACCTGGCCGCGGCGACCCTCACTCCGGACGAGGACATCGCCGCGGGCCTCGTGGACACCGCCGACCGGGCCCGCCGACGCGGTGGCTACCACGCCGCGGCGGTGGCTCTGGAGCGTGCGGCCGAGCTGAGCCCTCTCGCGCAGGACCGGGCCCGGCGGCTCGTCGACGCAGCCGAGACAGCGATGTTCGCGGGCCGGCCCCGCAGGGTGGATGCGCTCGCGGCGAAGGCGGCGGCGGCCACCGACGATCCGGAGCTCTTGGCGGCAGCCGCCACGCTCGCAGGCTGGGCGCTGGCGGTGACCTCCCGGCACGCGGCGTGTCTGGACATCCTTCTGCCCCTGGCCGAGTCCCGCGCAGGCGCCTCGCCCGACCGCGCCGTGGCCGCTCTGAGCGCCGCCGCGCACGTCGTCTACAACGCCGGGGACGAAACGTCCCGACAAGCCACACTACGGATCGCCACGAGCGCCGGACCAGCGGGCACCGATGCCCAGCGGCTGTGGACGTCGGTGGCGTGCGATCCGTTCGCCGACCGTGAGGAGCGGGTGTCTCTGCTGCGCAGGGCCACCGCCGGCCCGGAGCGGCCGTTGCCCGACATGGTCCTGCTCGGCGGCACGGCCTGGGTGCTGGACGAGACCGACACCGCCATCACGCTGCTCGGGGGCGCACTGAACCACCTGCGGCGAACCACCACAGCGGGAACCAATGCCACCGTGGCTCAGGCTCTCGCCACGGCTCAGTTCGACACAGGAGCATGGGAAAGCGCCGATGCCCTGGCGCAGGATGCTTCCCGTACGGCAGCGGAGGACGGCCTGGAGGTCGCGGCGGCAGCCGCGGGCTGCGTGACCGCCCTGCTTCGTGTGTCGCAGGGTGATGCGGTGGGGGCCCGCTCCGCTCTGGCTCGCGCGGTCACGGGGTTCGAGCTGTCCCGCAGCCGAGGACTGGCGGTGCGGGCGCGGCTGGTCCTGGGAGCCGCCGCCGCGCTGGAGGGACATCACATTCCGGCGTACGAGCAGTTGCGCGGACTGTTCACCGCAGGGCCCGAACCGCGCCCACTGCACTATCACCTGTCCTACTACGGGATGGCCGACCTGGCGACGGCAGCGGTACGTGCCAACCGTGGCGACGACGCACGGCGGATCCTGGCGTCCACCGAAGAGACCCTGTCCGGCCGGGTGTCGGCGCGGCTGGCCGCGCTGCTGAACCGGGCACGGGCCGCACTGTCCGATCCTCCGGAAGCCGAGCCCCACTTCCTGGCCGCGCTGGCCGACCCGGCAGGAGAGCAGTGGCCCTTCGAACGGGCCAGGGCGCGCCTGGAGTACGCGCAGTGGCTACGGCGGCGGCGCCGGACCGGCGACGCCCGCCAGGAACTCGTGCGGGCGCTGGCCGTATTCCAGCAGGTCGGCGCCCATCCGTGGGCGGCCGATGCGATCGCCGAACTGCGGGCCTGCGGCGTCACCACGCCTGCCGGTGCGCAACAGGACGTCAAGGTGGGGGAGCTGACGGCACAGCAGTTGAGGATCGTCCGACTGGCCGCCGAAGGGCTGACCAACCGGGAGATCGGGGAGCGGATGCTGTTGTCGCCGCGCACGGTCGGATTCCACCTGTACCAGGCTTTTCCCAAGCTCGGTGTGACCACCCGGGGCCAGCTGCGGGGCGCCCTCGACGGCCTGGGGCAGGGGTGATCAGGCCGGTTCTCATGGTTGCGGAGCGGTACCCAGTCAAGTGACCTAAGCACCGGGCGCGCGCGTGCCACACGATGAGTGGGGAGAGGGACGGCTCAGGCTGACAGAAGGCCGAGCACGGCCTCGTGCCACTGATGGGGGTGGGTCGACTGCGCACCGTACGGAGCCCTGGGGAGGACCACCGTGCGACCGTCGGGGACGGCTCGGGCCAGAGGCGTGCGCCACTGGCCTCGTACGGCCTGAACACGTCGTCCACGATCGGGGCGCTACCGTGCCTCGGGCCAGGTCGGCAAGGCCGGCCAGTCGGGCTGCCGGTGCCCGACCTGCGTACGACCGGACTCGCCAGGGCCACCGCCTCCACCCGGCCGGTGCCGTGAGTGGCGAGGTAGGCGGACCGGCCGCACCCCCTCCGGTGGAACGTGACCACCCCGTGGCCGGCCGGGACGACAGCCCTCACCTGCCGTCCTGGGCGGCGTGGGTCGGCGGCCACCCGCACACACGCACCACGGGCCGGGGCGTCGCCGAAGTCCTCGTAGGAGAGGCCCACTTCGGCGCGGCCTTCCTCTCCCACCCTCATACGCGGCACGGGACACTCCCTCGCTGGTACGCCCCAGTGTCGTCCACCGGCCAGGACAGGCAATCAGTCAGATGACTACACCTGGCCCCTCACCCCCGAGAGACGAGATGAGTCAGGACATCATCGGAAGGGCCGGGGAACTGGCCGCACTGCGCGAGCTGGTCGACCGGGCCCCCGGCGTACCCCCCAACCTCGTGCTTCATGGTGATCCCGGGGTGGGTAAGTCGGTTCTGTTGCGGGCTTGTGTGGGCTACGCCCGGCAGCAGGGCGTACGGATCCTGGGTGGAACCGGCTACGAATGCGAGGCCCAGCTGGCGTTCGCGGGTCTGCATCAGCTGTTTGCGCCGGTCATGGACTATTTGGACCGGGTTGAGCCGTACCACCGGACGGTGCTGCGGAGGGTTCTGGGCCTGGAGGCCGGTCCAGCACCGGACCGGCTGGCCATCTCGGTGTCCACGATCGCGGTGATTGCCGCCGTGGCCGAGGACAGCCCCGTGCTCATCGCGGTGGAGGACGCTCACTGGGTGGACGTTCCGACCCGCGAGGTGATGATGTTTCTCCTGCTGCGGTTGAAACCTCATGACATCCGGGCGGTGTTCGCCCGGCGTCCACTGACCGCTTCCGAGCGTGTCACGCCGGGTATCCGGATGTTTGAGGTGGAGCCCTTGGACGAGCTGGCGGCCGAGGAGCTGCTTGACCTGCTGTATCCGGGGCTGCCGGAGTCAGTGCGTCACCGGGCTCTGCGTGAGGCCGCCGGCAACCCGCTGGCTCTGGCCGAACTCCCCGGCGTTTTCGGGACCGACGCCGCAATCGGCCTCGAGATGCTGCCCGACGGCGCACCGGTGCGAACCCGACTGGAATCCAGTTACGCCGGCCGCGTGCTCGCCCTGCCGACCGCACTGCGCACCGCGCTGCTCCTCACTGCTCTGGACGGCGACCGGGTCGAGCACCGCGCGACCACCGCCCGGCCGACGACGTTGTCTTCGCTGGACGTCCAGGAGGTCGAACGCGTCGGCCTGATCACCCGCGACTCCACCCCCTCGGGACTGCGCTTCCGCCACCCGCTGGTCCGCTCGGCGATCATCGGGACCGCGGCCCCCGACGAGGTTCGTGCCGCGCACGCGATGCTGGCCGAGCAGTACCGAGGCGATCCCGAACGGCGGGTGTGGCACCTGGCTGCCGCCTCCGTGGAGCCGGCAGAGGACGTCGCTGCCGAGATCGAGCAGGCCGCCCGGGCACTGACCCTGCGCGGTGGCACCGGCCTCGCCGTGACCGCCTGGCGGCGGGCCGCCGGGCTGAGTCCCGCTCCGGGCGATGCCGCCCGGCGCCTTGAGCGGGCGGCCGAGCTGGCGAGCGAGGCGGGTCAGCTCCGCCTGGCCCAGGAGCTCCTCGATCAGTCGCGCGAGCATCTCGACGACCCGGGCCACTCCGGCCGCGGTCTGACCACCACAGCGCGGATCCTGTTGTTGCGTGACGGCGATCTGGCCGCTGCGCGCCGGCTGCTGGCAAGTGCCTTGCCCGCCGCTGCGGAGCGAACCGTTCTCGTCCGCATCGTCGCCGCCTCCTACGCGCAGGACCCTGCCGAGTGGGTCGAGGTCCGGCAGGTCGTCACCGAACACGCCGGGCAGTGGGGGGACCAGGTCGAGCTCTTGTACGGAGTGCTGTGTGATGTGTCGCGTACCGGCCACGGCCTGGTACCGCGATTGCGGGAGGCGTTCCGTAACCTCCCCGCCGACGCCTCCCCGGGGCAGGTGGCCGAACTTTGCAGGGCGGCGGCCTGGCTGGATATGTTGCACGACTATCGCGGTCGGGTGCGCGAACTGATCGTCCGGGAAAGCGGCGCCGGCGCGGTGACGTATGCCGCGAGCGGCTACTGGTTCGCCGCGCACGACCATTTCCTGTCCGGCGACTGGGAAGCTGCCGAGACCGCGGCGCTCGCGGGCCTGGACCTGTGCGTCCGGCACGACCTGGAACTCCTTGCCCATGACCTGCGCTGCAGCCTGGGCTGGGTCGCCGCCGGCCGCGGTGACACCGAGAGCACCCGTGCTTACAGCAGCACTGTCGAGCAGTGGGCGGCTCCGCGGGGCAGCACGCTGCACCTGGCCATGTCCGCCCGGAACCTGGCATTGGCGGCGCTGGCCGAGGGTGACTACGAGAGCGCCTACACACAGTGCGTCCGTGTGAGCCCGGCCGGGGAACTTGCCCCGTACGCCGCGTACGCGCCGTGGCTCGTCCTGGACCTCGTGGACGCCGCTGTGCGCACCGGCCGGAATCGCGAGGCCGCCGCGCATGTCGCGGCGGCGGAACGTGCCGACCTCGCGGGCCTCACCGGCCGTTTGCGCCTGCAGTTGTATGCCGCCCGCGCCCTCGTTTCACCCGAGGAGGAGGCGGTCGCGCTGCTCAGGAAGGCACTGGCCCTGCCGGGCGTGGACCGCTGGCCCTTCGATCACGCCCGGGCGCGTCTGGTGCTCGGCGAGTTGCACCGGCGCCGGCTGCGTCCCGGTGACGCCCGCTCCGAACTGCGGCGGGCCGCCGAGATCTTCGGCCGCGTCGGTGCGACCGCCTGGCGCCGCCGCGCCGAACAGGAACTACGAGCCTCGGGCATCGCCGTCGCCACGGTCCCCGTCCCCGGCTCGCCCGCACTCGCCCTGCACGGCCTGACCGCCCAGCAGTTGGAGGTGGCGCATCTCGCGGCCTCGGGGCTGAGCAACAAGAAGATCGCTGAGCGGCTCTATCTGTCGCCGCGCACGGTCGGTGCACACCTGTACCGCATCTTCCCCAAGCTCGGCATCACCTCGCGCTCCGCGCTGCGCGACGCGTTGGGAACGCGGGCCGCGACGGTGCCGCCGGGCTGACGACGGCAGAGGGATCCGGGAGACAGCGCAGCCCGGCCCGGGGAGGGAGGACCGCCTCTTCTCCCTTGCCGTGCCGAGTCACCACCCGGCGCTCGGTGATGTGCAGTCAACTGACTGATTTCCGCTGCCGGTTGCTCACCTAGCTTGATGGCGACGGAGCTACCGGCCGGGGCCAGGAGGGCCAGGCGGGCGCTTCCACCGGGGATCGCTCGTCTTACACCGCGCAGGACGTGGCCGGAGACGGGGCGACGCCTACCGCACTCGAGGGGAAGGACGACACCATGGCCGCCACCATCACGACCGACGGTACCGAGATCTTCTACAAGGACTGGGGCAGCGGCCGGCCGGTCGTCTTCAGCCACGGCTGGCCCCTGAATGCCGACGCGTGGGACGACCAGATGTACCTGGTCGCCTCGCACGGCTATCGGGCCATCGCCCACGACCGCCGTGGTCATGGCCGTTCCGGCCAGCCGTGGTCCGGCAACGACATGGACACCTACGCCGACGATCTCGCCCAGCTGATCGAGCACCTCGACCTGACCGACGCCGTACTCGTGGGGCACTCGACGGGCGGTGGCGAGGTGACCCGTTACATCGGCCGGCACGGCACCGCCAGGGTCGGCAAGGCCGTCCTGCTGGGAGCGGTGCCCCCGCTGATGCTCCGGACCGATGCCAACCCGCACGGTCTGCCGATCGAGGCATTCGACGCCATCCGGGCGGGTGTGAGCGCCGACCGGTCGCAGTTCTACCAGGACCTCAGCCTGCCGTTCTACGGTTTCAACCGCCCCGGCGCGGCTGTCTCCCAAGGGGTTTCGGACGCGTTCTGGCTACAGAGCATGCAGGTGGGGCTCAAGGGTGCGCTGGACTGCATCCGGGCGTTCTCCGAGACGGACTTCACCGACGACTTGGCGCGATTCGACATACCGACCCTCATCGCGCACGGGGACGACGACCAGATCGTTCCGGTCGTGGCCGCGGCCCTGAAGTCCGCCGAGCTCGTGAAGGACGCGACGCTCAAGATCTACGAGGGCGCTCCGCACGGCCTGGTGGGGGAGTTCAAGGAGCAGTTCGGCATCGATCTGCTCGCCTTCCTGGCCGACTGATCCGTTCGCCCTCCCACCTCCGCCCTCCCCACCTGGTACCTGATCCCGACCGGGGACAAGGGTCGTCCCGCCCGCCGCGCAGCGGTTCATGGCCGCGCGCGGGCAGCCACGTCATCGAGATCCGCCCTTCGCACGTCGCCCCGATGTGCGCCCCCCGGTACGACCGCCGCTGTCGTCCGCGCCGCCACTCGCTGAAGGAACTCCCATGAAACCCGACACCATCGTCCTGATCCACGGCTTCTGGGTCACCCCCCGCAGCTGGGAACTGTGGATCCCCTACTACCAGGCCAAGGGCTTCCACGTGGTGGCCCCGGCCTACCCCGGATTCGAGGTCGAGGTCGAGGCGCTCAACGCCGACCCGGCCCCGATCGAGGAACTCACCGTCCCCGCGATCGTCCAGTCGCTGGAGAAGCTCATCGACAACCTCGGTACCCAGCCGATCATCATGGGCCACTCCGCCGGCGGCGTCTTCACCCAGATCCTCCTCGACCACGGTTACGGTGCCGCCGGGGTGGCCATCAACTCCGCCCCCACCGAGGGCGTCGCGACGATCCCTCTCTCGCAGCTCAGAGCCGCCTTCCCGGTGCTGAGGAACCCCGCCAACCGCCACAGGGCGGTGGGCTTGACCTACGACCAGTGGCGGTACGCCTTCACCAACACCTTCCCCGAGAGTGAGGCCCGCGCCCTGTACGACCGCTACCACGTCCCCGCCTCCGGCCACGTGTTCTGGGACAGCGCGCTGGCCAACGTCCACCCCGGTCACGCCGACTCCTACGTCGATTACCGGAACGACAACCGGGCGCCGCTGCTGTTCGTCGCCGGTGAGAACGACCACCTGATGCCGCCGAAGATCCAGCGCTCCAACGCCAAGCACTACAAGTCGAACACCGTCACCGAATTGGTCGAGTTCCCCGGCCGTTCCCACCTGATGCCCGCCCAGCAGGGCTGGGAGGAGATCGCCGACCACGCCCTGGACTGGGCTCTGGACCACTCCTGACCGGCGTCCTGCACGCGGCGCCCGGGCGCCGCGTGCAGGACGGTCTGCGGGTACCGAGCGATGTGGCGTTGGTCGGCTGCGACGACATCGAATACCCGCCCACCGCCTGGTTCCGGCACGCTCATCGGCAAGGCTTACGGCCGCCAGGAGCGGTTTCGGCGCCCGCCGTACCCGTGAATCACCGCCACGCGCAATGTGTCGGCGTTCAGCGGACCAACCGGTGCTCGCGGGCGAGATCGCCGTCGACGGCCCCTACTATCAGGCCGTGCACGGCAGCCACCCCGACTGGAGCCCCAAGCGATGACGATCCAGGTCACCCACACCCACGGCGAGCGCATCACGGTCCGGTCCGGCGGTGTCGAGCTGCTCAGCTATGTTTACGCGCCGGACCCGGACGCCTTCGAGGCCCGCAAACCGTACATCCACCCCCTGCGCACTCTCGCGGGACACGGGGTCTCGGGCTACCGCCCGAACGACCACCGCTGGCACAAGGGTCTCCAGATGAGCGCGAGCCATCTGTCGGGACAGAACTTCTGGGGCGGCAACTGTTATGTCCACGGCGAGGGCTATCTGCGCCTGCCGGAGCGGATCGGTTCCATGCGCCACGACGGTTTCCCCGCTCTCGACGTCGAGGACGATCGCTTCCACCTCGCCGAAGAGCTCACCTGGATCGAAAACGGCGGCCGGGAATGGGCCAGGGAACAGCGCGGCATCACCGTCCACTCGGTCGACGAGGAGGCTGGATCCTGGGCCCTCGACTGGACGATCCGACTGACCAACACCCGCGGAGAACCTCTGCACTTCGGCTCACCGACCACTGCGGGGCGTGAGATGGCCGGCTACACGGGCCTGCAGTGGCGCGGACCGCGCGACTTCTCCGGCGGCACTGTCTTCGGCCCCGACGACGACGGCGATGACACGAGTGGTGCGGTCGAACTGATGGGCACCCAGAGCCCGTGGCTGGCCTTCACCGCCGAACACGACGACATCGACGCGTACTCCACGCTCGTATTCGCGCATGCACCCGAGAACCTCGACGACGCGAGCGCGATCCACGATTCGCACTGGTTCGTACGCTCCGAACCCATCCCGACCGTCGCCTTCTCCTGGGCGTTCTTCGAAGAGTTCGAGCTGGCACCCGGCGCCTCCTTCGCCTACCGCTACCGCATCGTGGTCGCCGACGGTGCCTGGGACCGCGACCAGGTCGCCACGCACCAGAAGGGGCTGACATGGTGAACCTGCCGCACCCGCTGAGCCCGGGCCGTGATGTCCGTGGTCGATGCGGCAGGTATGGAGAAGTTGTCCCGGCAGTACGGAACGGCCGTGCCCCCCCCGGCCTGCCAAGGCGAGGGCCCCGTAGGGCCGGTTTCGCACCGCAGGAGGCGTGTGATCCGGATCACTACCACGGGTTGCTGGATTCGCGCAAACTTATGCAAAGCGTTGATCTTGAGGCGTGTGTGCTGGTGGTGGCGCTGGCGTTCGAGTGGCGTGGGATGGCTGGGGACGCCGGATAAGCAGTAGGGAACATCTGTATGCCACCAGGGCTTGGGTGCTGAGGAACTTTCCTCCAATTGCCCCTGCACACCTGTGCGTTCTGGGGCGTCGTTGTGGTGAAGGGC
Organism: Streptomyces sp. NBC_00234; assembly: GCF_036195325.1. Classification (NCBI taxonomy): domain Bacteria; kingdom Bacillati; phylum Actinomycetota; class Actinomycetes; order Kitasatosporales; family Streptomycetaceae; genus Streptomyces; species Streptomyces sp. NBC_00234. The sequence continues at coordinate 74,410 of NZ_CP108101.1, read as the reverse complement.
GCACGATCCGCGCACTTCCCGGGCTCGAAGAAGCGCGCGCCCGGCTCTTCACACGAGCAGAGGCTCTTGCCTGTGACGATCCAACTCGTAGGTGACCTGCTGATCCTGGCGGTCGCGGCCCGCGTCTTTGGTCAGGACGCCCTCGCACTGCTGCGACGCCTGGCCGCCGCCGGCGTCCGGGCCGGGGTGAGCGAGATGAGCCGCCGCCCCAATGAAGGGAGGGAAGGCCGGTGAACGAGAGCCGTAGCCGCACCCGTCGGGGCACCGAGCCGATGACCCAGCAGCCCCCCGATCTCTCCTTCACCGCCTTCCACCAGATGAACCGTCCGACATACGTCCACTACGCCGAGACGTTCCTCCATAACCGCCACGACGCCGAGGAAGCGATCGACAGCGCCTTCGAGCAGCTCCTGCGTACCTGGGACAAGGTCCTGCTCACCGAGAACCCCGCTGGTTACGCCTGGATTCTCATGCGTAACAAGGTCACCGACCACGGCCGTGCCCGTAACCGCCGGCCCCCGCTGCTCGACGACGAGGCATTCAACACCCTCGCCCTGCGGGACGCCGTCGACCCGTACGGCCAGATCACCGAGTCCCTCGCACTCATGCGGGCGATGCGTCAGCTCACCGAACGCCAGCTCGACGTCATGGTGATGACGTACCTCCACGGACTGAAAGCCCCCGAAGTCGCCGATGCCCTCGGCATAACCAGCGCTACCGTCCGCTCCACGGTCCGCCACGCGACGCGTCGGCTGCGGGCCATCCTGGGCCCCGACCGCACGATGGAAGGACGACGATGACCCCCCACATCACGGAGTTCCTCTCCCGAGCCCGCCTCGTTCCCACCCCCTACACCCAGGAAGACATCGAGGCGGCCGAAGCCCGCCTTCTCGCCCGCCTCGACACCTCCACCCCGCTCCCCACTCCTCCTGCCCCGTCCCAGCCGGAAGAGCCGACGGAACAGGAGGCCGCGCAGAACCTGCAGACCCTCTGCGAAACCGTCGTCACCCGCAACACCGCCCTCAACACCCTGGACACCTTCCTCACCCCACAACTGCCCGAACCACCCGGCGCACGCGTTCTGGGCTGCATCCTGCAACTCGCAGAGTCGGAGGAGGACGCCCGCTTCTGGTGGCAGTACGCCGCCGGAGCCGGCGACCCCGTCGCCTCCTACTGCCTCTACCTCCACCACCTGGCCCTCGGCGAACAAGGCGAAGCCACCTGGTGGTACGAGCAGACCGAGCGGATCCAGAGCGATCCCCCCTCCACCGACGACCCCACCGCCACCGGGTCCGGCATGAAACCCGAAGTCGTGCCCGGCCCGGTCAGTGACGCCCTCAACGCCGTGACGACCACCGACGCGAGCATGCTGCCCACCGCGCTGCGCATCCTCGGGGCACTCAAAACCGACTTCGCCGCAGTGCCTGCTGCGGTCGGCGCCGTACTGGACTACGTTCCCGCGGCCGTTGGCCACGTCGAGGGCTTCGACCTGCCCCTGCCCGCCCCGGGATTCACCGACCACATCCGCGCCCTCACCGCCACCACAGGCACACCCCCCAGCAAGCCCCGGGTACGCGACGGCCTCCAGGCACGACCCAAAACCACCCGGCCGGTCATTGCCGCCGCCCGCCGACACCCCACCTGGTGCTGGGGGTAGGCGGACGACGGCAAGGCCCCCGGGTAGCCGCCTCACCAGGTCGGCTGCCCGGGGAGCAGCAGCCGGCCCGTCGGTGGCAGCGTTACCTGGGCGCCCAGTAGCCGGCCCAGGTCACCCACTACGCATGGTTGAAGGGGCTCAGTCGTGTGGATAGTCCGGGTGCTCAACGTAAGGCGCAGCGAAGAGCCGAAGCTGAAACTCGGCGTTCCGCCCGGCTGGTCCCGCAGTTCCCAGGTACGGCACCACGGTGTCTTCAAGGAGCGCGAGCCGGGCTTCAGCCGTAGCCAGGGAGAATCGGGCCTGCTTGGCGGCGTCCTCGGGTTGGACGCCCAAGCGTGCGGACTGCGTGACCATCAGGTTGCCGGTCAAGCGTGCCTTCTCCAGCTCTTCATTCAGCCTGGCCCGGAGGAAGGTCACCAGGGAGGCGGTCATGCGGACTCCGCTTCCGGCTTGAGCTTGCCCACGGTCGGCGGGCGGAGCCGCTCGACGCCCTCGGCGCGGGCGACGCGCCTGAAGTATTCAGAGGTGAGGCCGGTGAGCTTCGCCAGCTGGCCGACGGTCGCGCCGGCCTTGAGGTCGACCGCCGCCTGCACCCGGACGGGATCTTTGAGCTCAGCTTCGGCTTCGCGGGCGCGCCTGTATCGGCCGTAGAGGCGAGTGGCTTCGCCGTCGGGTGTGTAGTCGGTGGCCATGGGCTCATCTTCCCACGATCGCTGGCCACCTATGAGGCCACCAGGTTGCCCTATTTGAGGTGAGGCGGCGAACAGCCCCGTGCGCGCGGGCCGGTGTCTGTACCGTGCCGGGTGCGCCCGCGGCGACGACGCGGGCGCCGAGTCGTCAGGTGGGCTGGACGGTGATCGTGCAGAGGCGCTTGGTGGCCCGGGTCAGGGCTACGTACAAGTCCCTTTCCCCACCGGGGCGGGCCGTGATGATTTCCTCGGGGTTCATGACGACGACTCCGTCGAATTCCAGGCCGCGCGCTTCGGACGCCGGCACGATGCGTGCGTGGTGGGCGATGCCATGGGCCGTCAGCTCGCTGACCCTGGTGTCCGCGCAGATCACTCCCAGAAGCTCGCCCGGGTGCGTGGTGCTCTGGGCGCGGAGTTCCTGGACGACGGCGGTGACCAACCCGTCCGGAGGTATGGTCACGGCGCGAGGGCTCTCACCGCTTCGCGGTGACCGTGTGGGCTTCTGGTCCGGAGCGATCCGCGTGAGCAGGTCCCGGACGCTCTCCAGGATCTCCTGCGTGGTGCGGTAGCTGACGGTCAGGTCGTGCAGTTTGAACCGCGGTCCGACGTGGGGGCTCAGTGCTTCCTTCCAGTCGCGTGCTGTCGCGACCGGACCTGCCTGGGCGAAGTCACCCACCAGCGTCATCGCCCTTGCCGGGCAGCGGCGGACGATCATCCGCCACTGCATGGCGGTCAGTTCCTGCGCCTCGTCGACGACGACGTGCCCGTACGTCCGTTCGGGCGGGCCGTCGACCAGGCTCGCCGCCTCGTCCAGCAACGGCACATCGGCATCGGTCCACGGGTCGTCCGGACCGCGCAGCAGGAGGGACCGCTCCTGCGCGGTCAGGCGGGGGAGGAGCTCGGCGAGAGCGCCGGCGTTCGTCAGGAGCGCCTTCACGAGGTCACCGGGTACCAGCCGCGGCCACAACACCTCGACCGCTCGGTCGACGCCGGCGTCGCCGAGGAGATCGGCTCGGATGGCGTCCAGGTCCAGCTCGTGGGCCGGCCCTGCATCGGGCGCACCTTCGACACGGCGCTGGGCGGCTCCCGTGAACCGGTCGAGGTTGAGGCCCGTCATCCTTTCGGTATCGGCGTCGATCTGCTCCAGGAGGTCGCCCATGTCCCGTTGCATCGCGTCGGTGACGGTGTCGATCAAGAGCTCTTTGAACACCTGGCGCGCGAGGTTGTGCCCCAGTACGGCTGCCACGGCGGCGTCGCGTGCCGTGGCGACTTCCTCGCCGGAGAGGTGGACCAGCTCCTGTCCGACCCGCACGGTGAAGTCACCGGCGGGGGCTTGGTGGACGCGCAGCAGGCCGGCCAAGGCGTCGGCGAGGTCGGAGCTGCCCTTGAGCCGCGCCGTATCGAACGGGTCCACCGTGTCCGTGGACACTCCGGCCAGTTCCGGGCAGGTCGCCAGAACGACGTCGTTCTCTCCGAGCGAGGGAAGGACCTGGGAGATGTAGTCGAGGAACCGGGCGTTCGGGCCCACCACCAGGACACCCTCCTCCGCGGCGCGCGGGAACGCGTACAGGACATAGGCCGCCCGATGCAGGGCGACCACCGTCTTGCCGGTACCGGGCCCGCCCTGCACCACGGTCACCCCGCGGTGGGCGGAGCGGACGATCTCGTCCTGCTCGACCTGCAGCGTCGCGACGGCCGCGTGCATCCTGCCCGTACGCCGTGCCGACAGAGCCTCGGTCAACGGGCCGTCCCCCACGACGTCCTCGTCGGTCGGGGCTGTCCCGTCCAGCAGTTCGTCGCTCACCGAGACGACCGTGCGCTCCTCGAGGCGCAGGTGCCGGCGCCGCCGCAGGTCCATCGGGTGGACCGGTGTCGCCTCGTAGAAGGGCCGCGCCGCGTTCGCGCGCCAGTCCACGAGCAGAGGCAGGTCGTCCTCCTCCGTATGCAGTCCGATCCGCCCGATGCGCAGGGCCGTGCCATCCGTCCAGTCGATGCGCCCGAAGACCAGCCCTTTTTCGGCGCCCTCCAGACGGCCGATTTCCTTGGCCAGACGCTCGGCGGCGATTTCTCTCTCGTATGCCTCACCGGCGCTTTCCGCCGGGGCCTTCAGCACACTCGCTCGGTGTACTCGTGCCTCGGAAAGCCGCTCGGTGAGCAACTCATATAAGGAGGACACATAATCCCGCTCCGATTCAAGCGCGCGCACAGCGGGATCATGCATTTTCGACTTCGACAACAGGGGGCTCCTTCGATTCGAGCCACACCATACGATCAAAGTTCCTTAAAGGTAAGTCTTGACTTACTTGGTAAGTCATGGCCCTGCGGCTGAATCCATGACGGCTGGCCGTATGGCGTATCAGGCATTCCGCCGCTCCGTATATCGTTAATTGCGCTCCCGATGCGCGTATGCCTTATGGGGAGCCCGACCTTGGATGCCGATGTTTTGCCGCGCTCGGGAAGGGGGGAAGGTTCGCCGAGGCGACCGGCGCTATCGAGCTCACTGCCAGGGGGCATCTGGCGGCATCTGGTCGCTTCGGCTGGCGACCCGACCGAGGAGACGAGCACAGAATGGGCTGGATCGCGCTCGGCGGTTGATCATTCTGCTAGAGGTTCTCAGCCTTGATTGGTGCGGCCGACCTGGCGGCTTGCTCGATCTTCGCGCGGTGGGCTGCACGGGCATCCTCGTCGATCTGCTGCTCGTGTTCGGCGCGCAGCCCGGTCCGGCCGTCGAGGCCCTCGCGCAGGATGTCGGCGTGCCCGGCATGCCGGACGGTCTCGCTGAGGACATGGGTCATCACAGCGAACAGGTTCGTGTTGGCGTAAGGCTCCGGCCACCACGGCACGTGGCCGGGAGCGTCGAGGGGAAGCTCGTTGATCGTCGCGTCCGAGTGTTCCCACGTGCGCCGGTAGAACCCGATGATCTGATCGCGGGTCTCGTCCTCGGCCGCCCACTGATCGCTGCCGTCGGAGTCCTGCCACCGGGACAGCGGTTCCGGAGAAGGGCGGTCGAAGACCTCGCCGAAGTACCTGGCCTCGACCAGAGCCACGTGTTTGACGAGGCCGAGGAGGTTGGTCCCGGTCGCTGTCAAAGGTCGGCGGGCGTCGTACTCGGACAAGCCGTCGAGTTTCCAGAGCAGCGCCTGGCGGTCCCGCCGCAGTCTCCCGTGCAGGTTGTCTTTCGCGAATTCATCGATCATGCGGCATGAGCCTGCCATGGGCTGCTCGAGGTCTCAAGATCCCGTACGTGGTCCGCAACGACTGGCAGAGCCGAGGCATGGCCATGGCCGCTGCCCTGACCTGCTACAAGAAGCTCGCGAAACGTGCCACGTGAGACAACCTCCAAGCCCTCGACCGGTCCACCACTGCCCGACCCGACCCGACCCGACCGGGGTGCTGGCCGGATCGAGCGGCCGGATCGTCGCTGAGCGCTGCCACGTACTCGCCCGCGCAGGGATGACTGCCCTCTCCGTTCGCTGGTTCGACGGCGAGGGCCGGTCAGCGGGAATCCGTGAGATCCCGCTGGAGACCTTCGTCGCGGGGATCGACCTTCTGTGGGCCGGGGATGCAGGGAGAGTTGGGGTGCTGGGAGCAGCCAAGGGCGTGGAAGGAACGCTGCTCCCGGCTGTCCGCGATCCGCACGCCGATGCCGTGGCGGCCCTGTCGCCCACCTCCGTGGTCCGGGCGAACGTCGCCCCGGCATCAACGGGGCGACGTACCTCCTCCTTCGGGGCGACGCCCGTACAGCAGGCAGTGCGCTCGATCATCCGCGAAACCGGCGACATGATCGATACACCCGCCTGACCGCCCCATCGACGCTGTGTACACGGCATGGCGGCCCCCAACACGGTTCAAGATCCTCGTCGTGCGGAATTGACGTGCAGCCCCACGCTCAGCAGTGGAAGATGTCCGTCGGCTGGCACAAGCGGGAGCACCCGGAGAAGAGCAGATCAAGGCGCTCATGCTCGCTTGGTGCAGCGCCCGCATCACGTAGACCTGACCGCCCCGAGGAGTCCCGCATGAGCGACAGCATCGATCTTGCCGCCCTGAACTCGGCAACCAAGTACCCGTCCATCCCGACCTATCACGTGCTCGGTGAGCGTGGCGCTCTCACCGAAGACGCCACTCCGTTCGTCGGCGATGTGGTCCTGACCGAGAAGGTGGACGGAACGAACGCTCGCATCATCCAGCTTCCAGGTGGGGACTGGTTCATCGGCAGCCGCGAGGAGCTTCTCGCCGCCCGAGGCGACCGGGTCACCAACCCGGCCCTGGGGATCGTGGGGGCGCTGCGTACTGTCGCCGAAGGTCTCTCGGTGAGGGACAGCATCAGCGTCTTCTACCTGGAGGTGTACGGAGCGAAGGTGGGTGCTGCGGCGAAGCAGTACACCGGGACCGGGCAAGTCGGGTACCGGCTGTTCGACGTGGCGACGGTGCCGGTGGAGGTTCTGGGCCGGCCGGTCGAGCGCATCTCTGCATGGCGCGAGGGGGGTGGGCAGTCGTTCCTCGCCGAGGAGGCCCTGACGACAGCCGCCGGCATGGAAGGTCTCCCGCTCACTCCCCGCCTCGACGTCATCGCGCCGGGAAGTCTGCCGACCAGTGTCGAAGGGATGAGTGACTGGCTCAACGCCAGTTGGCTGCAGACCCAGGTAGCGCTGGACGGCCGGGCGACTGGCCGTGCGGAAGGTGTGGTGCTGCGTACCGCCGACCGTTCGGTGATCGCGAAGGCCCGATTCGAGGATTACGCGCGGACCCTCAAGCGCCGTGCCCAGACGGCCCGTACTCGCTGACCGCCACGCCCCTTGAGCCGGCGCTTCCCGCCGTCCCTGGCTCCCCGAACCGCCGACGTGGCATCAACGCCGTGGCCACAGGGTTCCGATGGGCTGCAGGCAACGGGGCACAGAAGTTCGCGGACATCTCAGCAATGTCCTATGTCCCCGCCGACCGAAAACGTGCGGCTTCGCCGACACCTAGCCAGGGGCCGCCTCCTGCCTCCGGAGAATGCGGAGAGCGTCACCGCCAACTCCCCGCCGCTGGCCCACCTCGAAAGGGTCCGGGCTCCCGTTGCGGGTGTAGCTGGTGTCAGCGCAGGAACAGCGCGATGTCCGCACTGTCGGTGCTGTAGAAGGTCTTCCTGGTGCCGGAGCCGCAGGTCTTGAACTCGTGGACGGAGCCGAACCAGGGATCGATGCGGACGACAGCGCATGTGGTGTCGGCGCGGGTGTCGTCGACCCATTCGTGGACCTTGAGCTCGCGGTCGATGCACTTCAGGGTCCACTGGACTGTCGCCCGTCGATCCGGTGCGGTGGCGATGAGGCCGGTGGCGAGGAGGCCCACTCGGCAAGGTAGAGGCAAAGCCGAGAGCGGGAGCAAGGGGGATCGGCCCGTTCGAGACAGCCTCCGCCCGGAGGGAGGCCGATGAAGCGATGCCGGGCCCGGTGACTGCGTGTCTGCGGACCGTGCGGACCTGGTCGGAGATCGTGGTGGCATGGACGAGCAGCGTGACGTGTGGGCGGTCGGCGATGCCTACGAGCGTTATATGGGCCGGTGGAGCCGTCCGGTCGCGGAAGGGTTTGTGGCGTGGCTCAACTGCGGGGACGGGTTGCGGTGGCTGGATGTGGGGTGTGGCACCGGGGCGTTGACCACAGCGGTGGCGTCCCGGTGCCGGCCCCGGAACGTGGTGGGGCTGGACCGGTCCTCCGCGTTCGTCGTGGCGGCCCGTGATGCCGTTCCCGCCTCGGCGAGTTTCGTGGTGGCCGACGCACTGTCGCTGCCGATGCGCGACGAAACGTTCGACATGGCCGTCAGCGGACTGGCGCTCAATTTCCTTCCCGATCCGGGCGCGGCAGTGACCGAATGGGCCCGGGTTGTGCGGCCGGGCGGACTGGTCGCGGCATACGTATGGGACTACGCCGAGGGCATGGCGTTTCTCCGGCACTTTTGGGATACCGCGGTCGCGGTGGACCCGTCGGCAGCCTCACTGGACGAGGGCCGCCGGTTCCCGTTCTGCCGTCCGGATCCGCTGCGCACGCTGTGGATGGAGGCGGGGTTGGTCGAAGTGGCGGTTGCCCCGATCGAGGTTCCCATGGTCTTCGCCGACTTCGCGGACTTCTGGGAGCCGTTCATGGCCGGGCAAGGTCCCGCTCCTGGCTATGTCGCCGCCCTGGCCCCAGCCACTCGGGACGGGTTGCGCGACAAGTTGAGCGAGACCGTGCCGAGGCGGTCGGACGGGTCAATCGCACTTACATCCCGGGCATGGACAGTCCGGGGCCGACGGTCGGCTCGTGCCGTGGCGTGGCCGCCAAGGTGAACAGGCTTGGGGAACCGCCGCGTAGGGAGTGGTGGCTTTGTCCATGGGAACGGGTTCTGGCTCAACTTCCGTGAACCGTGACGGTGGGTGGCTGCGTAGGTCACCCAGAAGAACGGTTGTTGATGCGTTCTGAGAACGATGCCGGGTCAGGTGTCTTGGGAATGTCCGTGAGAAGTAGGAACGATCGGGTGGTTCGCGTGGAACCTGCTGGCTAGGACAGCCCGACTGGGGCGGCCCTCAGCGGGTGACCGTTCAGCTCGAAGCAACCCTCTTCGTCCCACCAGATCCCACCTTCCGTGGTGAGGTAGGGATGCAGCCCGCGGACGCCTCCGGCGTCATGCAGTGCATGCGCGACCGCGTGGAGAAGGCTCGCCAGATCAAGCCAGGAATCGGTGAAGTCGCCTCCACCGCTGTGGCCTGCCCAGCCGAGACGCCGGCTCTCTGGGCCAGGACGCAGGTCGATCACCTGCGTCGCGCCATCGGCACTCTCAGCCCAGGGAACCCAGAGTCGGTGCCCCCAAGGCTCGTCGTCCCAGGGGCGGGCAGTCAGGCCATCGTTCTCCGCAGCGACGGTCATGCAGGTCTGCCAATGTTCCACGATGCCGCTCACTGCGAGCGGGGACTGCTCCGGCAGGATGGTTGCCCAGGTGCTCACGCCGTTGTGGCATTGCAGAGACTCAGCGAGATCACCGGGCATCGGGGTGCCGAGGATCCGTTCCGCGTGTCGGATCTCGTCCGATGTCGCTGGTGGATTGAGGAGCTCGAAATCGGCGGCCGCGTGCGTCTCCAGCCAGGCGTCGATCAGGCACCAGGACTCCGACGGGGGCAAGATCTGCTGTGCCATGGCGCCATCTTGCCCCACACGTCTGACAAGCGGATCGAGGCCCCTGCCGGCCGATGAAACGGGGCTCAGCCAGCTGCCTTTTGCTCGGCGCGGGCGCGGGTGGTGGCGAGGCGTAGGAGTCGGTGCCGGTCTCGATGATGGTGCCGCCGAAGGTGAGGCGGTCGACGATGGCCGCGCAGAGCCGGGGTCGGTGAAGGTCTTTGTCCAGCCAGAGAAGGATTCGTTCCAGGCGATCGCCACGCTGTTCCTTTCCTCCCGCTCGGTCAGGACCTGGAAGAGGAGTTCGGCTCCGCGGCGGTCGAGTTCCATGTAGCCGAGCTCGTCGATGCACAAAAGATCGACGCGGCCGTAGCAGGCGATGGTCTTGGTCAGCTGCTTCTCGTCGGCGGCTTCGACGAGCTCGTTGACCAGCTTCGTCGCCAACACGTACGTGACTCGGTAGCCGGCCATCGCGGCCCAGCTCCAGGAGGGCGGTAGCCGCGACAAGCTCCACGGCGCCGGCCTCCTGCCCGCGCTGCTCCGGAGGAAGACCGTGGTGCAGCTCCTCGTGTCGGCGTACTCGAGAATGTGCTCAGTGAAGTACGGATGAACGTGCTCAGTAGCTGACGCTGTCGGGGATCTTGGAGATGTGGAGCTCAGTGGGAGTGGCTGGCAGGTAGATCCCGCCTTCCCTTGCAGAGGGATTTCCGCTGCCGGTCTCTGCGAGTGCAGGACCACGCCCCCGGTAACGGGTTCGCGAAACGCCAGAGCTGCGCCCTGTGGTGCTGAAGCGGTGGGTGGTGCATTCGTCGGCCCTTAACCGAGGCGTGGCCCTTACGGTGTCAGTTCGAGTGAACTGCACTCCCGGCATCAGCTCTGCGTCCCCTCGCGGTATCCGATAACGGCTGCATCGGGTACAACGAGCAGCTTGCCGGTGGTACGCCGAGCCTCCAGATCGCTGTGGGCCTGGGCGGCCTCGGCCAGTGGGTAGCGGGCCGTTACTGTGACCTCAAGCGCCTTGGAGCGCACCCACTCGAACACATCGGCGGCGCGTCGGAGCAGTTCGGACCGATCGGCGATGAAGTCCCCGAGGCTGGGCCGGATCAGGGTCAGCGAACCGCCGTGGGCGAGCTGAATTGGATCAAACGGCGGCACGGCACCACTTGCGGCGCCGAAGAGTACGAGATGGCCGCGAGTTCGCAGGCTGGCGAGGCTCGCGTCGAAGGTGTGCGCGCCGACGCCGTCGAAGACAACCGGCAGTCCCTGACCGCCGTTGAGCCGCCTCACCTCGGCTGCGAGATCGTCGACTGCGGAGTAGAGGATCACCTCAGCGGCCCCGGCACGCTTCGCCAGTTCGGCCTTAGCCGTGGTCGACGTCGTGCCGATCACCCTGCCGCCGAGGTGGGTGATGAGCTGGGTCAAAAGTAGCCCCACGCCACCAGCAGCCGCATGCACGAGCACCGTGTCGCCCCACTGGACCGGGTAGGCGTCCTTGACGAGATAGTGCGCGGTCATACCTTGCAGGAGCACGGCGGCGGCGGTCTCGAAGCCGATATCGTCGGGTAGCGGCACCAGCCGGGTGGAGTCCACGACGGCCCGCTCGGCATAAGTGCCGGGAATCTCCACCCAACCGACCCGGTCCCCCACTGCGACGTCGGCGACGTCGGGTCCAACTTGGACGACCGTGCCCGCGCCCTCAGTGCCCGGGGTGAAGGGCAGCGGGAGGGTGTATCGGCCCTCGCGGTGGTAGACGTCGAGGAAGTTGACCCCGGATGCGGCGACCTCCACGACCGCCTGGCCCGGACCCGGCCGCGGCTGGTCCACATCGACCTCCTGCAGCACCTCGGGACCGCCCACTTCGTATACCTGAATCGCTCGCATGACTCTCCAGTTCCGGCTCACATCCCCCACCAACCCCGTGGATGGCGATCCGATTCCCGGCATGCAGATCAACGCCCGCCAGCGCCACGCGCTGGCCGGCTGCCTGACGAACGGGGCCGCCGCCGTCAAGGTGTCGGTCGGAGTCGTACACAAGCCGCGGGATCAAAGTGCGGCCACGCACACTGAGCTCCACATCTCCAAGATCCCCGACAGCGTCACGTGCTCAGCGAGATGACAGCTGTTCGCTCGGCTCGGTGGGCGGATCACCAGAGGCCGAAGAACCGCGTCCACCACGTGGGCCGCGCTGCGAAGTGCTCCAGCGCGCTGGGGCCTTCGTAGTCGCTCTCCAGTAGTTCTTCGGGGACGTTCACGTAGCCGAGTTCGGTCAGGGCCTGCTCCATTGTGGCGAGGTCAGCGGGAGATCGGCCCCGAAGATCCTGCCGAAGACCGGCAGGGCCTCGTCGTATGTGGCGAGAGCCTCAGCGTGGCGGCCCTGGGCGCCGATCGAAAGGGCGGCTATGGTCAGCGCCAGCGGTACATCCATATCGTCACGCGGCTGCGACCGGACCGCGGCGCTATGCGCGGCGCCTCCACGCCGACTGAGCGTGCTGAAGCGTGCCAGGGCCGGCCGGGGCGCTTTCGGTGAGGGACGACGAGGCCGGTGTTGATGTAGGCGCCGTCACCGAGAACCGTCACACCGTGACAGTGCTCGGCCAGCCCGGATTCGCGCCAGACCCGGGCATCGGCCCGGTTGCCCGGCACCGGAGGGGCCGTTGCGATGACCAGGCGGGTGTCCGCATCGATGATGAGCTGCACGTTTGCCGAGAACCGGTAGTTACGGGAGGAGGCTGCGACCTTGCGGTCCCGGACTGGGAGCAACGTCCCGTCCACGTTCCACAGCCGGTCGACCGCCTCGTCCCGACGGGCCACCGGCTCCAGAGCCAGCTGCGGTCCCATCCGCTGGATGACCCGGCACACGGTGGCCGGCGAAAGGCCGAACAGCGGCGCGAGCTGTCTCATCGTGAGGTTCGTCCGGTAGTACACAGCCACCAGCAGCACCCGATCCGCCAACGGCAGACACCACGGCCGCCCAATCCGCGGACCGTCACCACCACGCTCACGCACCACCCGCAACAGCCGTTCGAACTGACCCATCCGCAGACCCGTGAACGTCTCAACCCACAACGCCTCGACCCTCAACACCCCACACATACATAGGAAATGCCGAGATTTTCCTGTGCCATCGAAGTTTGAGTGACCTGGGTCACTTAAGTGGTGTCCTGTGTGGTGAGTTTGAGGAGTCGTCTGTAGCAGCACAGGGCAGCGGCAAGGTCGAGAAAAGCCAGGTAGTTGCGGGGGTTGCCTTCGTAGCGGGGGCTGAGTCTGCGGTAGCCGGACAGCCACGAGATCGTGCGCTCGATTGTCGGCGTCGACGTCAGCGGGCGAATCCGCGGGCCGGCAGCACCGTTGGTTCCGCCTCAGCACGACGGCATCCGGGACGGATGCGTAGTCCGTACTCCCGCGTCCTGTCGCAGACGCGGAAGCACAGCTCGCTCGGTCTCTCGATGTGGTGCCCTATCGCAGGTCGTCGACGTCCAGTTCGGCGCCGGCCACCAGGGTGACCTCGCCCGCCGGGGCGGCGGCGTCCTCGACAGCGTGCGCGCCGGGCACCTGGGACGCGAGGACCGCGGCCCGGTCGGCGAGGCCCGGGGGATAGGTGACCGTGGTGCGGCCGGCGTGCGGCGCGTTGCCGGTGCCCGTGACGGTGAACCCGGCCTCGCGCAGTCTCTCGGCGACCGCGGCGGCCTTTCCTTCGGTGTCCGATCCGTTGAGGACTCGCACGTGCACGGAGGACGCGTACAGCGGATTCTTCGCGTCCGCCTCCAGGCGCTTCTTGTCGATCTCCCTGTCCTTGGCCAGGGCGCTGAACACGGTGGCGGCCTGCGGGTACTGCCACACCACGTTGGCCTTGTCCGTCGGGACGTCGGCTTCGCGCGGATAGCTGGGAACGGTGAGGAACGTCAACCGGTCCTCGGGGACGCCCTTCAGCACGGACGCGAGGCCGGTGAGCGGCTTCACACCGGCCAGGTCGTCGTCCGTGGTCAGGGACTTGGTGAGGGACTGCAGCAACTGGTAGAGGGCACCGGCGTCGGTGATCTTCGACTTGGCCTTCTCGGACAGCGCCGACATGAACTCCTGCTGGCGGCCGATGCGTCCGGTGTCGGAGCCGTCGCCCACGCTGTAGCGGGCACGCACGTAGCCGAGCGCCTTCTCGTCCCTGATCGTCTGGCAGCCGGCCTCCAGATCGAGGTGGGCCTTCTTGTCGTGGATGGCCTGCTCAGGGCAGACCTCTATGCCGTCCAGGGCGTTGACCATGCCCTTGAACCCCTGGAAGTCGACCGACATGAAGTTGTCGATGCGCAGACCAGTATTGGCTTCGATCGTCTTGATGGTACAAGCGGCGGCGTCGGCCACATCGCCGCCTGTGCCGCCGAGCGAGAACGCCTCGTTGATCTTGAAGTGATGGACCTCGGAGGTCGTACCGTCGCCCTTGTCGCAGGCCGGTATTCGCACCCAGGAGTCGCGGGGTAGGGACACGACCGCGGCCCACTTCCGGTTCGCGGGGATGTGCAGGACCATCAGCGTGTCGGAGTGCATGGTGCCCCCCTCCATGCCGCCGTACCGGGCGTTGGCCCCGGACCTGCTGTCGGAGCCCACGACCAGGATGTTCCGCGACCCGGGACTGAGCTTCTCCGGGCGGTCGTCGCCGAGCTTGCCGTCGAGGTGGGCGCCATGGATGTTGCCGTCGAGGTCGTTGTAGATCCACGCACCGGCACCGCCGGCGCCGAGGACGCACACGGCGCCGATACCGGCGGTCCAGGCAACGATCCGGCCCCGCCGCGTCAGCCCGTCCGACTTCCCGCCCGCTCGTCTACGCGAGCGCCCGGCCGCCGGAGCACTCTTTCGTCCGCGTGTCCCACTAATGTGAATCGCCCCCCGCGCCCCGCCCCGACCACCCGGCGTGACCGGACACCAGACGCCCGATGTCGATCACCGGACTTTATACGATCGTTTCGAACGTGCAGCTGTTGGTGCAGCGAGGCTCCGGCTTGATCAGTGCGGCGCGGCTTGATTGATGTGGAGTCTTGAAAGCTGAGGTAGAGCTGCGTGACGGCCGACAGCGTGAGCCAGGTGTCGTGGTCGTCGAGGAATGATCGCCACGACTGCGTCGCGGTGAGGCCCCGCGCGTAGTGGTCCTTGAGCCGTTGGTGCGTGTCTTCCGGCATGGTCGGTCGCGGCACTGGTCGTTCGTTGGGGAAATGTGGGCTGAGGATCCGCTTGAGCAGCCAGAGAGGAATCTGCCAACGATGGGCGATCTGGCACAGGCTTTGCTTGCTCCAACTGGCTTCGTGCTTGATGAGCCCAATCTTGTTGAAGCCGTCATGCGTCAACGAAGCATGGCGTCGAAGCCGGAGATCGGGCTTCGCCCAGGTCGGAAGGTATGCCGGGTCGGCGTCCACGAGAGTCAGGGCCAGGACCTCTGGCGAGCGGCCATGGGCCGATGTCGCCTATTGGCCCGGCTATCCCGAAGACCTGCAGCCACTCGTCTCGTGCGCAAGCGATCTGGAGGACTGGGACGAGACCTGGGGCGTCTCCATCGAGACACTGAGCGTTTTCAGCTTGCCCTGTCCAGGGTGAGGACGGCCTTGGCGACTGACGTCATGCGGTGGGGGCTGATGCGGGCTCCGGCCAGCTGGCCCGGGTGGCCCGAGAGAAGTCGGCTGGGAAACACAGGATCAGGGCAGTTCGGTCTGTGTACTCGACTGCCTCACTGGGCGGCCGGGCGGCCGGGCGCCCGGTGCAGTCCTCGTGCAGGACGCCACGGCGAATGTCGTCCTCGCTGGTGCTGTGGCGGCTCCTCGGCTGGGTCCGCCGAGGAACAGCGGTCGTGTCCGGGAGGAGTTGGCGGGCGGTCACCTCGCCGAGCGGTCGGTCCTGCACTTCGGGCCGGAAGGTGTCAGGTGGTCGTGAGGGTGGGGCAGGAGGCTTGCTCGGCGTACCATCCCTGCGAGGTTCTCCGGTCGGCGCTCCCCAACGTGGCTTTTCTGCAAACGCGTTTCGGGACTATGGTGCCCGGCATCGACGCTTCGAACGGTAACCCCTGCAGTGGCGCAGTCGTATGGGGCATCCATGCAGAGAGGGCAGAGGGGAATGAGTGTGGTGGAGAGCTGGTCCCGCGTGATGAATCTTCTTGAGCAGCACGCCCCGGCCGAACACGCGGATCTGCCTGGGCCCGCTACGGAACAGATGCTCGCGGCAGCCGAGGAACGGATGGGTATCCCCCTCCCTCAGGATCTGCGGGCGTGGCTGCTGCAGAACAATCTTGATCTTCCTGAGGAAGATGTGGACGACGATGTGGCATGTTGCGGCTTCGCCGGGTTCCCGGATGAGGGCAGCTTCTTTCTGGGCATCCGGGCGATGGAGACGCTCTACGCCAACCGCTCCAGGCCCGGTGGATTCGACCCTCCGGGCCAGCCGGACAATCCGTTCTGGCGTAATGAGTGGATCCCGTTCCTGTCGGACCAGGACGGCTGGACGGGAAAGTTCATCGACACGCGGGACGGGCGGATCGGCAGGTGGTTCGTGGGTGAGATCACGACCACGGGCGAGTACGAATCACTGGCTCATTATTTCGACTCCGTGGCGGAGATACTGACGAAGATTGCCGATGGAAACCATCCGGTCTGCGAGGCCACCGAAGGGCGACTCGTCTGGTCGTGAAGCAAATGCGCTCCCCGATTGTTTCGGTGGACACTTTTCTCCGAGCATCCTCAGCGTGGCCACCGATGGGGTGCCACAGGCAGCGTGAGAGCAGGGGCCGCGACGGACAGGGCCGGCGTGCCGTTGACGGAGGTGTTCGACGTCTCAACCCAACGGCACAGGAGCCCTATTGGTGCCCTATCCCACCTCACTCGACCTGCCTCACGCCCTGGTCGAGTGAGCACGATACTCATCGTCACCCGTGAGGGTGACAGACGGTGCAAACTCCCGCCGCACCAGCGAGCGCTCGTGTACCTACGCCGTCATGACACCCTCGCCCACCTGGCAGCCGCCTTCGGGATATCCGTCGGCACCGCCCATGCCTACGTCACGGCCGTCACCAACATGCTCGCCGACCGGGCCCCGGGCCTGCTGAAGACGCTGCGCGCGCACGACCCGGACTTCGTTCTTCTCGACGGAACCCTCGCCGAGTGCGACTGTGTCGGCGACAGCCGCGCCGACTACTCCGCCAAGCAACGTCGGCACGGAGTGAACGTCCAGGTCGTCACCGAGCCGGCCGGCAAGGTGCTGTGGATCTCACCCGCCCTTCCGGGCCGCACCCACGACCTGACCGCCCCCCCGCACCCACAAGACCATCGGTATCTGCGAACGCCAGGGCATCCCAGTCCTCGCCGACCGCGCCTACACCGGCGCCTGACCGCACGTCACCACCGGCCTCAAACGACCACCCGGCGGAGAACTCACCTCCACCCGGCGCACCCTCAACCGCGCCCTCGCCCAAGCCAGAGCCCCAGTCGAACGCGCCATGGCACAGCTGAAATCCTGGCAGATCTTTCGCAGATCCCGCATCAGCCCCAACCGGATGACCGTCATCGCCAAAGCCGTCCTCACCCTGGAAAGGCAACGCTGAAAACGCTCACTGAATGAAGAAGCACTTGAGGCAGCAAACAGTCACTTCTTCGGGAGGCACCTGCCCCCGGCTCTGCGCGATGTTCATGACGTGGGACGGCGCGGCTCCGGGGTGAGGCGGCTGCGATGGGCTGTCTGAGCGTGAGTAGTTGCGGCACAGAAGGTGCCGCCGAGATTGATCACGGTCGGCCGGCGCACGGGAGCCTTGTCGTGACGCCTTCACGGCAGGCGTCACAACACGTCGGGTGCACTCTCCCGGGCGGGATTCTTGGATGCCGGGTGACCTGGGCCGTCGGCCGGGGCTGCGGCGCGCAGCGCCGCTTCGACCCGGCGGTTGCTGGTCATGGATGCCGTGACGGCCGTCATCGCCAGGAGGAGGGCGGCGGCGGCGTAGAGCGGGGTGCGGATGTCGTAGGTGGTGGCCAGCCAGCCGCCGAGGAAGGCCCCGATGGGGGCGGCGCACATGGCCAGCATGCGGGAGGTGGAGGCGACCCGGCCCATGAGGTGGGCCGGGACGATCGACTGTCGGAGGGAGGGCGCGAGCACCATCGTGGCGCCCATGCCGGCCCCGCAGACGGCGAGCGCCAGTCCGGCCACGTACGGGTTCGTGGCAGCGGCCAGGCCCAGGATGGCAAGCCCTTCGATGGCGGCTGTGCAGGTCAGTGCGGTGCCGGTGCCGAGTCGTCGGCCAAGGTAGGAGGCGATGCCCGCACCGAGCAGGCCGCCGGTGGCCTCCGCCGTGAGGAGCAGGCCGAAGCCGTAGGTGTCGATGCCGAGGCGGTCGTGCGCGAAGAGCGCGAGGACGGTCTCCACAGCGAGGAAGGCGACGTTCCCGACCGCCGGGCGGAGCGCGAGGCCGAGCAGCAGCCGGTTCCGGAAGACGTACGAGGCCCCGGCCCGCGCCTGCCGAAGCAGCGACTCGCGGACCTCCGGCACGGGCTGGGGCATGGCGGGCAGCGTGCGTACGAGCAGTGCGGAGAGCATGAACGAGACCGCGTCGGTGAGCAGCGGAACCGCCCGCCCGAGCGCGAGCAGCGCACTGCCCGCAGGCGGCCCAGCGAAGCCGGACATGGCGGTCTGGGCGCCGCGCAAGCGGGAGTTGGCGCGCTCCAGGAGTGCGGGGTCGCGGCCGAGCAGATCCGGCAGATAGGCCGTGGCGGCCGTATCGAAGAAGAGTCCGCCGAGGCCGAGCAGGAAGGCGACGGCCGCGAGCAGCGGAATGCTCAGCACGTCGAGCACGGCCGCCGCCGCGGGTATCGCGAGCAGCACCGCACGCGCCGTGTCCGCGACCCACATAGTGCGCTGGCGGTCCCAGCGGTCCACCAGCGCACCGCCGAGCACCCCGAAGAGCAGCCACGGCAGCGTCCCGGCGGCCGTGACGACGGCGAGCGCCATCGGATCCCGCGTCAACGTCAATGCGAGCAGCGGCAGCGCGGCATGCGACACCCCGTCACCGAGCGAGGAAACCGTCTGCGCAGTCCACAGCCGTCCGAATCCGGTCGGCAACTTCCTCACGTCTGAAGTCACTTGGTGCCCCCCTCGGCCTGCTCGCGCGGTGCCGGGTGGAACAGCGCGAAGACGAGCGACGCGTCCGGCAGCGACGGATCGGACAGCTCCCGGTACTCGTCCGCCAGAGCCTGCAACCGCGCCCCCAGCTGCGCGAACTGCTCCTCGTTGAGCCGCAGATGCGCCATCCGTACGTGCCGGTCATCCACCGGCGACGCCTCCAGGTCCGCCACCGCATGGCGCATCAGCACATCCGGCCCTCCCTCGCCCGGATCCGGCAGCGCGATCGCCCGCGCGGCCATCGCGTAGTACCGCTCGGTGACACCCCGCACCTTCCGCGTCCGCACCACCTTCACCAGGCCAGCCCGCTCCAGCAGCCGTACGTGATAGCTGGAACTCCCCTTCGCCAGGCCCACCCGCTCGGCGATCTGCGTGATCGTCGCGGGCTCGAAGCGGAGCACGGCCATGATCCGGTGACGCGTGAAATTGGAGACGGCGCGCAGCTGCTCCTCAGTGGTGACGTGAAACGTCTCGGGAAGCTCATCGGTAGGCATGTGAGCAATGGTCAA
This sequence comes from Streptomyces sp. NBC_00234, assembly GCF_036195325.1. NCBI lineage: Bacteria > Bacillati > Actinomycetota > Actinomycetes > Kitasatosporales > Streptomycetaceae > Streptomyces > Streptomyces sp. NBC_00234. Next base: position 55,290 of record NZ_CP108101.1, on the reverse strand, counting down.
CGATCCTTGACCATTGAGCAAGGGGTTTTCGCACGGACTTCCAGAAACCTGCTGTCGGCGCGAGACCTACCGTCAAGGCCCCCCCACGCCGTGCCCATGACGACCACTCAGGAGCCGGCGCACGACGCGGACGCGCTCGTCGCCGAGCCGCTCGTACGCACCGGGTGCCGGACGCCGGGTGCCGGGCGCCGGGTGCGGGTGTCGGAAGATTTTCGCGGACAGGAAGTCCAAGTCCGGGAAGGACGCGCTCCGTCCCGAGCTGAAGGCGTGCCGGCCGCCGGTGACCTGCCGCCCGACCCGGGCCGCTCGATCACCCCGATCGCCAAGCTGCTTCGGTCGAGGAGGGATGGCGCAGGCGCCCGGCCCGGGTAAGGGTTGCGTAGCGTCCGCCGCCGCCGAACGGCCCACCCGGGGAAGGCTGATATCGCCGACGAGTAGTGGCAGTGCCCAGCGGACTCCTGCCGCCGGCGGCGCATGGGTGTACGGGCGGTGCTCGGCCTGGCCGACGTGGGGGAGTTCGGTCAGAGTCACGCGCTCTGTATCGCTCCAGCCGGTGCCGACGCTCCCTGTGTACCCAGGGCGTTGGTCCGGTGCCCGCGACCGACGCGGGCGTCGACCAGTGCGAACCCGTAGGTCCGAGACCTTCGAGCACAACGCGGCGCTCGGAGCGGGGCAGCTTCGTGGTGGTCCTCGTGCCGAGGAAGACGACGTCGAAGATCTGTCGTACTCGACACCGCGTCGGTCAGGGCGTCTGGCCACCAGGGGTGCGGGGGGAGTGCGGTGCCACCGAGTCCTGTTCCGCGAGGTAGTTGTCCATGGTGGTGTTCAGGTCGGCCATGAACGCTTCGAGCTGTTCGAGGAGTTGGGGCGGGTGGTGCGACATCGCGGCGTCGAGGTGGTGGGCGAGCGGACCGAAGAACTCGTCCGCCCGTTCCTGGATGTGCTCGCCGCTGCGCAGCGTAACGATGCGCCGGTCGGAGTGCTCGCGGGCACGCGTGATGTGCCCGGCCGCTTCGAGACGGTTCAGGAGCGCGGTGGTGGCTCCCGTGGACAGAGGGATCCGCTCACTCAGCCGCGCCGGCGATAGGGGAGTGCCGCGCTCCTCGGCGGCAGCGATCTCCAGTACCGCGGTCGCGTCGGTGGAGTGCAGACCCAGCCAGGCGGCGAAGCGCCGGCTGAGTTCGGCGTAGTGGCCGCCGTAGATCCTCAGCGATTCCATCAGCCGTTCACGCTGCTCCGCGACACCGTCGCGCACGGCTTCCTCCATGCCGACCATCCCGCCTTTCTCTCCTGCCGTGCGGTCCGCACGGTCACCCCGCTTTGACAACCTACCGCCATCACTTTACCTTCACGGTGGAATTACTTCACCATGGAGGTATCTAGCGTGCGTGACCCGTCCCCCACACCCGACGAGACGACCGAGCCCTACCGGTGGCGGTGGCTGATCCTGGTGGTGATGATCGTGGCGGAGATCATGGATCTCCTGGACGCCTCAATCGTCAACGTCGCAGGGCCGGACCTGGAGAGATCCCTCGGTGCCGGTTCCGTCGGACTGCAATGGGTGATCGGCGGCTACGCCCTCACCCTGGGCGCCGGTCTGGTCCTGGGCGGTCGGCTCGGAGACCGCTACGGGCGGCGCCGGATGTTCCTGATCGGTCTGGCGGCCTTCACCGCAAGCTCGCTGCTGTGCGCGATCGCGCCGAACATCGAGTCGCTGATCGCCTTCCGTCTGCTGCAGGGCGCCGCCGGAGCGATGCTGCTGCCCCAGGGCCTGGGCCTGCTGCGGGAGAACTTCTCCGGTCCCGAGCTCACCAAGGTCTTCGCGATCTTCGGTCCCGTCCTCGGCCTGGGCGGCATCATCGGCCCGGTCCTGGGCGGCTTCCTCATCGAGGGGGACTTCTTCGACCTGGGCTGGCGGTCGGTGTTCCTGATCAACCTGCCCATCGGAATCGCGGCGCTGATCGTCGCCGCGAAGTTCGTGCCCAAGAAGGCGGGCGACCGCACGGTACGGGTCGACATGGTCGGCGCGACCCTGGTCGTGGTGTCCTGTGCCCTGCTGGTGCTGCCGCTGAACCAGGGGCAGGAGGACGGCTGGCCGCTGTGGACGTGGCTGTGCATGGCCGCCTCGGTGATCGGTTTCGCCCTGTTCGCCTTCCAGCAGCGCCGTACGGCCGCCGGGGGCCGCGAACCGCTGGTGACCCTGGGCCTGCTGCGCAAACCGGCCTTCACCGTCGGACTCGGCGGCATCGCCCTGTTCTTCGGTGGACTGATCGGCACCCAGCTCGTACTGACCCTGTTCCTCCAGATCGGCCAGCACTTCACCGCCGGTGACGCAGGGTTCGGCAACCTGCCCCTCGCGGTGGGAACCGCAGTCGGCGGCGCGGTCAGCGGGGCGTTCCTCGCGGACAGGATCGGCCGGAAGGTGCTGCAGATCGGACCGCTGGTCCAGCTGGTCGGCGCGGTCGTTCTGTGGTTCGAGCTCGACGGCCTCGACACCGCCTCGTTCTCGATCTGGGACATCGTTCCCGGCACAGCGGTGGCGGGCATCGGCGCCGGCATGGTGATCGCCGCCCTGTTCAGCTTCATCCTGGCCGCGGTCGACGACGACGAGATCGGATCCGCCTCCGGCGTCCTGACGGCGGTCCAGGCAGTCGGCGGCTCCATCGGCGTCGCGGTCTTCGGCTCGGTGTTCTTCGCCCAGGCCAAGGCCGGTGACTTCACCACCGGTTTCCACCACGCACTGATCGTCCAGGCATGTCTGCTGGTGGCCTTCCTCGCGATCACCTTCCTGCTGCCCAAGAAGGGACGCCCCGAAGAGGAACAGCACGGCATCACCCCGGAGGCCGCTGACGACCGCTCCGGCACGAAGCGGCACCTCACCGTGTGAGAACCGGCCGGGGACCGTCTGCCAGCAGCGGTCCCCGGCCGACTCGCACGGACCGCGCGCCGGGCCGTCGCCCGGCGCGAGAGAACACGAGGAAGCCGAAGGGGAGCGCCATGGCGCGCCGGAACGTACTGATCGCGGGAGCCGGCATCGCGGGTCCGGCGCTCACCCACTGGCTCGGGCGCCACGGGATGCGGGCCACGGTCGTCGAGCGGGCTCCCGCCGCTGCGGGCAGACCGTGAAGTCAGCCGCTGGTTCAGGAGGCACGGGCGCTTCCTCGCCGCCGTCTTCCTGCCCGTGCTCCTCTTCGCGGTCCGGGACGTGGTCTTCTTGGCCGCAGCCTTGGTGGTGGTCTTCTTCGTGGCCGCCTTCTTCGCGGCCGTCCTCCTCTGGCTGGGCCGCACAGCGTGGACTGTCGCGTCCCCGCCTGCTTCCGCGCCCTTTAGCTCGGGAGTCCTTCGCCGTATTCACCGAGGCGTTGAGGGTGTTCAGCAACAACTTCAGCGCCACCATGCGGGCTTGGGTCGATTCACTGCCTCGCGTCGAAGCTTTGTCCCCTCGTCAACTACGTCCGAGAACTGGAACGGGACCTGTCCGGGGCCCGCACCAGCCTGCGGCAGATCAGCTGGGAGAGAACCGGCAATAGCTGCTCAGTCGGGCCGGTAGATACGGTCGGGATCGGCGAAGGCTGCCTCGGCGAATTCCGCGAAGTCCAAGTTGGCGATCGACAAATTTGCGTGCACGTCGTGGACGCCGGCCGGAGCGGTCCGGAACTCGCGAGGCAGGGGGGAGTCGATGAGCTCCTGGTCGTACATCGGGTCGAGGCCTTCGTCCTCGGCGAGGTCGAGGGCGAGCAGCGCGCGATGAGCAGACTGCATCGTGACCCGGTCGGCGAGGAACACGACGCTCAGGTTCTCGTCCCGCCCCGCCGCGGTAAGGACTTCATCGCGCGTGAGATCGGCCCAGGCAGGATCATCGATGAGGTGAACGGAGGCTTCGAACTCTCCGTCGTCTCCCCATGTCTGAGCCAGGTCCGCCATCACCGCTTGCCATGCAGCCTCGTCGTCGTAGTCGGTCCTGATGACCAGGGCATCGAACTCATCACGCCCGACAATCTCAGGCAGTGCTTTCATGCATCCCCTCCCGCAGTGCCCGGCATGGCTCCGACTGTCTCACGAGCCACCGACAGCGCCTTCGCGCGCCGTCTCAACCTTGATCGTTGATGCCACTGCGTTTTTGTCCCTACTCAAAGGGAAGGCTGCTGACCTGCACAAATGATCGCCAGATCTAGATAGGGATCGTGAGCAGCCCGAAGCTGATGGCGCCGGTCCGCAGAGGCATCGGCATGCTTACCTCCAGGCCCCCTGGTGGTGTGAGCTCGAAGTGTGAGCCAGAAGCGCCACATGAATCGTGCGCGGTCGGCCACCACCCGCAATGCGCCCCTCACGCCGCACGGCCCGGCCCTCATCCGAACAGGATCGGTTCGCCATGGTTGCGTCTTGCGAAATACCCAGCCTGCCGTGCCGGCGGAGACGGTGGCGAAGTACGCCTTGCGGTAGCCGCCGTCCAAGGACCTGGGGATCGGAACGGACATGCCACTGTGACTGAGCGCCGTACTTGGTCAGTCTGGCCAGGTACGGCGCTCGGCTAGTGCTCTGACCGGGTTGGTTCGCCGGGTTGGTGGTCGAGGCAGTTGGATGTGCGGTGACGTCCGATCCGACCGGTGGAGGTGCGGTGGCCGAGCCTGTCCGTGTGCGCAGATTGACCGACCAGGAAGGGCAGAAGCTGCAGCAGATCGTGCGCCGGGGCAGCACCAGTTCGGTACGCTACCGGCGCGCGATGATGCTGCTGGCCTCGGCTGGCGGGAACCGCGTCCCAGTCATCGCCCAGCTAGTTCAGGCGGACGAGGACACGGTCCGCGACGTGATCCACCGGTTCAACGAGATCGGCCTGGCCTGCCTGGACCCTCGCTGGGCGGGAGGCCGTCCCCGCCTGCTCAGTCCTGACGACGAGGACTTCGCCGTCGCGACGGCCGTCACTCGCCCGACCAAGCTCGGCCAGCCCTTCACGCACTGGTCGATCCGCAAACTCGTCATCTACCTGCGACGTGTTCACGGCCGCGTGATCCGGATCGGCAGGGAGGCGTTACGGTGCATACTCACCCGCCGCGGCGTCACCTTCCAGCGCACGAAGACCTGGAAGGAATCCCCGGACCCGGACCGCGACGCCAAGCTCGACCGGATCGAGCACGTCCTGGACCGCTTCCCCGACCGGGTCTTCGCGTTCGATGAGTTCGGACCCCTGGGAATCCGCCCGACCGGCGGCTCGGGCTGGGCCGCCTCCGGACACCCCGAACGGCATCCCGCGACCTACCACCGCACCCACGGAGTCCGCTACTTCCATGGCTGTTACTCAATCGGCGACGACACCCTGTGGGGCGTCAACCGGCGCAAGAAGGGCGCCGGCAACACCTTGGCCGCGCTCAGATCGATCCGCGCGGCCCGCCCGGACGGCGCCCCGCTCTACGTGATCTTGGACAACCTGTCCGCCCACAAGGGCGGGAAGATCCGTGCCTGGGCCAGGAAGAACCGGGTCGAGCTGTGCTTCACCCCCACTTACGCGTCCTGGGCGAATCCGATCGAGGCGCACTTCGGGCCGCTGCGGCAGTTCACCGTCGCCAACTCGAACCACCGCAACCAAACGGTCCAGACCAGGGCTCTGCACGCCTATCTACGCTGGCGCAACGCCAACTCCCGCCACCGCGATGTCCTGGCGGCCGAACGCCGCGAACGCGCCCGGATCCGCAGCGAGAAGGGGATTCGCTGGGGCGGACGCGCCCGGATGGCAGCCTGATCATTCGCTGACGTTCATCGTCGCGCACCCCGCGACGCCCAGTTCGGACAGCACGCGCTGCAGTCGCTCCAGAGCCACGGCAGCGTCCAGACTCTCCGCGACTTCAAGGTCGAGGTGGCAACGACCCATGCCGCTGCCCGCCCCCGTGACCTCGCCGTCGAGCTCGAACGCCGCTTCCAACGCCTCCTCGACCTCGTCACGGTCGATCGGCAGCGCCGCGAAGACGATCTCCACAAACACCACAGTCCTCCATCTCAACCCGGCGAACCATAGCGGTCACAGCACTAGCCAGCCCTCATCCCCGTAATACCCGCCCTCGCGATCGCCAGGGCAGTCCCCGATCCGTCACTCGCGCGTGTACACGGAGAAGAGGCGCCCCGAATCTTGCCGCACGGCGACGATCAGCTCCTCGTAAACGAGGAGGTCCGCCAGCTCGCCCTGCGCTCGGTCCACGTCTAGACCGGCCTCGATGCTCTCCTTCTCGTCGCCGGTGGCGGAGTCGAGCACCCGCAGTTCGTCGAGGCCGTCGTTCCGGGAGCCGCGGTCGGCGAGGACGGTCACTCGGCCGCCAGTCACGTCGAGGGCGCGCAGACCGCCCGCCACGGCCACGTCCTCCAGCCAGACCTGGTTGCCGCTCGTGAGGTCGAAGGCGACCACGCGGTCCCGGTACGCCTGGCGCTCCCTGCTCTCGGCGCCGAGATAGAGCCGCCCGTCCGCGACGGCCACGAGGGCCGGCGTGTGCGCCTGGACCGTTCCGTATCTGCCGGTGGTCTCGATCCGGCCGGTGGACTTTCCGCCAGCGCCGAAAGCGAGGAAGGCGCCTGGCTGGCCCTCCGTCGTCCCGCCGGTCTGTACGACCGCCGGCTCGGCGGACAGCAGGGTCATCTGCCCGTCCGGTACGGGCGTTGTCCGGCCGCCGAGGGGCGCGGTCCACCGCTGCCGGCCGTCAGCCGGATCGAACGCGGCGAGCAGCAGTTCGGTACGGGCACAAGCCAGTACGGCCACGACCTGCCGCTCCCCGGCGGCGACCTGCTCGGCCACGCAGCCCTCAGGCACGGCCGCTGTCCAGCGCGGGGCGCCGGTCCGCAGATCGAAGGCGCGCAGGGCCTTCGATCCGGAGGCGCCGGGCCGGGCGTCGGGGTTCCACTCGTCGGCGTCCCGAAGGACAGCGATCCCGCCGCCGACGGCGACCAATTGGGTGAACGTCCCGGCCAGGTCCCCCGGGGTGCCGGGCATGTGCCATCGTTCGCGGCCGGTCGTGAGGTCGAGCGCGGCGACCGTCGAGCAGCCCGCGTCCGTCATGTTCCCCCGGGCGATCAGAACGACGGACTCGGCCGTCCGGCGGCTGGCGGCGCAGATGTGCTCCTGTCCGGGTGGGGCGTACTCCCAGCGGCCCTTCCCCGTCAACGCGTCGAAGGCGGTGACCGCGTCATACCGGCTGTGGACGAGCGTGTCACCGACCAGCCACGTGCCGTTGCCGTAGCCCCTGATGTTGCTGTCGACCGGGGCCTCCCAGACGACCCGCAACGAGCTCCCGAGGGCGGAGCAGCCCGCGGCGAGGCCGGCGACGAGGAGCGCGGTGACGGCCGCGAGGAGGGGGCGGAGCAGGGCCCTTCCCTGACGGCCCGACAGCCGCCGCTCCCGTCCCGGCCCGGTGTCATCGGTTGTGCGCGTTGCCATACGGATCCCCACCCCTGGCTCGAACGGTCGAAGCTCCGTCAGGGTAGAGCACAGCTGATCAACGAACTGCGCGAACGTGTGGTCGGTCCGCGTCCACCGCACTCAGCGTCGGTGGAAGCGGTGGGAGCCCGAGTGCGCCTGCCCGTGCTGGGGCCGAACGGCTCTTCTGCGAGGGGATACTGGTCCGCGCTCGTCGCCTATTGCACGGCGACGTAGTCCCCGGTCGACGACTTTGCTCCGGAGGTGGAGTTCCCGTAGTACGTCCACCGCCACGTCCCGGCCCGGTGGCCGTCGCCGGTCCCGGATCAGGGCCCACAAGACGTTCACTCGGCGGCGGGCGAGGACGATTACGGCCTGCGTATCGCGTCGTCCTGGGAAATGGTGTCGAGCGGCCCGCCGCCGGAGACCTGCTCGCCGGGGCGCTGCCGGCGTTGGCAGGGCTGAGCCGGGTCTCGCCGGCCTGCTCGACCACTCGGTGGACAGGATCTCGGCGGCTGCTGGTGGCCGGTCTCGCGTCTGTTCGCGCTGCGCCTTGTGCGAACGAGCCGCGCGCGGGATACGCCCACCGGCGTGCGGCGGCGGACGTTACTTCTCGGCCGTGCCGGGTCCCCCGCTGATGGACTCCTGATAGACATCCGCATAGGTGCGTGAGTCCTTGACCAGGTCGTCGCAGAACGCGGCGACGTCGTTGCCGATGAGTTGCAGGACCCCCTTGCCCGCGGCGGCGCCCTCCTCGAAGAAGTCGACGATCCCGGGGAGTAGGGGCCCGTCGGGAAGATCGATCGGTCCGACCTTGAACAAATACCTCTGCATCTCCTTGTAGACGATCAGGTAGTCCGGTGGGAGCGCCTTGACCCGAGCCATGTGGGCCCGCCATTGCTTCTTGCCCTCGACGATGTCCTGGATGCTCACGTCAGCCTCCCAGCCGGCTCAGTTTCCTTGCGACGTTCCTGTTCAACTGCTCACGCCACCGGTCGCGATAGGTTCGAGCCCCTTCTCCGCCGACCAGAGCCGTGCAAAAGCCTCGGATGTCATCGCCGAGCACCTCGTGGACGCTCTGCCCGTCCGCCGCCGTCTCTTCGAGCAGTCCCAGGGCGGAGTCGAGGATCGGCATCAGGTTGCGGCCCGTGAAGCTCCCGTGAGGGAAGAGGTGGCCCTTGATCTCTTCCCACGCCGCCCGGTAGTTGTCCGGCAGCGCCTCGGCCCGGGCGTCGAACGCCTTCCATTCCCTGGTGAGATCGCTGCCTGTGATGGTCTCCCAGAAGTTCATCTCCCGCCCTCCTTGAGCCTGTCGATGCGTGATGAGACGTACTGCCATTTCGCCCAGAAAGTCGCGAGTTCCTCGCGCCCGGCGTCGTTGAGCGCGTAGAACTTGCGCGGCGGACCGACCTCTGACGGTCGCTTCGTCACCTGGACGAGTCTCTTTCTCTCCAGTCGCAGCAAGATGGTGTACACCGTCCCCTCGACGACGTCGGCGAAGCCGAGCTCGTTCAGCTGACGGGTGATGGCGTACCCGTAGGTTTCCTCGCTGCCGATGATTTCGAGCACGCACCCTTCGAGCGTGCCCTTCAGCATCTCCGTCAGGTCGTCCATTGCGAATCCTCCTCAGGGCCCCTTGGTACTGCGTGCTACTGAGTACCACTATACGGTATCACCGAGTAGTGGAGGGTCTCAGCGATCGGCGAACACGGATCGAACTCTGCGATCCGGAGCGGAAGGAGGGGGCTCGATGCGTTGTGGCCCTCGGCCTCTGGCATTCGAGGGGAACTTCACCGCCAAGGACGAGAGTGCATTTCACTCGTTCGTCTTCGCTGCTTCCATCGAATCCGGCACGTAGTCCAAGGCCACGGCAGGGCGACCGGGGGGGGCAGGCGAATTGTGCGGCGGGCCCTGCCCGCGGCGGGCCCTGCCTTCCTACGTGCCCTGCGGGGCGTCGCCTGGCGCCACCAGGTACGTACGCGGTCGGCAGTATCGGCCGGTCTCGTGACGTTCAGGTCGATCGCCACGCTGCATGTCAAACCTCCACACCCGGTGTCGCCTTCTGCAGGCGTGGCGCCTTCCGGTTCGGCGATCACGGCGGCTGACAGGCCGGTGATCCTCCGGGCGCTGGTGATCGCTGCGCGCGTCACGTTCCCCACCGCAACCGTGATCGACGACCAACGCTCGACGTCTCATCGCCAATCATGCGCCAGCTCGTAATTCGCGGGCTGGCACACAACCGCTGGCCCCGGCTCGGCTGGGCTTCCCTCCCTCGTTTGACGCTGAATCAGCCCCCCCAGTACCCGCTACGCCTTTCGCGCGGACGTCCAGCCCTGGCGGCGGAGGTTCTCGAAGCCGTTCAGGAGGAGGTCCAGGGCGAATTCGAACTCGAACTGGTCGTCGCAGCCGCCACCGACCGTGGAGCCCCCGTCGTGTGCGGCCGTCGCGGCCAGTTCCGCGATGTGCGGGAAGCGCGCCGCCAGCTCGGGGTCCGGCGGGCCGGAGGGGCCCGAGGTGTCGAACAGTTCCTGGCTGAAGCCGAGCAGGCGGCTGCCCATCGCGTGCATGACGTGGTGCGTGAGGTCGGCGGAGAGGCCGCCGTCCCGGAAGCTCCCGGCCATCGAGTCCAGGTACGCCAGTACGGCCGGGGTGGGGCCGGTCCGCGACTCGATGACCCGGGCCGCCCAGGGGTGGCGCAGCAGGACCCGCCGAGCCGAGAGGATCCGCCCGCGGACCACGCGCTGCCAGTCGGGGCTCGCGGCCGGCGGGTCGATCTCGCCGACGACGGCGTCGGCCATGCCGTCGAGCAACTCCTCCTTGTTGGCCACGTGCTTGTAGAGGGCCATCGGTACGACGTCCAGCTCCTGCGCGAGCCTGCGCATGCTGAGCGCGTCGATGCCGGTGGCGTCGGCGAGCGCGACGGCGGCGCGCAGGACACGCTCCCTGTTCAGGGGGATCCGTTGCGTGTGCGTGGCTTTCTCCGGGGTCATTCCGGTTCGGCCCCTTTCCTTGTCGACAGCGCCCTCTCCTTGACGAGTGTACGTCGTACACCTATGCTCGCCGCCAGGTGTACGGCGTACACCTCCGTCGAGCGAGGGGTACCGAGTAGATGAGTCCGGACCGGAGAACCGCGGTGGCCGCCGGGTCGCTGTTCCTGCTGACCGAGGCCGCCGCGATAGCGGGAGCGGTTCTGTACCGCCCCTTGTTGGGCGCGGACAACGGCCTGCTCGTGCAGGGCGCCGACACGCGGGCGCTGCTCGGGGTGCTCTGCGAGGTGGTGCTGGTGGTGGCGGTGGCCGGTACCGGGGCGGCGCTGTTCCCCGTCCTGCGGCGCCACGGCGAGGGGCTCGCGCTCGGGTACGCCTTCGGGCGGCTGTTGGAGGCGGCCGTCATCGCCCTCGGGATCGTCGCCGTCCTGGCGCTCGTCACCCTGCGGCGGGACGCGGGGGCCGTGGACGGCGCCGACGTCGCGCTGGCGGCCGTGCACGACTGGACGTTCCTGCTCGGGCCCAACCTCGCCCTCGGCCTGAACACCGTCCTGCTCGCGTACCTGGCGTACCGCGCACGGCTCGTGCCGCGCTTCATCGCCGTGCTCGGGCTGGTCGGCGGGCCGCTGATCTGCGCCTCCGGCGTCGCCGTGATGTTCGGGGCCTACGCGCAGGTCTCCGTGGCGGGATCGGCCGCCGCGCTCCCGGTGTTCGCCTGGGAGCTGGGGCTGGCCGGGTGGCTCATCGTCAGGGGGTTCGGGCCCGGTTCGGGCGCCGCGTCCCGGTCAGACGGAGAAGTGGCTGATCCCGCCGGTGTCCGTCGGTGAGGCCGACTCGAAGGGGCGACGGCGGACCGAGGAGCAACACGCTGCCGCGCTGATCACCGCCTGCCGCTGGCTCACCAGCGGCTCCTGGCCCACCCCGTGACCGGGCGGCGCTCCCCATGGCCGCACAGGGCGGGGCCCGGCGTGCGGCCGGTCCCCACCCGCCGGAGTGCCGAACGGCGGGGCCCTATGCGCCTCGGCAGGTGAGGATCTCGACCCAGTCCGGCTCAGATCCCCTGTTCTCCACTTTCACGACGCGGTCGGCAGCGTTGGGGATCAGCTGTCCGATCGCGCCCTTGTTGGCGATCAGCAGGGACAGCGCCTCCCGCAACACTGCGAAGCCCACCTGAACTGGGCACTCATCACGGGATGACCGACGCCTGACCCGCAAAGGCCGCACAGTCACTCGGCAAGGAAGCCACCCGCAGCCTGTCGTCGGAGGGGGGCTACTCGGCGGATTCAGGTCGTTGACGCAGCAGCCGTGCACCGAGTAGCACCGCACAGGCTGCGACAGAAAACAGGCCGCCGACGAGGAAGGTGCCCCGCACGTCGGCGAGCGGCAGTACGAGTGCCCCGAGCGCGGCGCCCGCCGCGATACCAGCGTTGTAGGCGCCGGAGTTCGCTGCGAGCGCGATATCCGTGCGCTGCGGAGCACAATGCAGCATCGCGTTCTGGGTGGCCATGAACACTGGCCCGAGTGCACCGCCCATCAGCACCAGGAACACCACCACCGCCACCGGATCGGTGCCGGCCGCGTACAGGCCGAGCATGCCCACTGCCTGAGTGGCTACGGCAGTGGTCAGCGCGGCATGCGGAAAGCGATCCAGCAGAGCCCCGGTGATGCTCACCCCGGCCAGACACGCAACGCCGAAGGCCATGAACAGGGTACTGACCGTGCCTGGAGGAAATCCGCTCACGTCGCTCAGGAACTTCGCGATGTAGGTATATCCCGTGAAAGCCCCAGTAGCGGACAAGGATCCGACCGCCAGCACGATCCCGAAGCGGCGGGCATCGGGGCTGATGCCGTAGGCGGCGTGTTCTTCTTCCGGACGTGAGGTCGGCAGCAGAACGGCGATCGTCACCAGGGAGATGATCCCCAGACCCGCAAGCATGGCGACTGGCACCTGCCAGTCACTCTGCCGGCCCAGCCAGGTCCCGGCGGGCACACCGAGCACGAGGGCGAGCGAACCGGCGACGGACAGTGCCCCGATCACACGCCCACGTACCGCGGGCGCGAACAGGCCCACCGCGACCGGGCTCATCACGGCCCAGAACAGCGCTTGAGCAAGCGCTGTCAGCAGTCTTGCCGCGAGAAGCAACCAATATGAGGACGCCAGCGCGGCAATGAGACTGGACACGACCAGCGCGGCCAGGAGGCCCGTGAGCACGTGGCGTCGGGGCACTGCCCGCATGGCGTGGGCGAGCGGCAGAGACGCGACGGCCACTGTCACGCCATAGCCGGTGACCAGAAGACCGACCGCCGACACTGACACCCGCAGGCTTTCGGAGATGACTTCCAGGAGGCCGATCGGCAGGTTCTCCGCAGTGTTGAAGGTGAAGGCGGCCAGCATCAGGGCAACGAGCACCGCCAGCCCGTGCCATGGAGCCGGTCGTGGCGCGACCATGCGGCCTTTTCCTGACCTCGCCCGTCGCACCTGCTGTGTGGCACCGTCCATGGGGATACCTCACCGGGCTCACCGGGCCACTGCAACCCAATTCGTCTGCCGCACGGGCGGAGGCGACCTTCGGGATCTTTCAGTCGACCTGGGTAAAAAAAATACCTACTGAGCTCGTCCTTTATCTTCCGTCCGCATCGTAGGGCGGGGACGGAAGATTCCAGATGGCGTCTGACCGGCTGACGATCTTTCGAAGTTCGCGGGCGCTTCTTGGGGATACGGCCTGCATCACGGTGTCGAGGAGGACTCGGGCTTCGAGAGGGCTGCCGCAGCAGTACCAGTGCACATTGCCCCACTCGTAGTCATGCCACAGATCACGCTTGGGCTGGTGGACGTAGTCCTTCCACAGGCCCAAAGCCGCGCTGACGTCGCCTGGCTGCAGATAGTTGCGGGTGTGCTCGAGACGGAAGATCTCGGACAGTGCACGCGAAGACAGACCGTCGATGACTGGCCTTACACTCGTCGTCCGGTGGCTGGCGGGGGCGCCGACGCGGATGTGTCCTGGCCGTCTACGCGGCATGGACGTTTCGGATCGTTGTCATGCGGTACATGGTGCCCCGGTCTCGAATGGCCATGATCCGTACCGGCTACCCACCACCGGCGAGAGAGATCGTCCCCCTGCTGTGCCAGTCGGACCGCAGCGGTGAAGACTCCCGCATGAGCGGCGGACTCATTCGCAGAGCGCTTGGCGAGGTTCTCACCTTCTTCGGCCGCACCGACTCGACCGGCGAACCTCTGGACTTCCCCCACGACTTCCGGCGCCTGTTCATCTCCGATGCCGTCTGCTCCGGCCTCCCGCCTCACATCGCGCAGGCCATCGCCGGCCACGCCAACGTCAACACCACGATGGGCTACGGCCTTGGTGCCGCCCTCTCCCTGCGGGGCGGCACCAAAGTCGCTTGCGTCCCATTCCTCGCTGGCGTTCGGTTCCTGCAGGGCCCGTCGCCGTGGCTGCGGACGATCGGACAGCGGCCGTGGAAGTTGATGTGCTCGTGGACCAGCGGGGACAGCCGGGAACGGATCTCTGGCCAGCTCGGATTCCCACTCGCGGTTAGTTGGAGGGGGAGTCACATGGCCGAGAATGTGACAGCGGGTCACCCAGGCAGTTTCGTTTGGATCAGTGGGACGTTGATCTGGGCATGTCGCTGGCTGACGCCCAGTGGGCGCGGATCGAGCCGTTACTTCCGGACCGGACGCCGAAGAGGGGTGGCCGTTGGCGGGATCACCGTGAGGTGATCGACGCGATCGCCTTCAAGTTCCGGACGGGAACGCAGTGGGTCCAACTGCCGGAGAAGTTACGGGAACTGGCGAGGCGTCTACAACCGACTGCGGATGTGGGCCGTCGATGGCACTTGGGAGCGGGTGTTCACGGCGCTGATGGCCCAGGCCCACGCCGACAAGGAGCTTGACTGGGTCGTCTTGGTGGACCCAACAATCGTGCGCGCTCATCAGCACGCCGCCGGGGCCCGCAAAAAGGGGCCCCGGCGGCCGAGCCGCACGACCACGCCATCGGCCGGTCGCGCGGGGGACTTACAACGAAGCCATCTTGCTGCCGACGGCCGCTGTCGTCCCCTTGTGTTTGTCCTGACCAACGGTCAAGCGGGCGACGCACCCACCTTCATGGACGTCATGGCCGGCCTACGTGTACCGCGTCGCCGCGGACCGCCTCGAACCAGGCCTGACGTAGTCATGGCCGACAAGGCGTATTCCCTCCCGCGCGATCCGCGATCACCTGAGCAAGCGCGGCATCCGCGCGGTGATCCCCGTGCCAGCAGATAGACGTGGCCATCGGCTGCGGAGGGGCAGCCGGGGCGGGAGACGGCCAGCGTTCGACCGCGAGACCTACAAGCAGCGCAACACCGTCGAACGGTGCATCAACCGCCTGAAGCAGTGGCGCGGCATCGCCACACGCTACGAGAAGACCGCGACCATCTACCTGGCCGGACTCCATATTGCTGGCATCTTCCTCTGGTCCGCCTGCTGACATAGGGAAGCTGTGTGGTGTCAGCTGACGTAGATCGGTACGCCCATTGTCAGACGCTGCTGGCAGCATCACCGCTGTGAACGCCATCTTTACCACCCCACCGCGGCCGTTCGACATCACCGCGCTCTTCCCTCAGCTGGCTCCTCTGGCGCGGACGGCGACCCGGCTGCACCCGCGGCCGGGGACGCCGACCGTGCACGACAGCTCCGTCGGCGGCCCGCTCCTGTGGCCCGCCGGCGAGCCGTGGCCGCACTGCGACGAGCCGCACGACAGGCACGCGGCGCCGATGGTCTACTCACCGGACGATGTCCGGCTCCGCCGCGACCGCGCCGTAGCGGCCGAGCGGTTGCGCCTCGACCCCGAGGCACCCCGGTGGACCCCCGAGGAACGGGCGACCTGGGAGCGGATCGAGGTGGGCCGCCCGTGGTTCGACGGCCCGATCCCCCTCCTGCCCGTCGCCCAGCTCTACGCCCGTGACGTCCCCTTCCCGTGCCCGCCCGACGCGGACCTCCTCCAGGTCCTCTGGTGCCCCTTCGACCACGAGATGGCCCACCCCCGGACAGCCCTCTTCTGGCGTTCCTCCGCCACCGTCACCGACGTTCTCGACGCACCGCCCGAGCCGCCCATCGTCCAGCGGGACTGCTACCTCCCGGAGCCGTGTCTGTTCTCACCGGAGCAGGTCACCGAATTCCCCCACCCCGGGGAACTGAGCAAGGAGCTCCGGGACCAGCTGGACGACATGAGCCGCTGGGAGACGATCGATCCTGCGCGGTACAACACGTACGCGGACGACCCGGGTGAGCTCTACCAGAACAACCTCTCCACCGCCCCCGGCTGGAAGACCGGCGGCTGGAGCAGCTGGCCCCGCACCGACCCCAAGCCCCGCCCCTGCCCCGAGTGCGGCACCGAGCAGGTCCCGCTCCTCACCATCGCCTCCTGGGAATGGGACGGCGGCAGCGGGACCTGGATCGCCGTGGAGGAACGGACGAACCCGGCCCCGCCTCTCCTGGGCGCCCAGGACGGCAACTTCACCTTGATCGACATCATCGGCGGCTACGACCTCCAACTCCACGTCTGCCCGGCATCCCCGGACCATCCGCACATCGAACTGCTCCCGTGAGCCCTGTGGAAGTCCTCCGCGCCGACGCATACGCCACTATCGGTACCGCGATCGAGTCTCAGTCAGCAGCCTTGGCCAACTACCAGATGATCCAAACGACGGGCCTTAGGTCTGCGACTCATGGGTGCTGAGCTGAGGCACCGTCCCGCTAGGGGATGGCAGCCGGGTCCGCGGAGAGGTCGATGGTGAACGCCACCCGATCGAGTCCGGGGCCGTCGTAGTCCGGCTTCACGGCTGAGGCCGCGAAACCGAGCCGAGTGTGAAATGCCCGCGACGCGACGTTCTCCGGACTGGTGATGCAGTGCACGTAACGGCGCCCATGGGACTGAGCGAGCGCGAAGAAGGCCCGGTAGAGGGTGCTCCCGATTCCTTGACCATGCAGTGCCGGGTCGACGCCGACGAAGTGCACATAGGCGGTGTCGGGCAGGGTTGGCGACAGGAAGCCGACCAGGAAGGCGGCTACCTCTCCACTGTCGTGTTCTACCAGGAAACTGGTGGTGGTGAAATGCTGGAAGTAGAGCCGGGGCAGAAGCAGTGCCCGTTCGGTCGACCCTGCCCTCCCTTTCAGGCCACCCCACCAAGTGTCCAGTACAGCGAGCACCGAGAGATGGTCTTCGTCGGCAAGGTGCCGAGCCGTCAGACCAGCGGGAAGATCGTCGATCATCTGTTCAGTTTGCCATCCGCCCGACCTGTTGCGCGGACTTGGCCGGAAATGGACATCACGTCACGAACCGCCCTCTTGGGGCTCTGGCAGAAGCCTCTGATGCCGTGACAGTCGGCTTGGATGCTTGTTGGGCTGTTCGTGGGGAGGCGGCTCCAGCCGCATGCCGGAGGCTGCGGAAGGGCTCACTCGGTAGGCGCTCTACGAGCGGATCGACTGGCTGTGGCGCCGGGGACGAGACCTCTCCGCCCCGTACCGAGCCGCCCTGGAGGATGACAGTGAACTGACGCGGAAGCGAAGTGGCCACCAGGTACGATGCGGTCGCCTACGCCTTCTGCATCGCGACCCCAATACCGCAGAACACCGGTCAGCTCCGCCGTGGCTGAGAAGCCTCCAGGGTGTGCCTGTATCCGGGGAGCTACCACCTCCAGGACGGTCAGCAGCCGCTCGTCGCGACAATGGCCGCCGATTCCCGCACACGATCGGATCGGCCCCTATGCGCCGGACGACAGCCTGTGTGACCGCATGTGTCTCTCTGAGTGATCAAGTCGGCAGCTGCTGGGCCGCGCGGTGGTCGTGCGTCGGGATGATCGCGACTCGGTCCTTGACGGCGTGTAGGCGATGCAGCGTCCGGAAGGTCTCGTGCCGGTCTTCGTCGGCGAGCTCGCCGGGGTAGCCGGCCTTCTGCCGGATGAGGTCGATCTGGTCGGTGTGCCAGGCAGCGTCGCCGGCGAGGAGCACCCAGCCCGTTGCCGTGTGCGCCAGAACTCCGACGCTGCCAGGTGTGTGTCCTGCGAGGTCGACGAGCACGACGGAACCGTCGCCGAAGAGGTCGTGGCTGGCGGCAAACGTGAGGATCGGCGGGCCGTCCAGTTCGTACTGGACAATGCCCCGGCCGCGCAGGGCCTCGCGGACGCCACCCACGGGTGCGATCGAGCCTTGCATGACCCAGTCGTGTTCGCGGCGGTGCAGATGTACCGGCAGTTCGGGAAGATCGAGGAGTCCGCATACGTGGTCCCAATGCGTGTGCGTCGGCAGCGCGAAATCCAGGCCGGAATACGGCCGCTCACGCAGCGCGGTAACGGTGGCGACGGTGTCGGCCGGGGGACGCACCGCGACCCGCAGGAACGCCGGCAATTCGGCAATGGCGCGGCTGTCGACATCCAGGCAGACACTCGGATCCACGATGAACGTCGATTCCGGGTGGGTGATCACGAACGACAGCAGCGAATTCGCGATTCGAGGTGGCTGCCGCAGCCCCTCCACGATCAGTGCGGTGGGCACGGACCGTGGCACCTGTCGCAGTGCGGACACGCTGACCGACACCGCCGTGTCCGGTAGCCCCGCGTCGGTCAAGCCGCGCAGAAACCGCTGGTCGGGGCGGCGGGGACGGACAAGGCCCGTTGCCAGGCTTGCGACCGCGCCACAGCATGCGGCCAGCGTCAGTGATTTCACAGTGTCAGACACAGCAACGTTGTCCCTCTCGCGATCGGGTGGTGCGTTCGATGACGGGACGGTATAACTTCAGGCCGACCTGAAGTAAAGGAGTGTGATGTCCGCAGTGGAGTTGAAGATCGGCGGTGCGGCTGTCCTGCTCGGGGTGGCCACCCATGTCCTCCGACACTGGGAAGACAGCGGACTGCTCACTCCGCGCCGGCTGCCCTCCGGACATCGCGTCTACGACGACCAGACCATCGGTCAGGCCCGCCTCATCCAAATCAGCCAGCGTGCTGGGCTGTCACTTGCCGAGATCGGTGAACTTGTCGCGGGGGAACGGGTCGACCGCATCGGCCTGGTCAACGCGAAGCGCACCCGGATCGCCGCACACATCGCGAACCTCGAACTGGCTGACCGGTTCCTGGCCCACCTGGTGCGCTGCGTACACCCGGTCATCTCCGACTGTTCCGAGTGTTCCGCCCTGGTGGAGCGGGGCGCGCGGCTAGCGATCACCCAGTGACTCAGCCTGAGAACGCGTGCAGGATTCAGCATGAGAACGCGTGGAGCACGGCCTTGGTGAGCTCGCACTTCTTCGCGTCTGCCGCGTTGTTGGGGATGACGGTGGGCTCTCGTAATCAACTATCACCAGTTCTGCGAGGGGTTCAGCCCGGTGGTGACCGCCAGTGATCCCCAGCGGCGTATCGGCTCCAGGTGTATCCGGCCTCGGATTCACCGCCGGCGTCCCGGCGGGTGGGAACCTGCGGCACCTGCGCAACCCGGACGCCGTTGAGGTCGACGACGACGAGGACGGCGCGGAGGACTGACATCTGCGGGCCGTCGGTGCTGGACGAGGACGTCGCGCGGTTGTCCCTTCAAAGGCTTTCCGGTCTCAACTGCCTTGGCCGCTACGGCTTCCAGGTATCCCGGCTCCATGATGGTGGCCCGTACCCCCTGCGGCTGCGACCGATGCCGGGGAAGACGAGGACGCCTGACCGAGGACCTCTGAAGCGTGAGTGCCGGGAAGATTGCGATGTCAACCAGGGAGGACAGTAATGGATGATCGGATTGCCGCCGGACTGGCGGAGACGATCCAGGCGCTCCGCGCGGAGCTCACCGCTGCGATGGGCAGTGGGCGCGACGAGGCTCTGCAGTTCGAGCTGGGGGCCGTGGAGTTGAACGTAACACTGGCGATCACCCGAGAAGCCACGGGGGATGCCGGGGTGCGGTTCGGCGTCGTGTCCTTCGGAACGAAGGGGCAGATCGGCGACCAGGCCACCCACCAGCTGTCGCTGTCACTCACGCCCATCACGGTCGATGGCAACGGTCAAACCGCATCAGTCAAGGTCAACGCCCAAGCGGCGGGTGAGCCGGACTGACGCTTCGGAGTGACGGACGCCGAGACGGAGGACCGCAGCAATGCTGAATGAGGATCTGGTCATCGAAATCTATGAGCCTCAAACGGGCTCAGTCGGTTCGGGCTATCTGATCAGCGAGGACACAGTGCTGACGGCGCGGCACGTCGTCGAGGGAGCGCTGACAGATGATGGTCCGCTCGCGCCGCCACCGCTGGAGGACTGGAAGGAGAGGTTGGAGGAACTTGCGCGGGACCGCCCGCATTGCCGCATCCGACAACTGCGTCGCGGCGGGCAAGCGACTTTCGTCGATGCCGTCGTTGTGTGGTGGTCACCGCAGTTCGATGTGGCCCTGCTGGTCGTCACCGATACCACCAGGAGGAGGCACATCCTGCTCGACGGTCCCGCTTCGCGCAGTACTCCCACATGGGCGGATGTGACTGGTACGGATCCGGTCGAGGTCACCGCAGTGGGCTTCCCGGACGGCGACGTGGACGGACGGGTACGTGAGTCCCGTCAGATCAAAGGGTTTGTCACGCCGTTGTCGGGAGTGAAGAGCGACCGGTGGGTTGTCCAGATCGAAGGCGGAGCCCGTCTTGCGCGACCCGGTGGCAGCAGTGTCTGGGCTGGTATGTCGGGCGCGGCGTTGTTCGCCGACGGTCTTCTCATCGGGATCATTGAATCGGACAAGGCCCCTGGTCATCCCGAGGGAAGAGAGTTGTGGGCTCTGCCGGCGAGGGCCTTTGCCGACGACCCGCATCTGGTGGCCTGGGTGCGATTGCGGAGCAATGCCTGGCTCAGGTCCTCGGCAGATCCCGGCGATACTCAGCGGTTGCTGCGCCAGATCGTTGATGCCAATCAGCGACTGCCGGTGCTGGATGACGCATCCACATCCAAGATCGCACAGGCTTTGGCCGCGTTGCAGCATGCGCGCGACGACCGAACGGTCACTCGGCGTGCGGTGGGGCGCATCCTGGGGATGATGCTCAGTAAGGGAGTGCTCCACGACGACCTCTATTTCGAGATGTGGAGAGCTGTCTTCAAGTCGCTGCGGGAACTGCGCACGGCTCTGGCGGAGGCATACACCGAACTGGTGGTCACGGGGCCCGAGCCCGTGCGAGCCGCGGTCGACGCGATGCTCACCACGGTGCGTGGCTACCTGGGCCGACATGAGGCATCCTTCGAACGCCACGCCGCTGAGGCGACGGGCAACTGGATGCAGGTGCAGGACAGCTGGCCTGGGCTGCCGCGAGCTTCCCTCGAACTGCTGGCGGTGCGCGAGACCCTGGACGCGCTGATTTACCCGCTCGACCAGTACGCCGAGAACGGCGAGGCTGACGCCTCCAGGTTTACGCCCCCCGGGCTCAATCGGCGCAACCCCGGGGCACCGTCGAGCTCCTACCTTTGCCGTCCCGCGGGCGATGCTGCTTTGGGGACACCCTTGGTGTCGATGGCAGTGCTTGCGACTGCACTGGAAAGTGAACCGAACTCGCTGCGCATGGCGGCGTTCGAAGAGATCGCCCAGCGCGCTGAGCAGGGAGATATCCCAGCGGCGAGGGTACTTCTCGACCTTATGAGCCATCAGGACGGGGTGTTACGTGCGCGGGCCAAGAGCATGCTGACCAGGCTGCCCTCGGGAGCAGCCGAGACCCGCCATGTGCCGCTCCTCATCGCCGCGTACGACGACCCGATGGACTGGGTCTGGGAGTTCGATCGTGGCCAGGATGTGGTTGCGTGGGTGACTAAGAGCTGGAGTTGGGGAGACCTGGACGTGCAGGTATGCGCAGCGGTCCTACGGCTGCTCGCGCCCTGGAAGGCTGAACCCGACGTCGCCGCTGTGTTCACCCTCGCCGCCGCCACCAAGTGGCGGTTCACGGCGCGTGACGACCGTCGCGCACCGTGATTCTCGTAATGGCCACACGGGAAGCCGCCGTCACGTCCCCGAACAAAGTCCGTTTTGTTCGGCATCCCAGTTCTCAATGGGGTTCTTGGAGTGCTCTCTTGGCACCTCCCTTTGGCCTGTTTCAGGATGCCTTTTGGTCGGCGGGCTTCTCGACCTCGGTGGTCACCCGTGCCCCTCGGAAGAGCACCGGGAGCCACAGGAGACATGCCAGGAGGGGGACTGCGGCGTAGGTGGCCATGCCCACACTGGAGCCCATCCCGTCCATGAGCGCGCCGAGGACGAGATAGCCGATGCCGATGAGCGCCGACTCCACGAATAACATCATCGACAGCAGGCTCGCTCGGTGGCGCGACGGCACTGCCTCGTTGAACACGTTGTCCACGATCACGGCGGTGATCTCGGGAATTCCGACCAGGACCAGGAACGCGGCGATGGTGACCCAGACAAGGCCGAGGCCGCTCAGGCCGAGCGCCACGGCGAGCGTGAGGAGAGACACCCGGACGACGACCCGATACCCGATGCGCCGGTCCGCGCGGTCCGACAGCAATGGAGTGAGCCCGCCGGCGAGGAATCCCGCCGATATGCCTTCGAGAGCCCCGCGTCCTGAACGGCGAGGAGAACGGCCTGATGGGTACGGCGGTGGTCCGGGGGACCAGTCAGCTGGCCCAGGACGTCGAGAAGCTGAACAGAAGAACTTGGCCGGGAAGACCACGATGTCCGAGCGGAAGGAGCGGATCTGCTGGACCAGGGCGGCGATCACCTCGTCCCATGGTGAATCGAGGAGTCGGGGGCGGCCGGAGGCCGCCTGCGGGTTGCGGGCGTCGCCGTACCCGAGCATGCGAGTCACGCCCGCGCCGAGTACACGCAATGCGTGGGCGAGCTCGGCGGCCCGCGTGCTCTCAGGCGCCCACGTCATGGTGACGACAGCAGTGCGCGCGTGCGCGGCAGCGTGCTGGGCGAGTACACCGCCGGCGAGGAGGCTTTCGTCGTCCGGATGGGCAAACACACCGAGCAGGACGACGTACCGCAGGATGCCACGGGCTTCGCGGGGACCAGCTCGTCGGAGTCAGCCACGCTGTTCGCCCGCGGCCAAGAGGTCCTGTGCGCCGGCAGGGGTTCGGCCCGGCCACTGGAAGACCAGTCTTGCGCTGGGCTTGTCGAGTACATCGCCGGGCGGCAGCAGGTCGTCGGAGGTTCCCCCCGGGTGGACGGTCATCGGCGGGTAGCCACTCTCACGCACATCGCGGTCCCAGACGCGGACGCACTCGGCGAAGTGCTCCGCCAGGTCCTCGGCAGCAGGACCGTAGGCGTGGATGAAGAACTCCGTGAGCCGGTCGGTCGGCCCCGCGGCGTCCTTGACCTGCCGGTGGGTCAGGTAGGCGAGTGAGCCGTTCGCCATGATCGCTGCCGCGTTTTGCTGCGCCACGAGCGGGGACCCCTTCGGCACAGTCAGCCGAAAGAACCCGGGCAACGTGGTCGCGGCGTAGACCTGCAGGGTCTCGAAGTTGAAGGTCCCTTGGACGACGAGGCCGGTGGAGGACTCGTGCCGACGCCCGTGCAGAGCCTCTTCGAGCCCGGTGGTGTCGCCGGGCGCCCCATCCTCCCACCGCACCGTGACTTCGCCGTCGGCCAGACGCACGGATGGGGCGGTGCGAGCGGCGGCGCCGCGGTCCCGCACGAACCCGCAGAAGGTCCAGTGCTCGCAGTGCAGCACGTCACCGCGCCGGACCAGGGTGAGCGAGCGGGTGTAGCCGCCGATCTCCAGCGGCACCACCAACCGGGCCCCCTCGGCGAGCTGCTGCGGCCAGGCCGGGGCGATGTCGGATGCGTTATGCATGATCACCACGCCGTCGAAACCGTCGGCCGGGACGTGGCCCGGCGCGCCGAGTCCTCCGTCGCCGAGAAGGGCGGTGACTCTAGGATCCGCCTGCCGATGAGCAGCGGGCGCTGCGGGAACGTCGGATTCCGCAGGTGATGAGCACTGCTTGAGTCGGGTGATCATGAGCAGGGCGCGCCACTGGGACCTTCTCGGTGGGCACTGTAAGTATCTGACTGGCGGCCGGCCCGGGGCGGATGGATGGATTGCTCAGCAGGCCCGTCGGACCTGCTCCACGCTCTGGCCGTTCACTCCTGGTAGCGCGGGAGGATTTCGCCGTTCTTGACGAAGGTCAAGGCGGCGGCGACGTCGTATGCATGGATCGCGGAGGCGAGCGGTGCCAGTTGGTTGGTCAGGCCCTCGATCGCGTTGCCGGTGAAGAATGCGTCCCGTGCTGTGCTGTCGCTGAACCCGAGGACGAGGGAGGCGTGGAATCGCTGGTCGTGGGGGTTGTCGTGGGCGACGTTCGGGGTGTCCCAGAGCTTTTCGCTCCAGGGCAGGAATGTCTGCGTGCGCAGTTCCTTCAAAGCTGCCGTGTCGGCAATTGCGTGAACGAGCTGTTGGTTGACGAACTTCCGGAACTCGCCTGCGCCGACCCCGTCTCTGCGGCGCAGGTAGATCAGGGAGCGGGCGCCGACCGTCTCGCCGGGGCCGGCGACTTCGTACCAGCGGGAGGAGTTCGGCGGGCCAGCGTAGAGGAGGGTGCGGCGGAACACGTTGATCTCGTCGGCGTGGGCCAGCTTCGTCTGCCTACGCCCTTTCAGGGGCGCGAGCGCCGATTGGAAGGTGACCTCGGCGACGCCGTCGATCTTCCGGTCGCCGGGGATCGCGGTCTGCACCCCGTCCGTCGCCGGCCACCGGCCCGGGTTGTGCTCGGCGAGGTGGATCTGCCGGTACTCCTCCAGGTCAGGGGTGGCGGAGATGATCCCTGAGTGCGGGCCCTTCCAGTGGTCCATGCCGGTCTGGCGGGGCTGGTCGGTGCGTACCCACAGCAGGATCGAGGAGGTGAGGTGCTTCTTCTCCACGCCCAGCTGAGCAGCGGACGGTGATGTGCTCATGATGCTGCGCTCTTCTTCCTGGTCGTCAGACGTACGGTCCCGTGCCCGCCGGTCGTCAACGGGCGAGGAACTCGACCGCGAGGGGGGCGAACTGCTGGTGGTACTGGAAGATGCCGCCGTGACCGGAGTCGGGGTAGATGGTCAGCTCGCTGTGCTTGATGCGTCGGTGCAGGTCTTCGGAGAGGACCGAGGGCACCATGCGGTCGTTGTCGCCGTTGGCGATCAGGGTGGGCTGGGTGATCGTCGACAGGTCGTCGGGGGTGGAGCGTCCCCACTTCTTGATCGCCTTCAACTGTGTCTGGAACGCCTTGGTCTTGATCTTCGCGTCGCGGTCGGTGGTGCGTTCCTTGAGCCGGTTGACGAACGCGCGCGCGGCGGGCTTGCCGGTGGTGTTGCGGTTGAAGAACAGGAATTCCTTGGGGTCCGACCGGGTCAGGGTGGCGCGCAGGATGTCCCAGTAGGTGGTGCGGGCGACCTTGTCGATGTCCTTGCCGCCCTTGGGTCCAGTGCCGGTGAGGACGAGTTTGCGGACGAGCTCGGGGTGCTTCACCACCAGGGCCTGGGCGATCATGCCACCGAGGGAGAAGGAGAAGATGTCGATCTTGTCGAAGCCGAGCGCCGTGATGAAGGTGTAGGCGTCGTCGGCCATGGCCTCGATGCTGTCCGGCACCTGGCCCGTGGAGGCCCCGACACCGCGCTGATCGAAAGCGATGACGTGACGGCCCTTCGCGATGGGGTCGACGATGCGCGGGTCCCAGTTGTCCAGGGTCGCGGCGAGGTGGACGAAGAACACGACGGGGATGCCGCCCTTGGGCCCCAGCTCGCGATACGCGTAGGTGACGCCGCCGGCGGTGACGGTGCGGGCCGGGGCCTGTGCGTACGAGGTGATAACGCCCCTGTTCGGGGTGCCGGTGCTGCTCATGATGATTTCTCCTGGTGTGTTTCTCGCCGCCCGCTGCGGGTGGCGTCGGGTCAGTCGGGGCCGGGATGCCCTTCGGCCGCTGCCGGAGGACGCGCCTTCTTGTGGTGGGAGGCGGCTGGTGCCCGGGTCGGTGTGCCCGCCCTATGGCATGGAGACGACGACCTTGCCGGCCTTCGCCCGGCCCTTTTCGACGTACTCCATGGCCTGGAGGGTTTCGTCGAACGGGAAGACACGGTCGACGACGGGACGGATCTTCCCCGTGTCGATGAGGGTGGTGAGTTCGCGCAGTTGGTCGCCGCTCGCCTTCATGAACAGGAACGAGTACGTCACGCCGAGGCGCTTGGCACGGCGGCGGGTCTTGGCGCTGAGCGCGGTCATCGCCAGGCGGAGAACCGCATTTGCGCCGAGTTCGCGGGCGAAGGCCGGGTCGGGTGGGCCTGCGATGCTGATGGCGATGCCGCCGGGCTTGAGGACACGCAGGGACCTGGCCAGGTTGTCGCCGCCGAGGGAGTCGAGGACGACGTCGTAGCCGTCGAGGAGTTCGGTGAAGTCCTGGGTGCGGTAGTCGACGGCGACGTCCGCGCCGAGTTCCTTGACCAGGTCGATGGTGGCGGTGCTCGCGGTGGTTGCCACGTGCGTGCCCAGGGCCTTGGCCAGCTGGACGGCGATGGAGCCGAGGCCGCCCGCTCCCGCGTGGATGAGGACCTTCTGACCCGGCTGCACGCGTGCCCGCTCCACCAGTGCCTGCCATGCGGTCAGGGCGACCAGAGGAAGGGAGGCGGCCTCGGCCATGGTGAGGGTGGCCGGTTTGGGTGCCAGGTCGTCCTGGTGAACGGCGATGAGTTCGGCGAAGGTGCCGATGCGGTCCTTGTCGGGCCGGGCGTAAACCTCGTCGCCCACAGCGAAGCGGGTGACGGACGACCCGACCTGCAGGACCTCTCCGGCGAGGTCGTTGCCCAGGACAAGCGGGAGTCGGTAGGGCATGAACGCCTTGAAGTCCCCGTTGCGGATCCTGAGATCCAGCGGGTTGACACCGGCCGCGTGAACCTTGACCAGGACGTCGTCGGCACCCACCTGCGGGTCCGGTACCTCTCCGCCGCGCATCCCGGTTTCGCCGTACTTCTCGACCAGGAAGGCCTTCATCGTCGTCTCCGCTCCATTTCCCGTCCCAGAATTCACGCAGTACGAGATAGTTTGTGTGATTTTGTTCGCTGCGGCGCGGGCGCACTGTGTCCTGAGCCGTGTTCCCCTATCAGGCCACCGGCACGACCGGGGCGGTGATCCGGTCGGCGGCGCCTCCCTGCAGGCGGTCCAGGGAAGCGGCGATCCCCTCGTAGGGCGCGCCGAGCGGCACCGCGCTGACCTCGGTCAGGCGGGTGTACTGCTCGTCGGTCAGCTGGACGTCGAGGGCGCCGAGGTAGCTGTCGAGCTGGGTGAGACTGCGCGGGCCGATGATCGGGACGAGCGTGGCCACGGAGCGGGCGGCGCGCTCGCGCACCCAGGCGACCGCCACCTGGGCGGGCGTCACGCCGGTCTCCTCGGCGATGGCCAGGACGGTGTCGACGACGGCGGTCTTCTGGCCGGTGCTCTCGGTGTGGATGACCATGCCCAGGTCGCTCAGGCGTCCCTCGGCGGAGCTGCGGTATTTGCCGGTGAGCAGTCCGCCGCCGAGCGGGGACCACAGGGCGGCGCCGAGTCCGAGGCTCTCGGCCATGGGCAGGAGTTCGCGGTCGGCGGTGCGTTCGACGAGGCTGTACTCGTGCTGGATGCCGATGATCGGAGCCCAGTTCTTCAGGTCCGCGAGGGTTACCGCGCGCGAGACGCGCCAGGCGGGGAAGTTGGACAGCGCGGCGTGGTGGATCTTGCCGGCGCTCACCAGGTCGTCGAGTCCGCGCAGGAGCTCCTCCATCGGAGTGAGCTCGTCGGGGAAGTGCACCCACAGCAGGTCGATGTAGTCGGTGCCCAGGCGCTTCAGGCTGGCCTCGACCGAGGCGACCATGTTCTTGCGGCTGTTGCCGGTCCTGGAGATGTCCGGCTGCGGAGCGGCGCCGAGGGCGAACTTCGTGGCCAGGACGAAGTGGTCGCGGTCGGCGGAGATCAGCTTTCCGGTCAGTTCCTCCGACTCGCCGAACTGGTAGCCGTCCGCGCTGTCGAGGAAGGTGCCGCCGGCCTCGGCGAACCGGTCGAAGATCCGGCGTGCCTCGTCCGGCTCGGCGCCGGCGCCCCAGCCGGTGCCGAAGTTCGCGGTGCCGAGCGCGTACTCGGAGACGCGCAGTCCGGTCCGGTGTCCGAAGGTCGTGTAACGCATGAGATGTCCTTGCATGAGGGGTGGAAGGCGGTCGCGCCGGGGTGGAGGGGTGAGCGTCAGCCCGCGTTCGGCTGGGGTGCCGCGGACAGGCTCTGCTTGACGTACAGGCTGGTCTCGTCGGCGAGGATCTCGGGCAGGCCGGTCTCGATGCCGTTAAGGGCCTGGGCTGCGACGTCGGCGGCGGCGACCTTCTGATCGGCGGGCACGCCGGCGGCCATGTCGGTGTCCATGTAACCGACGTGCAGCGCCGAGACGGTGATCCCGCGCGGTGCCAGCTCCTCGCGGGTCGCGTCGCTCAGCGCCCAAGCGGCGGCCTTGGACGCGGCGTAGGAGCCGAGGCCGGCCGGGTGGAACCAGGACAGGGCGGACAGGACGTTGAGCACGGCGCCGCCGCCGTTGCCCTCGATCACGGGGGCGAAGGCGCGGGTCGCGGCGAGCGGGCCGAAGAAGTTCGTCTCCATCTCGCGACGTACCTCGTCCAGGTCGCCGCCGATCAGCGTCGCGCCGGTGGAGATGCCCGCGTTGTTGATCAGCAGTGTCGCGTCCGAGGCGATGCGGGCGGCCTCCCGTATCGACGCCTCGTCCGTGACGTCCAGCCGCAGCGCGATGACGCCCGGCACATCGACCGTCTCGGGGCGTCGGGCCGCCGCATAGACCTTCGCGCCTCGCTCGACGAGCTGGGCTGCCAGGTGCCGCCCGAGCCCTCGGTTGGCGCCGGTGACGACCGCGACCGCGTTCTTCAGTTCCATGCTCACTCCTGGGTCCTGGCGGGCACCGTCGGCCACCCGCAGCAAATTAGATTATGCGTACAATCTAAGCACGGGTCTACGATAGATGCCAGTCAACATCCAAACGGGAGGTGGCCATGGGCCGCGTATCGCAGGCGCAGGCGGAGGAAAATCGCAGGCGGGTGGTGGACACCGCATCCCGGCTGTTCCGGGAGCAGGGCATGCAGGTCAGCGTCGCCGACCTGATGAAGGCGGCCGGTCTGACCCACGGCGCCTTCTACAAGCAGTTCGCCTCTAAGGAGGCGCTCGTCGATGAGGCCACCGCCCACGCCTTCGCCGAGCTCGCTCGGCGCTACACCGAGGGACTTGAGCGGTATGAAGGGCGGCGCGACGCCGCCCAGCAGGCGCTGATCGACACCTACCTCTCCGTCGAGCACCGCGACGGCCCGGCGGACGGCTGTCCGGTCGCAGCCCTCGCCACCGACATCGCGCGCGAGGGCGGGGGGCGCGACGCCCGTCGCGTCTACACCGAGGGGGTGGCCGACTTCGCCGATTTCCTCGCCACCGACGACCAGGACGGCATCGTCCGCCTCTGCACCCTGTTCGGTGCGCTGGTCCTGTCCCGGGCCACCAACGGCTCCCCGCTCTCCGAAGAGATCCTCGCCGCCGCGCACGCAACCTTGACCGAAGCAGGCTGATTAAGGGCGCGGTG
This sequence comes from Streptomyces sp. NBC_00234, assembly GCF_036195325.1. Taxonomy (NCBI): domain Bacteria; kingdom Bacillati; phylum Actinomycetota; class Actinomycetes; order Kitasatosporales; family Streptomycetaceae; genus Streptomyces; species Streptomyces sp. NBC_00234. Next base: position 26,346 of record NZ_CP108101.1, on the reverse strand, counting down.
CGGGTGCACGTCGACCGCACGCGTGGGCGCCGAAGCGTCCGTGGCCGGGCGGAGGTGTTGAAAGGCTGCCGGCGCCTGGTGTACCGACCCCACCGTGCGTGAGTCGGTTCCGCGTCGCATGCCCGTGAAGTGTGAGCTGCGCAGCCGACGTCAACGTGTCAGCAGGACTGCGATCTGCTCACGGATGTCGCGCAGGATCTCGTCGACGCTCGCGGCGACGTTCACGCTGGCCGCCATCGCGAGGAACATCACGGCGGACACCACGCGCGCCGTTGTCGCCGCGTCCGCCTCGCTGACCTGGGCGTCCCGGCACAGCACGGCGGCCACGGCCTGCTCGGTCCGCCCGGTGATGGTGAGGGCCTCGTGGTGGTGGGGTTCGGCGGGGTCGCCGAAGACCATCTCGCGCAGGTAGACGCGCCCGTTGTCGACCTGGGTCCGGTTGCATTCGACAACCGGAAGGACGATCGCCATCACGGCGTCCAGTGCGTCCGGAATGTTTTCGGCCTCCGCCCGGCCTCGTTCGAGGGCTTCGGCGTAGAGGGAGTTCTGGACGAGCAGGAGGAGCTCGCCCTTGGTCTTGGCGTAGAGGAAGAGCGTGCCGGTGCCGATGTCGGCCTTGTCGGCGATCTGCTGGGTGGTGACCTCGTCGATACCGCGTTCGGCGAACAGTTCGTGGGCCGCGGCGGTGATGCGGTCGAGCTTGAGCTGCTTGTTCCGCTCGCGCCGACCAATCGGCTGGGAAGCGCCTGGCATGCGGGGTACCTTTCGGGGAATTTATTCTGACTGCACTCAGTTATGAGTATAGTCGTTACTGATGGGAATCAGATGCGGCTTTCCGTCATCGTCCCACGACGACGCGCCCGGTCCCTCTTGATCCACAGCGGACACCGGCGACCGGCGACCGATCCAACGCTCGACCTTAAGGACCACGCATCCCATGAGCACGTCTTCCTCCCTCTGGCAGCCCTTCAAGCTCGGCCGTGTCGAGCTCCCGCACCGCCTCGCCATGGCGCCGCTGACCCGCAGCCGGGCCAACGCCGACGGCACGCCCGGCCCGCTTGCGGCCACCTACTACGGTCAGCGCGCCTCCCTCGGGCTGGTCATCACCGAGGGCACGCAGCCCTCGGCCGACGGCCAGGGATACCCGAACACGCCGGGCATCCACACTCCCGAGCAGATCGCGGGCTGGCGCGAGGTCGCCGACGCCGTGCACGCGGGCGGCGGGGCACTGTTCATCCAGCTGATGCACGTCGGACGCATGTCCCACCCGGACAACACCCCGCACCACCGCCAGCCGGTCGCCCCCTCCGCGATCTCCGCCGACCAGGACATCTTCACCGCGACCGGCCCGAAGCAGACCTCGGTCCCGCGCGAGCTGAGCATTCAGGACATCCAGACCACCATCGCGGACTTCCGGCACGCCGCCGCCTCCGCGATAGCCGCCGGCGCGGACGGGGTGGAGATCCACGGCGCCAACGGCTACCTGCTGCACCAGTTCCTCTCCCCGAACGCCAACCACCGCACCGACACCTACGGCGGCTCGGTCGAGAACCGCTCCCGCCTCGTCGTTGAGGTCGCCCGGGCGGTGGCAGAGGAGATCGGCGAGGACCGGGTCGGCATCCGCCTGTCCCCCTCCATGCCGCTGGGCGGGATCGACGAAGGCGACACCGAGGCCGTCCGCGCCCAGTACCGCCACCTGGTCGGCGAGCTGGCGCCCTTGAACCTCGCCTACCTGCACGTCCACCACGTCGGCGACGACGAACTGCTGCGCTCCTTGCGCGAGGTGTGGCCGACCGCCCTGCTCGTGGTCCGCTACGGTCGCACCCGCGAGCAGATCGCCGACGACATCGACGCGGGTCTGGCCGACATCGCCCCGCTGGGTCGCTTCGCGCTCGCCAACCCCGACATCGTCGAGCGCCTGCGCACCGATGCCCCGCTCAACGAGATCGACCCGGTCACTCTGTACGGCGGCGGCGAGGCCGGATACACCGACTACCCGACTCTGGCCCACGCCTGACACCAGCGTCTACGAGCCGCCCATCCACCGGATCGGGGCGGGTGGGCGGCTCGTCGTCCCGCCGTGCAGCATTCCGCCGCCGGCATCAGCCGGAATCCGTGTCGCGATGGGCGCCGACGCGGGCCTGATCGCCCCTCACGGGCAGAACCTCAAGGAACTGGGGCTCCTCGTCCGCATCGGCGGCATGACGCCGCTCCAGGCCATCCGAGCAGCCACCCCCGACGCCGCCGATCTGTGCGGCGTGGGCGACACCACCGGCAGTCTGGTCGCCGGCAAGGCCGCCGACCTCGTCGTCTGCGGCACGAACCCCCTGGACGACATCGACGCCCTCGCCGACCCGACTCATGTGCACGCCGTGCTCAAGGAGGGACGCATCGCCATCGACCGGGCCGGAGTTCTCGCCTCCGCGGGCCTGCCCGACCTGGTCCCGTAGAGGCAAGGACCGGATGAAGGGCCAAGGCGGTCAAACGTCTTCTTCCTGGACAGGCGGTTTCTCGGAGGTCTGGGCGCGGACCAGACCCACAGGAAACCGTTAAGGCGCACCTCTGGTCGCTCAGAGTGCCGACTTGCCGCGCGGCGGCGCAGCTTCCGCGCCATGAGCGCAGACCCGACTGTCATGAGGAACGGAGTGACGAGGCCGGGCGACTGCATGCGGGCGGTACCGGCCTCCGCCAGTTCATCTCCGTAACCGCGGGCGGGTTGGGCGGCCACGTCGGCAGTGCATCCGACGCCGAGCGTCAATCCTCGTCACCAGACAGCTGAGGTTCATGACCGCCCGCGCCGGCCCCTGTCTCGGCTGGGCGCGGGCCGTCAGTGCTTTGTGGTGTCGGTGATCCAGCGGGCGGCGAGGAGCCCTGAGCCGGCGGTGAGGACGGCGGCTGCGATGACGGTGGCGTTCAGGCCGAGGAGATCTCCGAGGATTCCGGCGATGAGGGCTCCTGCGGCGTAGCCGATGTCGCGCCAGAAGCGGTAGGTGCCCAGGGCGTTGGCGCGCCAGGTGGGGTGGGCGTGGTCGGAGACGGAGGCGATGAGGGCGGGGTAGACCATGGCGGTGCCGAGCCCGAGGGCGACGGCGGACAGGATTCCGGCCAGGAGCGGAGTGTCCAGCAGGGTGAGGGCGAGGACGAGGCCGGCGGCTTGGACGAGCATGCCGGTAACGATGAGGGGTTTGCGGCCGATGCGGTCGGCGAGGTGGCCGGTGGGTATCTGGCCGATGCCCCACAAGATCGGGTAGAGGCATTTGATGAGGCCGACGGCGGCGAGGCCGAGACCGTGGTCGGTGAAGAGCAGGGGGAAGACGCCCCAGGTCAGGCCGTCGTTGAGGTTGTTGACCAGTCCGGCCTGGCTGGCGCCGCGCAGGGAGCGGTTGCGCCAGGAGGTGCGGGCGAACGTGGCAGCCAGGCCCGTGCTCTCACCGTTGGGCAGGGGCTTGGTGTGCTGGGCGAGTTCGAGGGCGACGTGTGCGGCGGTGTCCCGTACGGCGATGGTCAGAGCGAGGCCGGCGGCGACGAAGACGGCGCCGATGAGTTCCGGGACGGGGCGCAGCCCGTAGGAGGTGGCGAGGTAGCCGGTGAGCAGGGCGGTGGCGCCGACGGCGGTGTAGCCCGCGGCCTCGTTCAGCCCGGTGGCCAGGCCCCTGCGGGAAGGCCCTACGAGGTCGATCTTCATGTTGACGGTCATCGACCAGGTCAGACCTTGGTTGAGGCCGAGCAGGATGTTTGCGGCGACGATCCATTCCCAGGACGGCGCCCAGGCGAGGGCGAAGGGTACGGGGATCCCGATCAGCCAGCCGGCGACGAGGAGCTGTTTGCGGCGGAAGCGGGCTGTCAGCGTTCCGGCGGCGAGGTTCCCCACATCACGGAGTTCCTCGCCCGAGCCCGCCTCGTCCCCACCCCCTACACCCAGGAAGACATCGAGGCGGCCGAAGCCCGCCTTCTCGCCCGCCTCGACACTCCCACCCCGCCCCCCCCACCCCGCCACTTCCACTTCAGCCGGAACCGACCGAACACGAAGCGGCGCGGAACCTGCAGACCCTCTGCGAAACCGTCGTCACCCGCAACACAGCCCTCGCCACCCTGGACACCTTCCTCACCCCACAGCTCCCCGAACCGCCCGGCGCCCGGGTCCTGGGCTGCATCCTCCAACTCGGCGAGTCCGAAGAGAACGCCCGCTTTTGGTGGCAGTACGCCGCCGGAGCCGGCGACCCCGTCGCCTCCTACTGCCTCTACCTCCACCACCTCGCGCTCGGCGAACAGGGCGAAGCCCGCTGGTGGCACGAACAGACCGAACAGATCCAGAGCGATCTCCCCTCCACCGACGACCCCACCAACACCGAATCCGACCTGGCCCCGAACGACGTGCCCGGCGTGGTCGGCGACGCCCTCAGCGCCATGACAACCACCGACGCCAGCATGCTGCCCACCGCGCTGCGCATCCTCGGGGCCCTCAAGAGCGACTTCGCCGCCGTCCCCGCAGCGGTCGGCGCGGTACTGGACTACGTTCCCGCCGCAGTCGGCCACGTCGAGGGCCTCGACCTGCCCCTGCCCGCCCCCGGCTTCACCGACCGCATCCGCACCCTCACCGACACCAGCACACCCACCACGAAGCCTCGGGTACGCAACCGGCTCCAGCCGCGCCCCAAGACCGCCCGACCGGCCATCGCCACAGCCCGCCGACACTCCAACTGGGCCTGGGGGTAGAGACGGGCCAAGGGAAGGCTGCACACAGACCCGTATCCACCGTGCGAGACCTGTGGGCGGTGAGGACGATCGCGTCCATCAACGGGCGAGAGCCCGGAGCCGGGCCTGAGCGCCAGCCGATCCAGGCCGGGTGCTCAGGCTCGTCAGGTGTCATTCGTGAGGGCGTTTCAGGAAGCGAATGGCCGGCGCACTCAGTCCGCCGAAACGGGCCTTGAGGGACTCCCGCACTGACGTGGAAGCCCTCGATCTCACGGCCGATCGGCTGCGCCACCTCCAGGACGCGTTCACCAAGGCGGCCGACGACTCCCGCACCCGCGCGACCCGCTACACCGAACAGTGGGAATTCTGCTCCATGTTCCAAGCGATGAGACCTCCATCGAGGTGACCAGGGCAGCAGCGGTAAGGCCCACGGCCAGGGCGCGGAGTGATCGACTCATGCCCGCTCAACGAGCCGGTCGCCCAGGGGTCGCGCGAGCCGGAGCAGCCACTGGAGGACCGCTGCCGGCACCGCCTGGAGCTCACCCCGACATGCTCCCGCTGCCACCCCCTCTATCCGTCTGTGAGATCCGTCTGCGGGGTGCAGATCTCGCACATGACGACGTACGTCTCGTGCGTCACCGCCAGCCGCGCCTGCGCACGGTCGAGCAACTGCCCGCTCCGCTCCTTGTAGGTCGCACAGCCGCCACGGTGCAGCACGGGCGGCGCCTCACCGCGCTGCGGCTGGATCTTCCACCCCCTGATCCGCCCGCGCCTGCTCCGCACGATGCCGGTCGCGAACCTCCTGGGCCTTCAGATCCCGGATCGCCTCATCCAGCCGTTGCAGTTGGAACCGCAGGTACTCGCGGGTGATCAATAGCTTGTCCAGGCGAGATATCTGAGTCGGGTCAGCCACCACTACCCCCTCGCCCGCCGCCTCCTCATGGGCATGCTTCAGCGCCATACGGGCCTGCACCAGGTCGCCCCGCTCCACCTGCGCCCAGAAGGCATGCGTCGACACGACGGCAGAGAGCTCCAGCAGCTCAGCCCGGAAACGGGCCACCTCCACCCGCTGCTCCTCCGTGTCCCCGGGACTGCTGGGCTTCGACGGCCGGTAGTCGGAGTGGAGCTGCTTGCTGCCCTCCCAGCCCGGCATCGGCTCGGCCGACCACGGCAGCGTCGCGGCGTACTGCTCGTACGCGGCGCGGGTGCGGTGCAGAGCTTCCTGGGAGTCGCGGAGGTCCTGCGGGAAGTCGAGAGGAGCAACGTTCTTGGGCGCACTGTAATGCTACGTCTGTTCGAATAATTGATGCGAATGGCACGCCGGACGACCAGCTGCCGGGTCATCTGACGGCGGTAGGTGTCGGGGTTCCGGTGACGTCCCTTGCTGCTGGCGGTGGCCTCGGCCAACGACGGGCAGGTCGTCCGCATCGGCCTCACCGCGAACGGCCTCGCCGACCTCTTCCCGATCGTCGTCGCCCGCGAACACGTCACCCGTCTCAAACCTGCCCCGACGCCTACCTCCACGCCACCGCACAGCTCGCCGCCCCACCCCGGCGATGCCTCGCCTTCGAGAACACCGACGAGGGCATCGCCGCCGCTCTCGCCGCCGGCATGCCCGTGATCGACGTCCGCCCCGAGAGCTGGACCATACGCATCCCTTGACCCCTGCCTCTCCTACCGACTGCCGTTCGACCGGTGCAGCGCTCTCGGCATCTGGCACCGCGGTGGGGCGCGCCGCCGCCGAGGACGCCGCGTGGGCCGCCCCCGGGGCAGCGACGAAGCTTCGACCATGCTGGTTCGCGCTGCCCCGAGGCAGACCCGGCTTGAGCCGTCAGGTGCGATGCCCCCTCTGCGGAGGCGGGGCAGAGGGGGAACGCCGGGTTCAGCAGGTGGTGGGTGCGGTCCTGTTGAGGAATCGGTCGGCGAGCCAGGGCAGGCCCTCGGTGCTGGTGGCTTCGGCCGCGGCGATGTGGCCGGGGACGGTGTTGCTGGAGAACTTGACTGTTGTACCCAGGCGGCACCAGTCGGCGGCCAGGTTCTTGCCGACCTGCTGGGGGACGACGTCGTCCAGGGAGCTGTGGGAGAGCAGGACGGGCACGGCCGGCTTGCGCTTGCCGAGCTGCTGCTCGGCCACGATGGTGTCCCAGGGGGCGCGTCCGAGGCGCTCGGTCAGGGGGCGCCCGTCGACGGTCAGGAAACGCGAGTTGAGGAAGGGGTATTTGGCGAGGGCCTGCGTCGTGCACAGGTTGTCCCGCAGGTCGTTCGTCACGCGCTTGCCGTGGGCGGTCAGGTACGGGCCGATGTCGATGCCGTACGAGGTGGCGAGCCCGGAGAGGGCGTAGTTGAAGAACGCCCCGTAGGCCGAGCCGTCCATGCTCGCGGCCACCTTGGTCATGTCCGCGGGCGGAGCGCCGACGACCGCGCCCCTGATCTTCAGCTCGGGCGCGTAGGTGGGGGCCAGCTCGGCCGCGGACGCTGCCGCGGCGCCGCCCTGGGAGTAGCCGTAGAGCGCGACCGGACCGGCGTCCGGCAGATCCACGGCGTCCAGACGCTGGGCCGCCCGGACCGCATCCAGGACCGCGCGGCCCTGCGCCTCGCGGTCCAGGTAGGTGTGGACTCCGGGCGTGCCGAGCCCCTGGTAGTCGGTCACCACCACGGCGTAGCCCTGGTCGAGGAGCTTCTTGATGGGCAGCGCCTCGTATTCGGTGCCGTCGGCGAGCTGCCGGGAGGGGGCGCACTTGTCGGCCAGGCCCTGGGTGCCGGGGGAGAAGGCGATGATCGGGCGCTGGCCGGCGCGGGGAGTCGTGGGGCTGAGCACGGTGCCGGTGACGGCGATGGCCTTCCCGGTGCGGTCGGTGGTGCGGTACATGATCCGGTGCACGCTCGCGTTGACCTTGATCGCCTTGAGTGGGTCCAGGTAGAACACGGCCGGCTCCGAGCTGATCGCGTCACCGTTCGCGGCGGGCCGGCTCGCCTGCCGCTGGGTATGCAGTTGGTCGGCGGCGGCCGCCTCGCCGGAGGGCACGGTGAAGGTGAGTACGGCGGAGGCTGCGGCGGTGAACGCTGCCACGGCACGCCCGCCCAGGGCACGACGACAAAGCACGAGGGCTCCTCGGTCAGGGAAGAGGGGAGATCCACTACCTATCCGAGGTCGGGCACCCGACCATGTAGATACACCTAAGTGTCGCGTTTTGGTTCGAATTCCTGTTATGCGGTAATCGCGCCTTTGTGAACGTGCTGACGTTCTTTCAGATGCCCTTGGCGGCCGAGGCGGGACTGGTGCACCGCGGCTCGACGAGTAGATGGCCCTGTTCTCGTATAGCTACGGCCGGGTGGGGTGTGGCACTGAGTAACGCCCGCGCCATGGCGTGATCCGGGGCCCCTGGCGGCCTGGCCGGAGCGTGGTGAAGGCGATGTTGCCCGGGACGCTGTGAGCTGCGAGGGGGAACGTCACCCGCGACTCAAACGCTGAGATCAATTCGATCACACCAAGTTACTGATTCAATACTCTCAGTAGTCAGTCGCGATCGGTGCGACGACCTGGAACGGGAAGAGACCCCTCATGCGACATGTGTTCACCAAGGCAGCCAGCGTGGCCGCCGCCGGCGTGCTCGCCTTCACCGTGGCGCAGCCCTCTCAGGCCAGCACTCCACTGCAGGGGTCGGTGCGCGCGGCCGCGTCGGACCCGGCGTACTTCGTGATGACCGACATCACGCGCGAGGAGTTCGTCATCAAGCTGACGAGCAGTAAGGAAATCGCGCACGCACGCGCGCTCATCAGCGGCGAAACCGACGACGAGCCCCACGTGCTCACGCGGATCATCCCCCGGCCGGCCTCCTACAACCCGCGCTGGAGCTTCCAGGCGGACCCCGAACAGACCAGCTTCTTCGACCAGGGCATTGAAGTCTGCGACTCGAGCATCCCCTACGTCGAAGACCACCTGGACGAGGTCGGCGGCCCCTTCCTGCCCGGCCGCATCTGGTGCAACTGGACCTCCCGCCTGGTCAGGGAGATCCCCAGCTCGTAGTGATTGCTCGCGGGTACCGATACCCGCCCATCACGACACTCTCCAGCGCGAGGGGAGGATCTGGCCGCTCCGGGTTCGCAGAGCTCAAGCGAACACCACAGCCCCTCCCTGGCACGGCATCACCGGACGTTCCCTCCCGTCAGCAGAGGGACGAGAGGGAACGGTCGCCCTGGCCCGGCCATCGCTCAGAACGAACGCACGAGCGACATCAAGACTGAACGATGTTGATCAAGGCTACAGAGCCAGAACGACGCCCGAACTCCGTAGTGCTTCGCATCCCGCGCGAATCCCGACACCGCTCCCAGCCCTGCCGCATCCACCCCACCCGATTGCACCCAGTTCACCAACGTGATGGCAGCGATACGAGTGCCTCGCATCGGCCCGGGACGGCCCCGAGTGCGGCCTGCCCACGTCTTGGGCGACAAGGGCTACAGCTCCAGAGCCATCCGTACCTGGCTTCGGCAGCGCGGCATCGGCCACACCATCCCCGAGCGGGCCGACCAGGCCCGCAACCGACTCCGGCGCGTCAGCCTCGGCGGTCGCCCGTCAGCCTTCGACAAGCAACTCTACAAACGTCGCAACGTAGTGGAACGGTGCTGCGATCGCCTCAAGCACCACTGGCACGAAACCGAGAGATCGCAGCCAGAACGCCGGATTGTCAGTCCAGAGCTGCGTCGAAGGTCGTGCGGTTGACTGAGGTGTAGGCGTACTCCCGCTCAGACCACCGGACTCGCCCGGCGATCTCGTGGTCGTCGGCGACGTGCGGGGAAGGGCCCGCGAGGTGGCTGCGCCACCACTGGGCATTGCGGGTCTGGCGGTCGAGCGCGGCATCGATGAGGCATGAGCGGGAGGTGGCGTCGAGCCCGTACGCGTCGGCGAGGACGCGTACCTGAGCGGCCTGGACGGTAGCGGGCGGAGCGTCAGGCTTGGAGGAGATGCACCAGGTCCACATCATGTAGCCGAGGTCTTCGAGGGGATCGCCGGGGGCAGCGGTGTCGAAGTCGATGAAGGCGACCGGCACGTCGTCTGCGAAGACCGTGTTGTTCGGCCCCGGGTCGTGGTGGCAGACCACGGGGTGCCGACCGGCCAGGCGGCTGCCACGTGTGGCGTCGTGGAAGGCGCGGAGCAGGGAGCCGGCGGCAGCCACCTGGGGATCGGTCCAACGCTTGAATCGGGTCGGCACGTGGCCGGGAAGGTAGGTGAGGATCTCCCGACCGGCCCTGTCGAACCCGAGGTGACGCGGAGCGCCGGCGAAGCCCTTCCGCTGGAGGGCACCAAGCAGCTCGGCGACGAACGAGGACGACGCGGTGGCCGGCCTCCGGACGGTGTTGCCGACCCTGACTACGCCCGAGGTGATGCGTCCTCCGGACAACGGCACTTCGTATTCCATGGCTACATCCTGCCTACGGACCATCGGCCAATCTTCAGTGGCAAACGGTCAGGGTTCGGTGTCACAGGACAGCCTGTGAGATGACGGCCGGGCTGGCGAGGCACGCCTTCTCCCGGGCCCGGTCGATGCCGAGTTCGGCGAGCGCGCGCAGTTGCCCGGGGTCGAGCCGGTCGCGGCGCTGCTTCTGGTTCACGGTCCACACCCCCGTCCGGTGCTCGCTCCCATCGGGCGCGGTCGAGCCCCGCGTCTCCCCGATCGCGGCAAGATGCCGCTCCACCACCCCGACAGCAGGCCACACCCGCACGCCGACACCGCCGCAGCCGTAACTCGCCCGGAGACGCCACGATGCCGTCGCCGTTCCAGATTTCTGGTACGGCTGAGGGCACGTTCCTCGGAGGCGCGACGTGCGAGCCAACCGGCCTGCACGGGTGCGGAGGATATGCCCCCGGGATTCGGTAGGCTTGGCGCCCAGAGCAGTGCTCGGATCCACGCACAGGCGCGGACTGCAGGATCCTGGAGCCCAGTTGGCCCGGGAGGTTTAAAAACCTTTTCCGGCTGACGTCACAACGTCATAGGCGATTCGAGACCTAGTCAGGGCTCACTGCGGAAGAGGTTCTTACCTCTCGCGAGGGGCTCCCGCAATCGGGGCCCCACGGACCCTAAGGCCTCGGGTGAACCTGTACATCTCCGCGGAGAATGCGCTGCTCTTCGCGGCCGCCTGCGCCGTCGGTGGGCTCGTCTACCGCTGTACAAAGAATCAGCAGTCAACCGCCAGGTCAGCCGCGAGCGGTGACCTGCTGGCAGCTCTGGGGGCCGCTGCCTTTGCCCTGGCACTGCTCGCCTTCCTCTTCGGCGTCGGAGACGGCTCCTCCACCGGCGCCGAGCCGCCCTGTCTGAATGAACCGGCAACCAGCTCCAACCCACCCTCACGCGGATGACCGGGCGGGGTGGGGAGCGGCGGCCGAACCGGACCGCCCCCCGCCCTGCTACTGCGCCCAGTCGACTCCGGGTTCGGCGAGGTGGGTTCGCTGTTCCTGGGTCAGGCCGGCCCGCCTGCTGCGGGTGTTGGAGAGCCATACGCCCAGCCGGACAGTTGTCCCGTCGGGTAGCTCCCCCTCCCAGGACCTCGACACGACGACCGTCCTCTCCCGTTCCTTGTACTGGGTGAGCGCGGCGATACCGCGCTCGAACGCACCGCCCGCTGCTCCCCGGTCGCTCCGAGTCTTGCGGGCCGGGCCCGCCGATCGTGGGGCGGGCTTCACACCGAGCCGGGCCAGGCGCTCGCGTTGCCCGACGGCGAGCCGGTCCCAGTTTCCCGTTGTGTGGCGAGCCACCGGCCCACGTCCATCCCGTGGACCATCGACCCGGGCTCCACATGCGCGAGCACGCTGCCGGGCGCCACAAGGCCCGCCAGGGCGGCGTAGTGACGCTGCCAGTCGACGGGCCAGTCCGGATCGATCGCCCCGAGCAGCGCCGCCCTGCGGCCCGCACGGGCGGAGTCCTTCCCGAGCCCGCCGACCTTCCGGGCGTTCGCCGACCACTGGCCCACCGGCCGGTCCATGATCGCGGCCGTGACCGGAGCGGCCAGCGTCGCGTACGCCTCGAAGTACGCCCTGGCCGCACCGAGGTTCTCCTCCCACGCCGCGTCCGCCGGCTCCCACACGATGCCCAGCACCTCCAGGTCCTGCGCCCGCTCCGCCAGCATGGTTCCGGCCCGCATCGCCCTGCGCTGGTCCGACAGCCATCTCCCCGGCGGATACCCGCCCCCCACTTTCGCCACCCCCGCCCTCGACGTGGTCATACGGCACCGCGAGACCCTCTCCCGCTCCCGGTACGCAACGGCCGCCCGGTGGCCGGCCTTCCAGTTCGCGTGCTCCGGCCCGATCAGGTTGTACTGCACCAGCCGCGCGACCAGAACAGGGTCGCGGTGCGCCCCGAACCGCAGCAGCAACCGCTGCTCCGGCTCGGTGTCACTTTCCGGCTGCGATCTCTCGGGTTCGGGACAGTGGTTGTGAGAGACCGTTGCTTGTGAGGATTTGTTGCTGGTCAGCGGCCTTTCTTGCGGTGCGGATTTACTGTCATGGGGTGAGAGATCAGGGTAGGTGGCCTGTCTTGGGGTGTTATCGCGTGACGGGTGACGTTGTCTCAGTTTCGTGAGTTCCTATCCTTCGGCCGGTGGGTGGTTGGTGTGCTCGATGCGTGGTTCAGGAGCAGGAGGAGTGGCACCGGGTTTCGGATGGACCGGGTTGCCCGCTGTGGCTGTTCGGGCGTTACGTGCGCCGGTTGCTTGCCCTGCGCCGGGAGGGGAAGCCGATCACCGACAGGTTTGGCTACCAGTACTCAGTAATGCTGGGAGTGGTGTGGGCTGTCCGATCCGCGCCGTAGTGTGGGTGCCCTGGCCGAGATCTGGGAGGGACGGGGCATGGAGGCAGCCACTGCACGGTTCATTGAGGAGTCCACGGCTCTGCCGCCGGCGGCGCTCGCCGCGTTGTACGAGGACTCCCTCGATCGCTGGAGCATGGGCGGCCGCGATGCCAGCCATGCGACCAGGGTTTCCGCGTCCGAGAACTCCGCGATCGAACGTGCCGTCCGCACCGCTCTCCTGCGCCGCACCCACGAACTGGACGCTTTCCGCCCGGACCTCTGCTTCGACATCAAGCCCGCCTGCTCGATCGCCGCGCGCGCTGTCTGCAAGCGTACGAAACTGACGGAGGAGCAGTACCGGGTGCTGCTGGACCCGTTCGCGGCGGCAGGGGTCACGGTCCCAGAGTGGTGAGTACCGAGACCTAGGCCGTGTATCGGAAGTGAACCGTGTGCATAGGGTGTCGGCATGTCACTGGGTCACATAGTCCTCTTGTCGGGTCGCTCGATCCGGCTCACCGAGCTACGGATGTCTTCGACCTACGGGGGGATGCTGGAGGGCTACCCGTGCAAGCGCATCAACGACCTGAAGGTCAGCTGGCTCCAGCGGCAGGCCGAGCATGCATTTCCCTCCCTGCCGGTCCATCTCGTTCCGCCCTCGCGCGAGTGCCCGGATGAGACCGCAGGCGCCTTCGGTCCCGTTGAGGTGCTGCCTTCCGTGGCTTGCGTCGGTGTCTTCGGCTCCACGGCGCTCGATCCGGCAATGGACGGTTCCACTCTCGTCGTCGCCTGGTTCCAGCCAGCACCGGAGGTACCGGCGGGTGAGGATGCCGACCTCGCGCTTCGCAGCATTCGTTGGGGGGAGCTGGCCCAGGACTACGAGTGGTAGCAGCGTGCTGGTCACAGCCACTCGTTGATGGCTGCGACGAGGACAGTGGCTTCAAAGCGGACCGCGAGCTTGTCGTAGCGGGTGGCTACGGCTCGGTGGCGCTTGAGGCGGTTGATCCCGCACTCGACCGCGTGGCGCTTGCGGTAGTCGACCGGATCGAAACGTGGTGGCCGGCCGCCGCGGTAGCCTCGCTTCTGGCGGTTGCGCGCCTTGTCGGCCCGCACGCGATCGGGGCGGACGCGCGGTCGGCCCGGTCCGATGCGGGGCACGCGGACTTTCTCCAGCACCGGTTCGAACTGCGGCGAGTCGCCGCGCTGCCCTGCGGTCACCACGATCGACATGGGTTTCTGACCCTGCTCGACGGCCAGGAGCAGCTTGGTGGTGAACCCGCCGCGTGAGCGTCCCAGCCCGTGATCGACCGGCTCGGTGAAGACACCGCCGGGTGGTTCCTTCTGCAGGTCACCCTGCCTTCGGGCCCCGGCCGTGTGCTGGTGGGCACGGCACACGGTGGAGTCGACGCTCAGGTCCCACGTGATCGCTCCCTTCGCGTCGGCCAGGGACTGGAGCCGGGTGAGGATCCGCTGCCAGGTGCCGTCCCGCTGCCACCGGCGGAACAGGTCGTAGACCCGGCCCCACGGCCCGTACTCGACAGGCACGTCCCGCCACGGCACACCGGTACGGACACGGAACCGCATACCGTCGATCAACTGCCGCCGGGGCCAGACGGGCGGCCGCCCCGCCTTCGTCCCCTTCGGCAACAACGGCTCCAACACCGCCCACTGCTCGTCCGTGAGATCTCCCCGCCCCATGAACCGTGATCATCCATCGCTCAAGATCCACTTTCGACACGGCCTAGGCCGCTGCGGGAAGGACGCTCCGGCGTGCGGGCCTCCCCGTCGTCTTTGTCCGAGCGGCGGGCGTACTGATCCGGCAGGTTCCCCCAACCCCAGTACGGAGCCGCTCGGCCTGGATCGGCACCCAGCTCGTCCATGGGGTCGATCCGTTCTTTGCCACTGTGCACAGGTGGGCCCAGTTGTCGCCCATATCTCGACCGCGCCGCCGTGAACGCCGACCTCACCCTGCTCAGGGCCTCGCCGAGCCGGGCCGGCCGCGTGTACGGCCACCGCTCGATGCCGGGTACTCCCTCGCCACGGCCGCCGTCACAATGTCACGAACCTGTTCGAAGACCGCTCCCGCTCGGTGCGATCAATCGGCAACACCGCTCCCATGAGGCACGATCACCGGGACATTCCGAATCCCGGGGGACTTCGCATGGCTCACACAGCTCGTTCACGCCGTACCACCGCCGCGCTCGCCGCTCTGTCGATCGGCATCCTGGCCCTGACCGCATGCAACGGTGACGTCGAGAACGACGTGGCCACCCCGGGCACGCACGCGAGCCCTTCCGCTACAGGTACGGACGAGGGCACCGACATGCCCTCGTCCGCCGACCCTGGTGACGGTGGCAGCGGCAGCGGGAAGTCCTCCGACAGCCCCAGCACCCCGCCGCCGTCGCCGAAGCCCGGGGCCGACGACGATCAGGACGGAGGTGTCGGCATGTGCGAGACGGCCGACCTCACCTACAACGTCACCGTCGCGTCCAGGCCGGTCAACCACGCCTTGCTGACCGCCAGCAACAAAGGCAGCAACCCCTGTCTGCTGTCACCGAACGAGCTGGTGATCACGATTCCGGGGCTCGACGGCGCCGCCGGGTACATGGGACCCGCCGGCAAGGACTGGATTCTAAAGCCCGGCGAGAGCGCGTATGCCGGGATCATGTTCTCGCGCGCCGACACCGCGGGTGGCAAGAGCGCCGACAAGGTGGAAGTGGCACTCGCCGCTTCCGAGAGCCCGATGACCGTTCCGGTCAACGATGGCCCCGTCACGGTCAACGACAGCCAGGTCACCAGCTTCTTCGGTACCGCCGAGGACGCGCTGACCTACTGAGCTCTTTCAGCGTGGCCACTGATCGGGTGACGGGCTCGACCCCCGTGACGCACGAGGCTCCTGTGGCGTTGGGGGATTTTTCCGAAGTCTCACCCCTCAGGCGCAGGAGCCGCGTTGGTTCCGTAACCTGCCGCACGCGACCTGCCCTGCTCCCTGGTCGAGCGGGCCACTATGCTCATCGTCATCAGGCCCGCTCGACAACCTGGTCGAGAACGCCAATGACCTCGCCACGATGGGCGTGCGTCCCGCCACTCTGCTGACCAGCTACACGGTTGAGCACCACAGCTGTCGGCCAACGCCATGTGGAGTGCTGTGCTGCGGATCCGGCAGGGTGTCCGCGAGGAGGGCGGGGCGTGTGAACGAGTCCGATGTCCCGCGGCAGGAGCCGGCCTGGTTGGTGGCGGCGAACGTTGTGGCCTGGCGTCGATGCGGAGTCGGCGGCCAGGAACTGCGCCCGGGGACGAAGTGCTTCAAGGGCGGGGCGAAGGTGTACGTGGCCGATGCGTACTGGGGTCCGGGAGGCGATCGGGTCACGGTGGTCGGACGTGAGCGGCACACAAGTCGGTGGATCGTCATCGACACGGCGACGCGCCACCTCCACGGCTTCCGGCCGAAGCTCGTTCACGCCCCGCGCGTCTTGGAGCGGCTGCGTGAGGCAGGACGCGAACGTGGACTCGGCGCGGACTACGCAGCGGACGCCTCCGCGACGCTGGAGCGGTATGCGCGCCAGTACCGCGCCGAGACGGCGCCGTACAGTCCGCACCCGGACCGATGCCTTTGCCACGCCTGCCTCACTGGCGAGCCCGGGTAAAGCGTGTTCCTCTCCAGGGCGACGGCCAGGCCGGGCCCAACAACGGCGGGAGCTGCCGCCAAGTGCAGCCTGAGGTGGCGACAAAGATGATCGCGGCCAGGGCCTCACGATCACCCGCCCGCCGCCGGCCCCCACCCTGCGGACGCTTCGCCTCCGTGGGCGGCACCACCCGCCGGAACAGCACTCACAACTCGTCTGGCACCAACCGCTCAACCAGATTCATCATGCACGGTTCAACGAACGATCAAGCCATAAGAAACGACGTCTAAATAGGAGCCCGCGACTGTGGGGTCCCGGGCTCCCGTTGGTGTGCGGTCGTCAGGAGAGGGACTTGTATCCCGACCAGCCCGTGGCGATCTGGGTACGGGAGCCGAAGAATCCCTTGCCGTCGCCGTTGTTCCGGTAGACGTTGCCCGCGCTGTCGCGCGAAACGAGGTCCGCCTTGCCATCACCGGTGATGTCGCCGACGCCGACGGCCGTGTTGTACGAGCCGCCCCAGTTGCTGGACAGCTTCACGCGAGCCTTGAACGTGCCTGTTCCGGTGCCGCTGTAGCGGTACAGGGTGTTGGCGCCAGTCTGGGCCAGGAGGTCGCCGAACCCGTCGCCGTTCAGGTCCCCGACACCGACGATCTTCTTGTATCCGGACCAGTCCGTGGCCAGCTTCACGCGCGTGGCCAGGGTGCCGGAGCTCGTCCCTTTGTGGAGGTAGAGGGCTCCGGTGGAGGAGTTGCGGGCGATCACGTCGGGCCTACCGTCGCCCGAGATGTCCCCGGGGGAGGTGACGACGTTGTACTGGTCCCAGGCCGTGCCGAGCGAGGTGTACGACGTAGCCGGAGTGACAGCCTTGCCGCAGCCCGGCTTGTAGAGGCGGAGCGAGCCGCTGCTCAGGCGTACGAGAACGTCGTTGCAGCGGTCGCCGCTGAGGTCCCCGATCGGCAGGGCCTTGACGGAGGTGGCCCAGCCGCCGCCACTGGCCTTTCCGGAGAACGTTCCCGTGGTGCGCTTGCCCAGCTGGTACGTCAGAGTGCCCGAGGAATTGAGGGTGAGCAGATCACCGGTGCCGTCGGGGGTCGCCGAGGTGCCGCTGAAGTCACGGGCCACGGCGGCGCCACCGGTGACGGTGAGCGTGCCGGATGCCAGCTTCACCGCTGTGGCTGCGCCCGACTGGGTTGCGCGCAGTGTCCAGGTCAGGGGTCCGTTGGGTGCGTACCCGCCTTTGCTCGTACGGCCGTTCCAGCTCGCCGCTGCCTTCAGGCCGTCGGCGCTGCCCGTGAGGGTCTGTACGGTTCTGCCCGCCGGGTCGGTCAGGGTCAGCGACCACGACGAGGTGGGGCGACTGAGCTGCCAGACCGGAGCCCAGGCGCTACTGGAGGCCGTGCTGCCCACGAGGGCGGCTGTCGCCGGGACGGCGGATCCGCTGACGGCGAGTGTGGGCCAGACGGTCCGGGATCCATAGAGCCGGTTGACGCTGCTGACGCTGGTGGCGCCGGCCCAGATGGCGGTGGCGCCCCCGTCAGGTCCGACGGAGACCTGGCCGCGGACGTAGGCGGTGGCGGAGCCCGGGAGCTGGGTGCCGGTGGTCCACGTGCCGCCGCTGCGTGCGGACTCCATCAGGACGCGCCCGGTGCTGCTGACCTGGGTCCACAGGGCGTGGACGGTGCCGTCGTCGCCTATGGCGACGTCGTACTGCTCGGGCACGTAACTGGTCGACAGGGTCCGTACGGCCGACCACGTGCCGTTGCTGCTGCGGGTGGTGGTGCGGGTGCCGTAGGTGGTGGTGTAGTCGACCCAGACGAGGGTCACCTCGCCATTGGGGGCGATCAGAGGCTCAGGTGTCTCGACCAGCGAGTCCGTGTTGGTCACGGCCTGGGGGGCCGACCAGGCGCCCCCCGAAGCAGCGCGAGTGGCGGTATAGATGGCCGCCTGCGACTCGTTGGCGTGCCCCTCCCAGGCGAGGGTCAGCGAGCCGTCGTCCGCAGCTGAAAGTTGGGGCGCGGTCACCGACTGGTAGGTGCCGGTCACCGCGGACGGAGCCGTCCAAGCGGTGGATCCAGCCGCTCTCGTGACCGTTTGCAGCGAGGCAGCCTCTCCGGCCCGCTGGTCGTAGACGACGACGGTCGTACCGTCGGCGGCGACGGCCACGCTCGGGCTCGCGGCTGTGTTGGCCCCGTCCGCCACGGCAGTACTGATCTGCTCGGGGTCGTTCCAGGCGCCGTCCGGGCCTCGGGTCGCGGTACTGACCTCCAGCTTGCCGGTGGACGTAGCCCTGGTCCCCCAGACCGCGGTGAGTGAGCCGTCGGACGCCTCGGCAAGGTCGATGCCGCCGTCGGTCCAGGCCTCGTCCTTCCCTACGAGCTCGACAGGGACGGACCAGGCGGAGTGGTCGGCCGACAGCACCGAGCTGACGATCCGGATGTTCAGCGGGCCCGCCCCTGGGGCGGGCGAGTCGGGAAACTCCACCCACACGGCGGTGACCGTGCCGTCAGCGGAGGCATGCAGTTCGACGGATCCGCCCTCCGTCGGAGTTGTCGCCAGCAGTGCCGGAGTTCCCCAGGTGTCGCTGCCTGCCGGGCGGACGGCGGCGTACAGCTTCCGCTCGTTGCTGCTGGTACTGGCGAACTGGTTCCAGACGGCGACGGCCGAGCCATCGGTCGCGGTGACGAGTTCATTCACGGAGGTGTCGACCCCGGTGCCGGTGATCGGTGTCGCTGTACCCCAGGGGGCGAGCGTCGCGGCGCTGCTCGGTGCTGCCGTGATCAGCGGGTAGGCGGTGACGCTGCCAACGGCGAGCGCCGCGACCGTGACTGCCGTGGCCAGACGTTCGCGTCTGAGGGCATGAAGGCCCATGTGGTGTTCCCCTCCCCACGAAGGAACGTGTGTCCTCCGCGCAAGTGCGCGGATGCTATCAGTGGCTTCCGACATCGATGCAGGCCAAAGACGTTTCTTCGACGGGCCGTTTGTGGGCCGTCCCGCGGGTCGGAGACGGACCCCGCGCCTGGCCAGGAGCGTGCATCGGCCGGGGCCCGCGTCGTTGCAGTAAATGCCGGGCGGCGTCCCGGGCTGGGAGTGGAGAATCGGCCCGGCATACGAACCACCAGGAAGGCACTCCAGGATGGACGAACTGCGCTTCGATGCGCCCATCGGGTCCCTGGCCATCGGCCACCGGGACAACGGCTTGATGATTCTCAAGGACTTGGGCGCGCACGGCCTGCGCCTGCAACTGGAGGTTAAGACCCCGGCGGCCGCCGAGGCCGGAAGGGTGCTGATCCTGGAGACCGCGCTCTACGCGCCGTACGGCGACGGACACCGGGGCCGGCTGGGCGCGGCCGCGGTGACCCTGGCGTTCCGCCCTGACTGCGTGGAACGGCCTCACCTGCACTACAGCCTGACCAGCGCGCAGTTGCGGGCGCTGGAGGAACACCGCTTGGGGGACCTTCGCCTGGAGGTAACAGCCCAGCGCGCTACGAGGGCTCGGCATGGAATGGGCCTGACACCTGCTGCTGCCATTCTTGGGTGAGTTTGTCGCGCCTGGTCTTGGTGTTGGAGATCCAACGCCCAGCTGCACGATCACTGGCTCTGCCTCGCCGTCGACCGTGATCTCTTCGCTGTGCCCCCTTGGCACCGGCCGGTCGCCTCTCGCTCCACCATTGCCTGAGGGCCGCCAGACCCCGCTGGAACGCTGCCTGTGCCTTGCTCAGGCCCCCTTCGTCGTGCGCGTGACCGTCGGGACGGGAGACGGAGCCGCAGCTGCGATGCGCTGGCTTCATGTCGATGATCCGGTGTAGTGACGGTTGATCAGTTACGGCTTCCTCTTGCGGGTCTCTGGCTTATGGCGATGGCTGGCTACTGACACGAGATGGTGGGCCATTCCGCTGACGCGCCTTGGACGCTAGAGCGCTTCCTGGTGCTGGGGGCGCCGGGGGACGGACTATCCGTGATCCGCGCACAGCCGGACCGCCATGGCGGTGGCGGCATCGTCTTCCGCGGCGGTGAAGGTTCTCGGTTCGCCGGCCGATGCGACGCTGATGGAGCCGTGACCGAACAGAAGGCGTAGGTCGATGGCGAAGGCGACGGGCTCCACATCACCGGTTCCCATGCGCCGGGTCCAGCGCCGTGCCTCGCCGCCGACCAGGATGCTCACGGTGACGGCCAGGGTCCTGACCGGGCTGCCCGGGCTGTCGGCCGTTCCGACGGCGTAGGAGGCCTCGTCGCTCCAGGACGAGACCTCCATCATCCGCACCTGCAAATCGGACCAGGCGGACTCCCACTCGACGAACGGGTCCTCATCGTCGAAGTCAACGACGGCGCCGGCGACCTGCTGCCCCTCCATCGACTCGACGATGAACGACCACAAAGCCTGCGTCGTTGTCGCCGCGGTGACGCGCCCGGCCAGGCCCTCGTCGTCGTGGGCGAGGTCCTCGCGGCGGCTGATCCGACTGAGTGCTTCGTCGAGGTCGGTGAGGTATTCGATGCTTACGCCGGCGGCACTCACCTCGTCCGCCATGTCGGGGTACAGCTTTCCGTTCGGGCCAAAGTCGGTCACATTGCTGCTGACGAAGTACACAGGGCACGTGGGATCAACCTTCGCCTGCTCCAGCACGGTCATCCAGATCGCCGCGTCCCTGCTGCCCGTTGCCGTCTTCCCGGACGCCCGGGCAGGACGCAGTCGGTGGGCCTCACGGCGCAGGCCCTCCACCGCAGCCTCCCGGGTCAGGGGCAGTACCTCCATGGTCTGGCGGTAGATGTCCTCCCACTTCTGCAGAGAATCCTCCGGGCTGTAGACGGCCGGCCAGACATGTGTCCCGTCGATGTCGACGAACTGCAGCTTCCACAGGGCTTGATGGGCGGCGGTGGCCTTGTCGAGCGCCGAGCTGTATTCCCGGCCCCTCTGAGCGAGCAGCTCGATCAGGACCATCTCCGAGATGGCGATCCGCCCGGTCCCGGCCGCGCGCACGGCACGGAACAACTCCCAGACCGTGCTGTTCCACGGCAGCGCGGTGACCACGCAGGTATCGAGGATGAGCGTGGGTACACAGGGTTCTTGAGACGGTTTACGACGCAGGTCTGCCATAGGGCCATGCTTCCATCCCGGCGGCCGGAGGATGGAGGAGTTGGCACCGACGGACCGCACCACACCCGCCCACCCCGGTCGGAGATGGTCCGTCCTGCCATTTGCCGATTCAGGACGGAAACGCCGGTCTCACCGACGCGTGGTCCCACGCCCGCAGCGGCCCAACGGACACGACGAACGTCTGTCGCTGGTCGCGCTTACCCCTGTGGCTTTATTCACCAGTAGTGGTTCTGGCTCAACTTCTGTGGGCGTGGCGGAGGGTCGCCGCGTCAAGGACGACGAGCCAGAGTCTTCGACGCGAACAAGACCGATGGGGTCAGGTGTCGGCGCATTCGTCGATGACGGTGCAAGCGAGGCGGATGCCGCCCAGGTAGGTGGAGATACCGTCCTCGCCGTGCATGTGGGGCGCGTCCTGGAACCACTGCCGCCACAGGCCGCCCTCCTGGAGGAAACGGCTGGCCCGGTCGCTGTGCAGGACGGAGTCGGTGTACGCCAGGGCGCCCATGGCTATCGGCTGGTCGTAGGCGAGGTCGGGCCGATGCAGGTAGTGATCCAGGTAAGCGGCGAGCAGGTCGGCGTCCCGCGCGGTGCCGAAACTCGCCAACGCCACGCTGTAGGCCCCACCCGCGAAGCAGACCTCGCTCTCCAGCAGCAGCGCTCCCAGACGCTCGCGGAAGTGGTCACGGCGCGAGACGGCGGCGAGCCATGCCGCGGTGCGCCGCTCGCGCCAGCTGCCCTCGAAGAGGATGGTGAGCTCGGCGTCGGTAACAGCCCTCGCATCAGCGGCCAGGGCATGAACGAATGGCTCGTACTCCTCGCGCGACATGCGAAGTACCGCTCCGCCAAGCTTCAGGTAGCGGCGCGCAGGGAGGCAATAGCGGCGGTACAGGGCCTGTATCTCGGGGTCATAGCGGATCACCACCCCATCCTCTCGCGACGAGCACGCAGCTGATGGCGCGCGGCGGAGTAAGCCTGCCGTGGCCCTGAGACGGGAGGGGCGCCAACTGGGACCCAGGTCGGGTGAGCAGGGTTTCGACAGGACGCAGCGTCACTGCTCCACAGAAGATGAGCCAGAGCCCCAGTAGTGCCGTCGGTTGTTCACGGGTTTGGGAGGCACCCAGATCCACGGTCGGGTGATGTTCACGAGTTTCGACAGCACCGCGGTACTTGCCAGGGCAGCATCGGGATGCTCCTGGCGAAAGGTCCTGGTCATGCCGCAGATGTCCAAGGTCGAGCTGTACGCGGCGATCCGGCGTGATCACCGTGCCGGTATGAAGATGCGCGAGCTTGAGCGCAAGTACAACGTGTCGTGGCGGACCGTGAAGAAGGCCGCAGACTCCGTCTGGCCGGAGCCGCGCAAGAAGCTTCCGCCACGGCGGACCGCGCTTGATCCGTACAAGCCGGTCATCGACGAGATGCTGCGGACGGACCTCGACGCACCGCGCAAGCAACGGCACACGATCACCCGGATCTTCCACCGACTCGTCGAAGCACACAGCGCCGACGTCTCCTACCAGATGGTCCGGCGCTACGTCTCCGATCGGAAACCGGAGATCCTCGCGGCCTCGGGCAAGGCCCCGGTGGAAGCATTCGTGCCGCAGACCCACCTGCCCGGTCACGAGGCGGAGGTCGACTTCGGCGACGTGACGGTGCGCCTGGCCGGCGAGCTGGTGACCTGCTACCTGTTCTCGCTTCGCCTGTCCTACTCGGGCAAGGCCGTTCACCGGGTGTTCGCTTCGTGCGGCCAGGAAGCGTTCTTCGAAGGGCATGTGCACGCGCTTCGCACGCTGGGCGGTGTTCCCCGGACCAAGATCCGCTACGACAACCTGAAGTCGGCCGTCGCTTAAGTGCTCGGACTGAGCCGGGCGAGGGTGGAGACCGAGCGGTGGATCGCCTTCCGCTCGCACTTCAGCATCGAGAGCTTCTACTGCCGGCCCGGCATCGAAGGCGCCCATGAGAAGGGCGGCGTCGAGGGAATGATCGGCTACTTCCGCCGCAACCACTTCACCCCGGTCCCGGAAGTCGACTCCCTCGCCGAGCTGAACGAGATGGTCGACCAGTGGGACCTGCACGACGGGCACCGCCGGATCGGCTCGCGGCCTCGGACCGTCGGCGAGTACTTCGCCGTCGAGCAGCCGCTGCTGATGCCGCTGCCTCAGGAGCCCTTCGAGACGGGCCGGCTGTTCACGCCACGGGTCGACCGCTACAGCCAGATCAACGTCCGAACCAACCGCTACTCGGTCCCGACCCGCCTCATCGGCAAGCGGGTGCGCGTCGTCCTGCACGCCTCTCACCTGGTGGTTTACGACCGGAACGTGGAGGTTGCCCGGCACGAGAGGCTGATCGCGAAGGGCGGCTGCCGCCTGGACCTGGACCACTACCTCGAAGCCCTTATCCGCAAGCCCGGCGCGTTCCCCGGTGCCACGGCCCTGGAACAGGCCCGGTCAGCGGGCAAATTCACTCCGGTCCATGACGCCTGGTGGGCCCAGGCCCGCAAGATCCACGGCGAGCGGGACGGCACCCGGGCGTTGATCGAGGTCCTGCTGGTGAACCGGCACCTCGCCCACGAGCACGTGGTCGCGGGCCTGGCCACCGCCCTGCGAGCCGGCGACCTGACCGCTGATGCCGTTGCGCTGGAGGCTCGCAAGGCCGCCCAGGCGGAGGACGAGCCGGTCGTCGGCGCATCCGCTCCGCAGATGCCCGGTGAGACGCCGGCGACCGTCACGTCGCTGCACGAGTGGCGCCTGGCACACCTCCCGCCGGACACTCGGCCGCTGCCGTCGGTGACCCCCTACGACCAACTGCTACGACGCCGTCGCACCAGCGGCGGCGGCCATCATGAGGGAGAAGTCCAGTGACCCTGCCCCGCCAGCGAGGCTTGACCGAGCAGGCCGCCGACGCGGCGATCGACACCGCCTGCCGCCTGCTGCGGCTCCCGTCGATCCGCAACGAGTTCAACGAGATCGCCGACCGGGCGATCAAGGACCAGATGACCTACCGCAGCTTCCTCGCCGAGCTGCTGATGACCGAGTGCGACGACCGGGCCAGGCGCCGTTCGGAACGACGGATCAAGGCAGCGGGCTTCCCGAGGGAGAAGTCCCTGCGAGCCTTCGACTTCGACGCCACCCGAACATCGACGCCGCCACCGTCCACACCCTCGCCAGCTGTGAATGGATCAAGAAGAGTCAGCCGCTCTGCCTGATCGGCGATTCCGGCACCGGCAAGTCCCACATGCTCATCGCCCTGGGCACCGAGGCCGCGATGAAGGGCTACCGGGTCCGCTACACGCTGGCCACGAAACTGGTGAACGAGCTGGTCGAGGCCGCAGATGAAAAGCAGCTGAACAAGACCATCGCCCGCTACGGCCGCGTTGATCTCCTCTGCATCGACGAGCTCGGCTACATGGAACTCGACCGCCGCGGAGCCGAACTCCTCTTCCAGGTCCTGACAGAACGCGAGGAGAAGAACAGCGTCGCCATCGCCTCCAACGAGTCCTTCGGCGGCTGGACCAAGACCTTCAGCGATCCACGCCTCTGCGCGGCCATCGTCGACCGCCTCACCTTCAACGGCACGATCATCGAGACCGGCACCGACTCCTACCGACTCGCCAGCACGCGCGCACGCACCGAACACGCTGAGGCCAGCTGACCTGAGGCTTCTGCTGGGCCTCTGCCCAACGGACAGCGGCCTGGCCAGGTCTTCTTGACTGGCCTCATTCTCCGAGTGCGAACGACGCCCGTTCCTGCCACTTCGTCCCGTCGTGAACGATGAGTTCAACCGAGGAGACGTGGGAGGTGAACGGGAGCTTGCCCGCGAGGTCGGCCTCGATCTCCTCCAAGACGGCGTCCTCCTGACCTTGAGCGATGGTCAGGTGCGGGACGATCTCGGCGAATCGGCCGCCATAGGGCGGAGCCTCAGGCCAACGATCAGCAATCGCCTCCGTGAGCTGCCGCAGCTGTGTGTCAGGTTCGGGGACGAGATAGAGCACTTCCGGAAGCCGTCCGCATCTCTCGAACCGCAGGTCAAAGGCCGGGTGGCTGCCCAACTCCGCGAGTGCGGAGTGGACGAGCGCGTCTATTCGGCTCTCGTCGAGGAACGGGAAGAGCACGGTGACGTGGGCTGGGACCCCGGCCTGGGCTGAGGGGTCGAGCCGTTCACGCCACCTGCGGACGGGCGGCTCTGCCTCCGGGATCCGGACGATGAGTCCCGTCTGGCCCGCCCGAAACCCACTGGTGCTGTCATCTGCCATGACACGCATGGTGTCAGCTCTACCGCAGACAGCGCGGCTTCATTTCCGCAGAACGATCGCGTCGATCTGCGAAGCAGGTCGACGAGTGGGATGGGCAAGAGGGTGGCGCTGCCGCTATTTCTCATGAACATTCAGAGTGTCGATGATCACTGAACGCCGTCGGAACCCACGAACAAACGCTGTCGGCTGAAGTGAACGAAGCCACCCTGGGTGTCTGGCGGGTGGTCATCGGTACTGCCTCTGGCGTGAGTTCGACATGGCGGGCGGGACAGTGGCAGGACTCAGGTGCTTGCGTCTCGTACTGGCGGGCACGGCTTCTCCTTCACCCCGTAGGGCCGGAAGCCGGCACCCGGACAGCAGCGACCGGGAGAAAAGATCCTGGGCACGACGAAGGCCCGGACATCTGGTCCGGGCCTTGCCCTGTCGAAGTCCTAGCGAGTCGAATGCCAGTAAGGGAGTCGGAGACCTACCGTCTACTCGTGCTCTCCCCAGGAGCGGTTGGCGACCCACTCCGGATCGCGTACCGGCACCGGCGCCCGCGTCTCGCTGGCCGGGGCTCGCACGATGCGCCCGCTGGTGCGCGGCGTGGTGACGACGTGGACCAGGACGACGACGGCCTGGCGGCCGAAGCCGGGCCCGGACCCACAGCCCGGTGAAGCGGACCTGACCGGCCGCCCAGTCACCCGCCCGCTGCCACGGGCGCAGCCGCCCGAGCAGGTAGCCGGCCGCAGCCCGGCAACCCCACCGGACCCAGTCCCAGCCGTTCCAGTTTTCTGGAACGGCCTATGGTCCGTCCATCACTAGCGGGCCCGCAGCATAAGAGCTTGCTGCTCATGCCGTTCCTCCCGCCCAGTCGACTCCGAGTTCGGCGAGCTGGGTTCGCTGCTCTTGGGTCAGCCCGCCGCG